>SECS01000024.1 GCA_004211435.1 Novosphingobium sp. | reverse complement strand
GATCAAGCCGCCTTGCGCAGCTTCTCGAGCTTCTTGATCGCCATCTGCCGCTTGAGGCGCGAGAGGTGGTCGATGAACAGGATGCCCTCGAGGTGGTCCATCTCGTGCTGGAGGCAGGTGGCCATGAGGTCGTCCATCTCCTCCTCGTGGACCTTGCCGTCGAGATCCTGCCAGCGCGCGCGAATGCGTGCGGGGCGTTCGACCTCGGCGTAGATCTCGGGGACCGAGAGGCAGCCTTCGTTGTAGACCGACAGTTCCTCCGACGGATCGAGGATCTCGGGGTTGATGAAGACCCGCGGTTCCTTCCTGGTCGGCTGGTGCGTGTGGTGGTGATCGCCGTGCGCGGTGCAGACCTCGGGCTCGGCATCCTCGTCGTCGGGCTGGAGATCGATCACCAGCACGCGCAGCGGCACGCCGACCTGGATCGCCGCGAGGCCGATGCCGGGGGCGTCGTACATCGTCTCGAACATGTCGGCGACGAGCGTCTTGAGGTCGTCGTCGAAGGTTTCGACGGGGGCGGAGACCTGCTTGAGACGCGGGTCGGGAATCTCGATGATTTCGCGGATGGCCATGAGGGCCAGATAATGGCGAAGCTTTAAATTCGCAACATCAGCCGACGGGTCTTCTGGCGCGCAAGGCCTGGGCCAGAGTCCCCTCGTCGAGATAGTCGAGCTCACCGCCCACGGGCAGGCCATGCGCGAGCTGGGTCAGCCGCACCGGATAGGCCTCGAGCCGCTCGGCGATGTAGTGCGCGGTGGTCTGGCCTTCTAGCGTGGCGTTCATCGCCAGGACGACCTCGTCGATCCCGCCCTGGGCGACGCGGTCGATCAGCCGGCCGATCGTCAGGTCCTCGGGCCGTACCCCGTCGAGTGCGGACAGGCGCCCGCCGAGCACGTGGTAGCGCCCGGTGAACAGCCGCGCGCGGTCGAGCGCCCAGAGATCGGCGACGTCCTCGACCACGCAGAGCGAACGCTGGTCGCGACGCGGATCGACACAGATCGCGCAAGGATCGCTGGTGTCGACATTGCCGCAGGTCTGGCACTCGACGAGCGTTTCGCGCACCGCGGCGAGCGCGTCGAGCAGCTGGACCAGCGAGCTTTCGCGCCGCTTGATCAGCCACAGCACGGCGCGCCGCGCCGAGCGCGGGCCGAGCCCCGGCAGGCGCGACAGGACGGATGTCAGGGTCTCGATCTCTTGCGATGCCATCCCCGCCCAGATAGGGCGCATGCGCTCATAGGGAAAGCCTTTCGCATATGCGCGTCATCTTCATGGGAACCCCCGATTTCGCCGTGCCGGCGCTGATCGCGCTGGCCGAGGCCGGGCACGAGGTCGTCGCGGCCTACAGCCAGCCGCCGCGCCCCGGTGGCCGCCGCGGCAAAGAGCTGACCCCCTCGCCGGTCCAGCGTGAGGCCGAGGCGCGCGGGATCGAAGTGCGCCACCCGGTCTCGCTCAAGGGCGCCGAGGAACAGGCCGCGTTCGCCGCGCTGAACGCCGACGTCGCGGTGGTCGCAGCCTATGGCCTGATCCTGCCGCAGGCGGTGCTCGACGCGCCCAGGCACGGCTGCATCAACATCCACGCCTCGCTGCTGCCGCGCTGGCGCGGCGCCGCGCCGATCCACCGCGCGGTGCTGGCCGGCGATGCCGAAACCGGGGTGACGATCATGCAGATGGAGGCGGGGCTCGACACCGGGCCGATGCTGGCGATCGAGCGCACGCCGATCGAACGCAAGACCACGGGCGAACTGACCCAGGAACTGGCCGAGATCGGCGGTCGGCTGGCCGTACAGGTGCTGTCCGACCTCGCCGCCTATCCGCCCGAGATCCAGCCCGAGGACGGGGTGACCTATGCCAAGAAGGTCGACAAGGTCGAGGCCCTGCTCGACTTCAGCTTGCCCGCCCCGCAGGTCGAGCGCCAGGTCCGCGGCTTCGCGCCCGTGCCCGGCGCCTTCTTCGAATTCGAGGGCGAGCGCTACAAGGTGCTCTTTGCCGAGATCGTCGAAGGCGGTGGCTGGCCGGGCTCGGTGATCGACGACAAGCTGACGATCGCCTGCGGCCAGGGCGCGATGCGTCCGACACGCATCCAGCGCCAGGGCAAGCCGGCGATGGACCTCGCCGAACTGCTGCGCGGCAAGCCGATCCCCGCGGGTAGCTCGCTCAAGCAGCACGGCCAGAAATGACCCGCTTCGCGCTGACCCTGGAATTCGACGGCCGCCCGTTCATGGGGCTGCAGCGGCAGTCGCACGGGCCCTCGGTGCAGCAGGCGGTCGAGGATGCCGCCCATGCCGTCACCGGCGAAACGATAATCATGCACGCCGCGGGCCGCACCGACGCGGGGGTCCACGCGCTGGCGATGCGCGCGCATGTCGACATCGAGAAAGACCTGGCCCCGTTCCGCCTGCAGGAAGCGCTCAACGCCAAGCTGCGCCCCGCCCCGGTCGCGGTGATCGGCTGCGAGGTGGTGCCCGACGACTGGCACGCGCGCTTTTCCTGCCTCGGCCGCGCCTACCGCTATCGCATCGTCAACCGCCGCGCGCCGCTGACGCTCGATCGCGGCCAGGCCTGGCTGGTCCAACAGCCGCTCGATGCCGAAGCGATGCATCGCGCCGCGCAGGCGCTGATCGGACACCACGATTTCACCACCTTCCGCTCGGCCCATTGCCAGTCGGCGAGCCCCGTGAAGACGCTCGATCGGCTCGACGTGTGCCGCGAGGGCGAGGCGGTGATCGTCGAGACCGAGGCACGGTCCTACCTCCACCACCAGGTGCGCTCGATGGTCGGCTGCCTCGCGCTGGTCGGGCTCGGTCGCTGGCCCGAGGCGCGTATGGCCGAAGTCCTCGCGGCGCGCGATCGCCAGGCCCTGGGCCTCAACGCGCCCGCAGACGGCCTTTACTTCACCGGCGCCAAGTATCCGGCAGATGCATCGGATATGAATGCAAGGTTACCCACCGGACAGGTGCTTTAACCAGATACTAGGGAACTTCGCTTACCTGCCCCACCCGAGTTGGAAGACATAGGGATAAGCCGGGCCGTTCAACGAAACGGGCCGGAACATTGGGGGCATTGCTGGATGGTCGTTTCTTCTCCGCCGGGGCACAAGCTGATCGTCGAGACGCCGCTCAGCCTGTTGGCGCTCACGCGGCATCATGTCGAGCCGCACGAGGAGAACTGGTTCGCGCGCTGCCGCGCCGACTATCTGCGCGCTTTCCCGCTTTCGCTGCTCGAGACCGTCCGGCTCGCGATCCTGCTGATGCTGGTCGGCCCCCGCACCAATCCGATCTTCACCCTGCTCACCGTGCTTGGCTGGTGCGGCATCATGGCGATGCAGCGCTCGGTCCGCCACAAGGAGGCCTCGCGGCGCTTCGACGAGAAGACCGCGCTGCGCTATCGCGTCAGCGTCATCCGCTTGCGCGCCGCCTGGTGGGCCTGCGCACTACTCACGGCCCTGCTGATCGCTCCCGACGCCAGCATCGAAGGCCTGATCGCGCTCGGCGTGGCAATGATGGTGGTCGACGGAATTTCCACCATGTCGGTGCCGCACCTGGGCCTGGCCGCCAGCGCCAGCGGCGCGGCCGCGGTCAGCGCCGGACTGCTCGGCCGCACGGGCTGGGATCGGCGGCTCAGCCAGTCGAACGAGACGATCCAGCTGCTGCTCAACCAGTACGACGACGAGGGCAGCGACTGGCTCTACGAGATCGGCTCGAAGTTCCAGATCTGGCATCCCTCGCAGCGTTTCGCCGATGCCTGCGGCCGCAAGCCCGAGGAACTCGAAGGCCTGTCGCTGATCGAGCTGATCGGCGATGCGCCCGAGGCGGGCGACCTGCGCGAGCTGTTCAACGAGGGCCGCGCCTTCCGCAACGTCGTGGTGCCGATCCGCGTCGGCGGCGTCGAGAACTGGTGGTCGATGAACGGCCGCCCGGTGCTGCGCGAGGGCCAGACCATCGGCTGGCGCGGCTTTATCGCCGACATCACCGCGGCCAAGCGCGCCGAGGACAAGGTCGCCTTCATGGCGCATTACGACGTGCTGACCCAGCTGCCCAACCGCACTTTGTTCAACGCCACGCTCGACCGCGCCTTCCACCGCACCCCGCGCGACGGCTCGATCGGCCTGCTCTATGTCGACCTCGATCACTTCAAGGCGATCAACGACGGTCACGGCCACGCCGTCGGCGACAAGGTCCTCGTCGAGATCTCGCGCCGGCTCGAGGAGGTCGTGCGTCCGCGCGACATGATCGCGCGCCTCGGCGGCGACGAATTCGTCATCCTGATGACCGATCTCGATGCCCCCGCTGCGGGCCTCGCGATCGCCGAGCGCGTGCTCGGGGCGGTCGGCAATGCGATCGAGATCGAAGGCCAGATCATGCCGATCGGCGCCTCGATCGGCGCTGCCTTCGCGCCCACCGACGGCCGGACCGGCGACGAACTGCTGCGCGCCGCCGACCTCGCGATGTACAACGCCAAGTCGCGCGGCCGCCGCGGCATCTCCGTGTTCGACCCCGACATGCAGGTGCAGATGCAGGAGCGCCGCGCGCTCGAGCTCGACCTGCGCGCCGCGATCGTCCGTGGCGAGCTCGAGCTGCACTACCAGCCGCTGCTCGACATCAACCGCGGTGTCACCGCGGGCTACGAAGCGCTGCTGCGCTGGAACCACGCGAGCCGCGGCACGGTCTCGCCCGACGTGTTCATCCCGATCGCCGAGGAGACCGGCGTCATCGTCGAGATCGGCGAATGGGTGATCCGTACCGCGCTGGCCGAAGCGGCCGGCTGGCCCGAGGACCTGACGGTGGCGGTCAACATGTCGCCCGCGCAGATGAAGGACGGCAACCTGCTCCCGGTCGTGGTCAACGCGCTGGCGCAGAGCGGCGTCTTGCCGAGCCGGCTCGAGCTGGAGATCACCGAGAACCTGCTGATGCAGGAATCGGAGGAAGTGCTCGCCACCCTGCACAAGCTGCGCGATCTCGGCGTGAAGATCGCGCTCGACGATTTCGGCACGGGCTATTCGTCGCTGAACTATCTGCGCAGCTTCCCGTTCGACAAGATCAAGATCGACCGCTGCTTCGTTTCGGAGCTGGCCGAGCGCGAGGACTGCCAGGCGATCGTGCGCTCGGTCATCAGCCTCGCCAACGAACTCAAGATGACGACGACGGCCGAGGGCGTCGAATATGGCGAACAGCTCGAGAAGTTGCGCAAGGACGGCTGCGACCAGGCGCAGGGCTTCCTCTACAGTCGCGCAGTTCCTGCGGGCGAGCTCGAGTTCAAGCCAGGCCAGAAGCGGGCGGTGAACGAGTAAGCCGCGAAATCCTCCCTGTTTTCGCGATGCGCGAAAAACGGGGAGGATCTAGAAACTCAGGCCTTCGCCACCACGCTCTCGGGCAGGTCGGTGCCGAATACGCGCTGGTAGTATTCGGCCACCAGCATCCGCTCGGTCTCGTCGCACTTGTTGAGGAACGACAGGCGGAAGGCGAAGCCCGGATCCTTGAAGATCGCGGTGTTCTGCGCCCAGGTGATCACCGTACGCGGGCTCATCACGGTCGAGATGTCGCCGTTGATGAAACCCTGGCGGGTCAGGTCGGCGACCTTGACCATGTCGGAAATCTGTTTCTCGGGAATACCCGTCGCCTTCTTGCCGACGATCTCGGTCTCGACCGCCTGCGGCAGGTAGTTGAGCCCGACGACGATGTTCCAGCGGTCCATCTGCCCCTGGTTGATCGCCTGGGTACCGTGATAGAGGCCGCTCGTATCGCCCAGGCCGACGGTGTTGGCCGTGGCGAAGAGGCGGAAGAACGGGTTCGGGCGGATCACGCGGTTCTGGTCGAGCAGCGTCAGCTTGCCCTCGGTCTCGAGCACGCGCTGGATCACGAACATCACGTCGGGACGGCCCGCGTCGTATTCGTCGAAGACCAGCGCGGTCGGCGTCTGCAGCGCCCAGGGCAGCAGGCCTTCGCGGAATTCGGTGACCTGCAGACCGTCGCGCAGCACGATCGCGTCGCGGCCGATCAGGTCGATACGGCTGATGTGCGCGTCGAGGTTGATGCGGATGCAGGGCCAGTTGAGCCGTGCCGCCACCTGCTCGATATGCGTCGACTTGCCCGTGCCGTGATAGCCCTGGACCATGACGCGGCGGTTGAACGCGAAGCCCGCGAGGATCGCCAGGGTGGTGTCCGGGTCGAACACGTAGCTGTCGTCACGATCGGGCACGCGCTCGTCGGCTTCGGAAAAAGCCGGCACGGTCATGTCGATATCGATGCCGAAAACCTCGCGCACGCTCACTTCGGTGTCGGGCGCGGGCAGACGGGTGGTGCTGGTGGAAGAGTCAGTCATCGCGGCGAACGCCTATAGCCGCCCGCGCGCGACTGCAATAAGCTTTCCCGGCAATTGCAATTGTTCGGGTGTTTCGATGCAGGTTTTCGGCGGTATCATCTCTCCTTTCGTCCGCAAGCTGTGCCTGGTCCTGGAGGAAAAGGGCCTCCCTTACGAACTGACGCAGCTTCCCCCACACGCCCAGGACGCGGCCTTTCGTGCGATTTCCCCTTTCGGCAAGATCCCGGCTCTCCGCGATGGCGACTACGGCCTGTCGGATTCCTCCGCGATCATCGCCTATCTCGAAGCCAGGCATCCCGAACGGCCGGTGCTGCCCGCTGAAGCCTGCGCGCGTGGCCGGGCGATGTGGTTCGACGAATTCGCCGACACGATCTTCGCCCATTCGGGTCTCAAGATTCTGTTCAACCGCTTCGTCGGTCCCAAGCTGCTCAAACTGCCTTGCGACGAGGCGCTCGCGGTCGAAGGCGAAGCCGAGCTGCCGGAAAGCTTCGCCTATATCGAAAGCGTGGCGCCCGAGAGCGGCTGGCTGCTGGGCGAAGACTTTACCCTGGCCGACATCGCCGTCGCCTCGGTGTTCCGCTCGCTCGCCTATGTCGGGATCACGCCGGACCTGCCCAGGACCGCCGCCTGGTACGCGCGCGTCGGCGAGCGCCCGTCGTGGCGCAAGATCGCCGAGGTCGAGGCCTATCGGCCGAAGAAGCCTCAGTAGACCTTTTCGGGCAGTTGGAAGCAGTCGAGAAAGCGCTGCGCCGCCGCGCGATCGCCGCTGACGGTCAGACCTGTCGCCGCCAGATCCTCGATCGGGATCTTGCCATAGGCGGTGAAGATGATCGGCGTGGCCAGCGGCGTCTCGAAGACGAATTCGGGCACCTCGGGCTCGCCACGCGCGACGTGGAACCTGCCGTCCGCCACTTCGACCACGAAGCCGTCTTTGCCGACGCGGATCGCGCCGCGGGTGGCGACGCCTTCGGCCCGCGCCGCGACGAACATCACGCGCATCGACAGCATCAGCGAGGCCGGCGACAGCCACAGGTTGGGATCGTGGTGCGGTGATTTCACCGCCCATTTGCACAGCGCCAGCATGGCCTCCTCGGCCTGATATCCCCAAGGGGTAAGCTCGTAGAGCTGCACGGTGACCGGCGTGGTCAGCCGGCGGCGCTGGACGATCTTCGCGCGCTCCATCGATTCCAGCCGCTCGGTCAGCACCTTGGCGCTGATTCCGGGCATTCCGGCCCGCAAGTCGGAGAACCGCCTTCCTCCGAACATAAGCTCGCGCACGATCAGCAGCGACCAGCGCTCGCCCACCAATTCGAGCGCGAAGGCCATGCCGCAGGCGTCATCGTACCACTTCCCGTGACGCTCAGCAGGCTTAGTTTCTTTTTGTAACTCCATGGTTGCTTTTAGTAACTCACGTCGGCATCACAATGCAAGAATGATTCGCAGCGCAACTGCGTGATGAGGAGAACGCCAATGGCCCGCATGATTTTCGTGAACCTGCCCGTCACCGATCTCGACCGGTCGAAGCGCTTCTATGCGGCTCTCGGCTTCACCAACGAACCGAAGTTCACCGACGAGACCGCTGCCTGCATGGTGCTGTCCGAAACGATCTTCGTGATGCTGCTGACCCACGACAAATGGAAGACCTTCACCAGTCGCCCGATCCCCTCGACCGACAGCAGCGAAGTCATTCTCTGCATCAGTTGCGAGTCCAAGGACGAGGTCAACGGCTTCCTCGACGCGGCGGAACAGAACGGTGGCCAGCCCGACGTCTTCGCGGCGCAGGATCACGGCTTCATGTTCAGCCGCGCGTTCACCGATCTCGACGGCCATATCTGGGAGACCATGTGGATGGATCCCGCCGTCGCCAGCGGTGAAGCCGCGGTTCCCGAGATCGCCGACTGATCCGACCAGGAAGGGAGACAGATCATGGCCGAATTCACCCAGCCCGCCCTCGCCCCGCACCTAGTCTGTGCCGGCGCAGCGGACGCCATCGAATTCTACAAGCAGGCCTTCGGCGCGGAGGAGATGATGCGGCTCGCCGGCCCCGACGGGAAGCTGATGCACGGCGCGATCACGATCAACGGCGCCATGGTCATGCTCGTCGACGAGATGAAGGAGATGGGCGCGCTCGATCCGAATTCGCTCGGCGGCACGCCGGTGACCTTGCACCTCAGCGTGGCCAATGCCGATGCCGCGATCGATCGCGCTGCCCAGGCCGGCGCCAGCGTGGTCATGCCCGCGACCGACATGTTCTGGGGCGATCGCTATGGCCAGGTGAAGGATCCCTGGGGCCATGTCTGGTCGATCGCACACCCGCTGCCGAACGCGCCGCAGGGCGAAGCGGAACTGCGCAAGGCGGCCGAGAACGCGATGTGCGGCCAGACAGCCACCGGCAACTGACAGCCCGAAGGAGACCGGCCATGCCGATCGACCCGCAAGCCGAAACCGTCCTCGTCGCTCTGAAGAACGTGCCCGCCTTCGCCCATGGCCTGGTCCGCGACCTGCGCGTGCGCTGGGCGCTCGAAGAGATCGACCGCTCCTATCGTACCGAGATCTACGAGGCGATGACCCCGCGTCCCGACGGTTACCGCGAAGCCTGGCAGCCGTTCGGGCAGGTTCCCGCGCTCGAGGCCGACGGCGTCCGCCTGTTCGAGAGCGGCGCGATCCTGCTTCACCTCGGCGAGCAGGACGAGCGGCTGCTCCCGCGTGAGCCGCAGGCGCGCGGCGACGCCTATTCGTGGTTGATCGCCGCGCTCAACACGGTCGAGCCCGCGGTGATGGACCTGCAATGGGTCGACGTCTTCCGCGCCCGCGAAGGCTGGACCAAGGAAGCGCGGCCGGGCTTCGTCGACTTCCTCCGGGTGCGGCTGACCCATCTCGAAGAGGCGATGGAACCCGACACCTGGCTCGCCGGCACCTTCTCGATCGCCGACATCCTGATGGTCACGGTCCTGCGCGAGATTCGTCACACCGACATTCTCGACGACTATCCCAAGCTCAAGGCGTACAAGGAGCGCGGCGAGGTGCGCCCCGCTTTTATCCAGGCGCTGGCAGATCAGGCCGCCGATCTCGGCGCGCCGATCAAGCTCGGGGAACCGGCATGAGCTTCCAGGCCTATCTCGACAACATCGAAGCCAAGACCGGCAAGAACCCCGCGGGCTTTCGCGCCTGGGGCAAGGACAAAGGCTTCGGCGCAGGAGCGGGCCTGGCGCCGGGCGTGAAGGCCGGGGAAATCGTGACCGCACTCAAGGACGAGTTCGGTCTTGGCCACGGGCACGCGATGGCGATCGTCGCGTTGCTCAAGGGGGCGAAGAAGGAAGGAGACGCTTGATGACTTACGTACAAGGTTTCGTTCTCGCGGTGCCCACTGCGAACAAGGACAAGTTCATCGCCCACGCCAATCTCGGCGACGGCGTGTTCATGGACGAGGGTGCCAATCGCATTCTCGAATGCTGGCAGGACAAGGTCGAGAAGGGACACACCACCGACTTCTTCGGCGCGGTCGACTGCAAGGAAGACGAATCGGTCGTGTTCTCGTGGATCGAGTGGCCCGACCGCGAAACCTACCAGGCCGCGCAGGACGGGATCGAAGAGCTCGTAAAGACCGACCCGCGTATGGATCCCGAGAAGAACCCCATGCCCTTCGACGGCATGCGCATGATCTACGGCGGCTTCACCCCGCTGGTCGACGAAGGCACGGCGATCGACGCTCCCTATGTCCAGGGCTTCATCGTGCCCGTGCCCGAAGGCAACCAGGCCGCCTATCGCAAGGCGGCGATCGACATGTGGGAGATCATGAAGGACTATGGCGCGAAGCGCGTGGTCGAGGCCTGGCAGGACGACGTGTCGCACGGCAAGCAGACCGACTTCTTCCGCTCGGTGAAGGCAGAGCAGGGCGAGATCGTGGTCTTCTCGTTCATCGAATGGGAATCGCGCGAGGCCTGCGACGGCGCGCACGAGAAGATGATGCAGGACGAACGCATAAAGGGCTTCGAGGACGAGAAGCCGCCCTTCGACGGCAAGCGCATGGTCTATGGCAGCTTCGCCCCCGTGGTAGAACTGACCAAGCAGCCCGTGGGAGCCTGAGCCATGTCCAACCCCGTCGGCGCCTTCATCTGGTACGAACTGATGACCACCGATCCCGAAGGCGCCGCGGCCTTCTACGGCCCGGTCGTCGGCTGGAAGATCATCGGTCATTCCGATCCGCAGTCCGCAGCGGACGGAATGGACTACCGCATGATCGAACGCAGCGACGGCGGCAACGCCGGCGGGGTGCTCAAGCTGACGCAGCAGATGTGCGACGGCGGCGCCCGCCCCTGCTGGATCGGCTATCACTACGTGACCGATGTCGACGCGGCGGTGCGGGCGATCGAGGCCGACGGCGGCAAGGCGCTGATGCCCGCCCTGGACATCGAGGTCGGCCGGATCGCCCTGGTCACCGATCCGCAGGGCGTACCGCACTATGTCATGACACCCCGGCCGCCCGCCGGCGCCCCGGCCGACGCTCGCAGCGACGTCTATGACCGCCATGCCGAACAGCGCGTGGGCTGGAACGAACTCATGTCGCCCGACCTCGAAGGCGCCAAGGCCTTCTACGCCAAGCACTATCACTTCGAATTCAACGATATCATGCCGATGGGGCCAATGGGCGACTATTGCTTCATCGACCACGCCGGCCAACAGATCGGCGCCATGATGCAGAAGTCTGCGGACATGCCGGTCGGGATGTGGAATTTCTACATCCGCGTACCGGGCTCGATCGACACCGCCACAGCCAAGGTCAAGGAGCTCGGCGGCCAGGTGTTCAACGGACCGATGGAAGTGCCCGGTGGCGAATGGATCATCAACGGCATGGACCCGCAAGGCGCGCCGTTCTCGCTCGTCGGCACGAAAGGACAGTAAGTCATGGCGGACTATACCTTCTACACCAACCCGATGTCGCGCGGGCAGATCGCCCGCTGGGCGCTGCACGAAGTCGATGCCGACTACGAACAGGTCCTGGTCGACTGGAAGGACAAGCCGGCCGAGTTCCTAGAGGTCAACCCGATGGGCAAGGTGCCGACGATCGTCCACCACGCCGAGGACGGAGATCACGTGATCACCGAAGCCGCCGCGATCTGCCTCTACCTGGCCGAGACGCATTCAGAAGCCGGCCTGTTGCCGCATGACGACGAACGGGCCGACTACCTGCGCTGGACCTTCTTCGCCGCCGGCCCGATCGAACAGTCGATCACCAGCCGCGCGCTCAAGTTCGAGCCCGAGGGCCAGCAGCAGATGATGGCCGGCTGGGGCAGCTTCGACCGGACGATGGACACGCTCGAGGCGATGCTCGACAGCCGCCCCTACGTCTGCGGCGAGCGCTTCACCATGGCCGACGTCTATGTCGGGAGCTCGGTCGACTGGGGCCTGAACTTCGGCATCCTGCCGCCGCGCCCCGCCCTGGTCGCCTATGCCGAGCGGATCCAGGCGCGCCCCCGCTACAAGGCCGCCAAGGCCGTCGACAACAAGCTGATCGAGGACGCCAAGAAATGACCGCGAAAACCGACAAGGTCCCCAATCCCAAGAACCAGGTCTGCCTGTGGTACGCGAGCGAGGCCGAACCCGCATCGCGCTTCTACGCCGAGACTTTCCCCGACACCGAAGTGCTCCACGTCCAGCGCGCGCCGACCGACACGCCGGGCAACAAGGAGGGCGACGTGCTGATGGTCTCGATGACCGTCATCGGCATCCCCACCCTGCTGCTCAACGGCGGCGACGTCTTCAAGCAGAGCGAGAGCTTCTCGTTCCAGGTGCGCACCGAGGACCAGGCTGAGACCGACCGCTACTGGGATGCGATCGTCGGCAACGGCGGGCAGGAGAGCCAGTGCGGCTGGTGCAAGGACAAGTGGGGCCTGTCGTGGCAGATCACCCCGCGCCAGCTGATCGACATCTACAACGATCCCGATCCCGCCGCGACCAAGCGCGCGATGGAGGCGATGTTCACGATGAAGAAGATCGACATCGCCAGGATCGAAGCCGCACGTAATGCCTGAAACGGGCGTCGTCCCGGGCTTGACCCGAGGCCGATAGCAACGCCAGGCAAGGCTCAGCCACGCCGGCCGGCGATCACCGTTCTTGCGGCGATGTCGAACAAAGGAAACGAAATGCTCGCGCTCTACGGCCACCCCTTCTCGTCCTACACCTGGAAGGTGCTGATCGCGCTCTACGCGAACGACATCGAATTCGACTATCGCGTGGTCGACGATGCCCATCCCGAACACGCGCAGTTCATCGCGACGGCCGGACCGCTGGGCAAGTTCCCCGTGCTGCAGGACGGCGAGAACGTGATCTTCGAATCCACCTCGATCATCGAATACCTGTCGCAGCGCCATGCGCGGAACCAGGTGCTCGTGCCCGACGAGCCGAGCGCCGCGCTGGGCATGCGCATGCTCGACCGGGTGTTCGACAACTACGTGATGAACGTCATGCAGATCGTCGTGAACGAATATATCCGCGACGGCGCGAACCCCGATCAGGCGCGCATCGCCGAAGCGCGCGAGCAGTTGACGCGAACCTATGCCTGGCTCGAAGGCTGGCTCGAATACTATCCGCCGATGGACCACATCACCCTGATCGAATGCGCGGCCGCGCCCGCGCTGTTCTACGCCGACTGGGTCCATCCGATCGCCGACGACTTCCCGCGCCTCCAGCACTGGCGCGCGCATCTGCTGGCGCTGCCCGAAGTCGCGCGCTGCGTCGAAGAGGCACGGCCGTTCCGCCCCTATTTCCCGCTCGGCGCGCCCGACCGCGACTGACATTCTTCACCGGAGCATCCGCATGTCCGAGAACACCGAACTGTCCGTTACCCGCCTGATCGCGGCCAGGCCCGACAAGGTCTGGGACATCATGGTCAATCGCACCGAGGAATGGTGGTGCCCCAAGCCCTGGCGCGCCGAGATCGACCAGCAGGACCGCCGGCCTATGGGCGTCTGCAACATGACCTTCTACGGCCCCGACGGCGAGCAGAGCCCGCAGAACGGGGTCTATCTGGCCTATGACGAGGGCAAGCGCTTCGTCACCACCGATGCCGTCACCACCGACTTCGAGCCCGCGGGACCGTTCATGATCGGCATCTGGGAAATCGAGCCCGAAGGCGAAGGCACGCGCTACACTGCCCGCGCCCGTCACTGGAGCGCGGAAACCGCCAAGCAGCACGAGGAGATGGGCTTCGTCGAAGGCTGGGGCGTCTGCGCCGACCAGCTCAAGGCGCTCTGCGAGGCGGATTGAGACAAAGATCCTCCCCTGCAAGGGGAGGATCTTGATGACTACCGCCCGATCAGCCCCAGCGCGTGGCGGATGAAGGCGTCGCGATCGGTCACCCATTCGGCACCGGCCGGAAGCGCGGGGTTGACGTAGGTCCAGCCGCCGGGCGCATAGACCCGCTGCATCCGTCCCTCGGTGTCGAAGGCGAGGGAGACCATCCGCTGCTGGGCGCGCGTGGTCCGGTCGTCTCCCTCGACGATGTCGCCGTTGTCGCCGCCCAGCGCGTCCCCCTGCGACCGCAGCGCGAAGACGAAGGGCTCGGGCCGGAAGCTTTCGACCGTGGTGTTGAAGAAGACCGAGAGATAGACCTTGTCGAGCGCGGTCAGCGGCGCCGCCGGCATGCGCCAGTCGGGGCTGACCAAAAGATTCCACGGATAGTGGTCGCGCGCGCCGTAGACGATCTCGGTGCGCAGATCGACGAGCCCCTCGCGCGGCTCCTGCGCAGGCGCCTGGCGTTTGAGGTGCAGTCCGTTCGTCCAGGTGAAGCCGAAGGCCGAGATGTCGGCGAGCGGCATGGCCGAAGGCGGACCACCGTTGGGTGTGTTCTCCACCGTGACGTCCTCGTAGACGCGCAGGTAGGCCTTGTCTTTGAGCTGGTGCCCGCTCGCCTGGTCCTTCCAGGCGCGCTGGCCGCGCCAGGTCGAATGGCGGAAGTGCGAAACCAGCGTGCCATTGATGTAGGTGCTGTGCTCCTGGTCGACGTTGGTGCCGACGTTTCCGGCGATCTCGCTGTCCTCGACGTAGAGCATGGTCTCGCCCCCGGGCACGAAGATCGCGTTCTTGCCGCCGAAGATCTTCGAACGGCGCAAGACCGCCGTGAACAGGCCGGGCCGCGCGGTATCGACCACTTCGAGATGGAGCGCGCCCATGCGCTGGATGGCGCCGGGGAAGTCGAGTGCGATGTCGCGCATCTCGAAATGGACGCGCTGCGTTCCGACTTCGAACATGCGCAGGTTGATTGCCGCCCACTCGCCGTCGGTGCGGAAGGTTACCTGCCGCCCCGGGATCGACGAGCGCATGATGTACTGCGTGCCCTGTAGCGCTCCGACGATGTCGGGCATCCAGGGCGAGAACGGATAGACACAAGGTCGACCGGCACCGTCGAGCGCCTCGTAGACGAATTCGTAGCCACCCTCGGCCCGGCCGTAGAGCGAGGCACCGTCGCGGCCCTGATAGACTTCCCGCCCCGCCGCACGCGACGCGTCGCACTTGACGAGCAGCGTGATCGCCGGGCGATGCAGGCCGTTCATCGGCATGTAGAAGGGGTAGATGTCGTCGCGCGCCGGTACCGGTCCGCTCGAAACCTGTCGGACCGGCTCCGAAACCTCGACCGTGGCAACCGGTTCGGCGACGATCCTGGGCGTCGCTTCGTCGCGCGCGGCCGAGGCTGCGGCGGCCGCCACGCCGGCCCCGGCCAGACCGGCGAGGCTCAGCGCGAGGATCGATCGTGGAACCGCAGGCATAGGCTACTCGCTAGCACGTTGAGCCTGGCACCCTGACCGAAAAACGTGAAGGAAGCGTGCGCCCGTGCTGTCCGGGAAGATCAGGCGAAAGCTGCCGCCTTGCGCAGCAACTGATAGGCCTCGACCACTTCCTGCAGCCGCGTCTCGTAGCCGCGGTCGCCGCCGTTGCGGTCGGGGTGGTACTTGCGCACGAGTTCCGAATAGCGGCTGCGCAGCGCCTTGCGATCGGCGTCGAGCGGCAGGCCGAGCACGTCGAGCGCACGGCGTTGTTCGGGCGAAAGGACGATGCCGTCTTGGCGCTGAACCGGTTGGCGCGCCCGCATGTGTGCCTTGGCACGGGCGCTGATCGCTTCGAGCGGATCGGCGAAATTGGCCCAGTGCGGCGCGGCGTCGACATTGCCGTTGGGGCGGAAGGCGCGCGTCTCGCGTTCCCAGCCGTGGAGCGGCGACTGCGCCTCGAGAATCTCTTCGGCAGTCATGCCATGGAAGAAATCGTAGCCCGAATTGAACGCCCGTACGTGGTCCAGGCAGAACCAGCGATAGTCGCCAGGCCCGTCGAATCCCGGTGCCCGCCCGCCGGGCGCGCGGAATTCGCCGGCCTCGTCGCAGTTCGGTGCGTGGCAGGTCCGTCCCTGGGTCTGGTGTCGGCCGTGGAATCTGTCGTGTCTCACCGGGTGGCAGATGGCAACAGATCGGCTAGAAGTGAAGATATGACAGGACCACTCGCACAAGAAATCGGTCAACTCCTGACCCAGGCATTCACCCCCACGCGCCTCGACGTGATCAACGACAGCGACAAGCACCATGGCCATGCCGGCCACGACGGCAGCGGCGAATCGCACTTCACGGTGGAAATCGAGAGCCAGGCGTTCGCCGGCGTCTCGCGGCTCGAACGCCAACGCATGGTCAACCGCGCGCTCGGCGACATTCCAGGCGAAAGGGTCCACGCTCTCGCGATCAAGGCGCGAGCACCCAATGAATAAATGGTGGGGCGAGTGACCGAGCCCGCGCCTCGCCGCATTCGCCGCGCGGCGCGGGTGCTGCTGTTCGGCCCCGACGGCCGGCTGCTGCTGTTCCGCTATACGCCGAGCTGGTCCAAGCCATTCTGGACCGCGCCCGGCGGCGAATGCGATCCCGGTGAGGACTTTCCCGATGCCGCGCGGCGCGAGTTGCTGGAAGAGACCGGCATCCGCGCCGAGCCGGTGCCGCTAGACCACGTCCGCGAGGACGATTTCGTGACCTTGCAGCACGAACCCGTGCGCTCGCTCGAACACTTCTTCTGGGCGCGCACCGCCCTGCCCGACATCGATGTCAGCGGCCATACCGAGCTCGAGCGCAGCGTCATGCTCGAGCACCGCTGGTTTGCGCCCGACGAAATCGCCGACTGGCCCGAGACGATCTTTCCCGAAGACATCCGCGACCTGATCGCCAGGGCGCTCCAATCCAGCGAGGGAATCCGCGCATGACCGATTCGCAGTCCGGCCCCATCCTCCAGACCGTCACGCCGATCGCGCACGATCTCGGCGCCTTCACCGTGCGCCGCGCGATCCCCTCGCCGCGGCTCAAGATGGTGGGCCCCTTCATTTTCGTCGACGAGTTCGGCCCGGCCAAGCTCGACGCGGGCCAGGCGATGGACGTGCGCCCGCATCCGCACATCAACCTTGCCACGGTCACCTGGCTGTTCGAAGGCGCGATCGATCACCGGGACAGCCTGGGCACCTATGCGACGATCCGCTCCGGCCAGGTCAACCTGATGACCGCAGGCACGGGCATCGTCCATTCGGAGCGCAGCCCGCAAACGGAACGTGAGGGCGGCCCTTCGCTCTACGGCATGCAGACCTGGCTCGCCCTGCCCGATGGCAAGGAGGAGATCGCCCCCGCCTTCGAGAGCCGTAGCGGCCTGCCGCTGGTCGAAGGTCACGGCGCGCGTGCGCGGGTCATCATGGGCACGCTCTGGGGCCAGACCGCGCCGACCACGCAGTATGCCGAGACGATCTATGCCGAGATCCTGCTCGATGCCGGCTCGGCGATCCCGATCGATGCCGAGGCCGACGAACGCGCGGTCATGCTCGTCGGCGGCGAGGCGCGGATCGATGGCGTCGCGCTCGAACTCTACGAGCTGACCGTGCTCGCGCCCGGCGTGCCGCTCAAGCTGACCTCGGGTGGCGGCGGTCGCGTGATGCTGCTCGGCGGCGAGCATTTCGCCAGCCCGCGCCACATCTGGTGGAACTTCGTCTCCTCGTCGAAGGAGCGGATCGAACATGCCGCGCTCGAATGGCGTGCAGGCAATTTCCCCAAGGTGCCCGGCGACGAGGCCGAATTCATTCCGCTGCCCGATGGGCGGCCCAAGATCGTCTCCTACCCGTGAGCGACGCGCCCGAAAGCGCCAGGCGCCCGGGCAGCTCGCTCGTCCGCCAGGTCCATGGCAGCCATGCCGCGGTCGGCTATATCGAGCTGTTCTTCGATCTCGTCTTCGTCTTCGCGATCACCCAGCTCTCGCACGGTCTCCTTGAACACCTGAACTGGGTGGGCGCGCTGCAGACCGCGATGCTGTTCCTCGCGGTCTGGTGGGCCTGGATCTACACGACCTGGGCGACCAACTGGATCGATCCCGATCACGGCGGCAATCGGCTCTTTCTCGGACTCGTCATGGTCGTCAGCCTGATCCTGTCGAGCGCGATCCCGCACGCCTTTGCCGGCGCCGGCCTGACTTTCGCGGTGGCTTACAGCACGCTGCAGATCGGCCGCTCGCTCTACGTCTCCTGGGTCTGCGGCGAGTGGACGCGCGACGACAACTGGAGCCTCGTGCGGATCACCCTGTGGTTCGTCGCCTCGGCGCCGCTCTGGCTGATCGGCGGCCTGACCGCCGATCCTGCCGAACGTATGGCCTGGTGGGCGGCGGCGCTGACGATCGAATCGCTGGGGCCGATCTTCTTCTACTGGGTGCCGCGGCTCGGCCGTTCGACTCCCGACGACTGGGAGATCGCCGGCGGCCACATGGCCGAACGCTGCGCGCTGTTCATCATCATCGCGCTCGGCGAAGGCGTGCTGATCACCGGCGCCACCTTCGGCAAGCTCGAACCGACCTTGCCGACGATCCTCGCCTTCCTCACCGCCTTCCTCGGCTCCTTCGCGATGTGGTGGGTCTATTTCGACGTCGGCGCCAAACGCGGCGCCGAGCATATCGAGCACCATGAACATCCGGGCATCGTCGGGCGCGATGCCTTCACCTACTGGCACATACCCATCGTTGCGGGCGTGATCCTGATCGCGGTCGCCGACGAGCTGACGCTCGCGCATCCGCTCGAACCGGTCCACGGCGACTTCCTGCTCGTCACCGCGGGCGGCATGGCGCTGTTCCTCGGCGGCACGATGACCTTCAAGCGGATCACCAGCCGCAACGCCTGGTTCCCGCCCTCGCACACCGCGGGCCTGCTGCTGGCGACCGCGCTCGTGGTCTGGGGGTGGCTGACGCATCCGCCGACCCTGCTGTTCTATGCGGGCTCGACCCTGACCTTCGCCTTCGTGGCGCTCTGGGAATGGGGCTCGTACCACGGCGGCTGGATCGAACGCATGGAACGCCGCGGCTGGTGGCTGGGACGGCTGCTGCGGCGCTATACCAACTGGCGTCTGGCGGGCATGGGCCGGCCGCGAAGGCCGCAGTAGCTACAGGTCAGCCGCGCCATTCCACCCGCGCGCCGTGGGCGTGGGCACCGGCCAGGAGCACAGCCTCTTCGCCGCCCGGCCAGTAGCGCACGCGCAATCCGTGCTGCAGCAAGGTCCGATCGGCCTCGAGAGCGACCCAGGCCAGCGGGCGTTCCAGCGTGGCCTCAGCGCCATGCGCCTCCATCGCCGCGGTGATCCGCGCCTGCTGATCGGCGGGAACGTATTGCCAGACGATCGAATGCATCAGCATGCGCGTGGTGCCCGCTTCCTGCGGCAGGGCCAGCTGCTGTTCGACGAAATCGGCCGCGTTCATCCGCACGAGATCGGGCTTCTGCACCCGCGCCGCGGCGATCGCCGCGTCGAGCCGCTCGAAGCGCACCGCATGCTCGGGCCAGACATAGGCCTTGAGCTTCAGCGCCTGCGCAGGATCGGTCAGATCGAGCGGCGCGACGTCGCAACCCTTGAGCGAAACCGCGTCTATCGCCCGGTCGGGCGGCGGCGGCCCCTGCCATTCGGGCGCGAAACGCATGACCGCACCCTGCTCGGGCCCGACCTTCACCCCACCGAGGTCGTAGCCGTAGCGATCGAGCATCAGGTTGATGCCCGCACTCGAGCCGATCTCGAGGCACTGGAACCGCTCGGGCAGCCCTTTGTCGGCCAGCCACAGCATCGCCGCGACGAAGCCCCAGGAGCGGCCGGCCTCGTTGGTCTGCGGCGGCCCGTCGAGCCAAGGTGCAAGGAAGGCTTCATGCGCGCCGATCACTTCGGCCAGTACCGCGCGATCGTCAGCGGGCTCGTCGGCATAGATTGCTGCCAGTTCGGGCGCACGGCCGCTTTGGTGCAGCGCATGGATCCCGCCGGTCGCGCGCAGCGGCAGGGCATCGGCCAAAGGCGCGCCCGGCCAGTCGCGGATGCGGCGGACGAAGGCGCCCGCCTGCGGATCGTCGAGCTGCGCGGCCAATGCCGCGACCACGCGCGCGGTGATCGGCGCGTCGTTGGCGCGGCAATAGGCGACCTGGTTGGCGAAGGCCTGTGCCACGCTGATGCTGCTCGGTGCCTGCTCCATGTTGCCCTTTCGCCTGTCGCCGACTATGCGCGGCCGATGCTGAAGCCGCTGACATTCGCCGTGCCCAAGGGTCGCATCCTCGACGAGGCGCTGCCGCTGATGGCCCATGCCGGTGTGGTGCCCGAAGCCGAGTTCCACGACAAGAAGTCGCGCGCGCTGTCCTTCGCCTGCGAGGGCGACGAGTTCGGCGACATGCGCCTGATCCGCGTGCGCGCCTTCGACGTTGCGACCTTCGTCGCCCACGGCGCCGCCCAGGTCGGCATTGTCGGCTCGGACGTGGTCGAGGAATTCGCCTATTCGGACCTCTATGCGCCGGTCGATCTCGACATCGGCCACTGCCGCCTGTCGGTCGCCGAGCCGGTCGGGCAGGAGTCGGGCAACGGTTCGGCCAGCCACCTGCGCGTCGCCAGCAAATATCCCAATCTCACGCGCAAGCACTTCGAGAAGCTGGGCATCCAGGCCGAGGTCGTGAAGCTCAACGGCGCGATGGAGCTCGCCCCTGGTCTCGGCCTCGCCAGCCGCATCGTCGACCTCGTCTCAACGGGCAAGACGCTCAAGGACAACGGCCTCGTCGAGACCTCGCAGATCCTGCAGATCTCGGCGCGGCTGATCGTCAACCGCGCCGCGCTCAAGACCGACGAACGCGTCGGCGCGCTGGTCGAGCGCTTCCGCGCGCTCGTCGCACAAGCGAAGGCCGCCTAAGATGCTGCGCCTCAACAGCCGTGATCCGGGCTTCGACAAGGCCTTCCAGCGCCTGGTCCGCGACCGCCGCGAGAGCGACGACGACGTCGCGCGCGACGTCTCGCTGATCCTCGAACAGGTGCGCAACCGCGGCGACGCGGCGCTCGCCGAACTGACCCAGCGCTTCGACGGCCACTCGCTGGCCGACGACGCCAACTGGCGGATCGAGCTGGCCGACTGCCGCGAGGCCTACGACAACCTCAATCCCGAACTGCGCGCCGCGCTCGAACTCGCCGCGCAGCGCATCCGCTCCTACCACGAAGCCCAGCTGCCCGAGGACCGCGACTATACCGACGCGGCCGGCGTGCGCCTCGGCGCCAAGTGGCGCGGGGTCGATGCCGCCGGGCTCTACGTGCCGGGCGGCCGCGCCGCCTATCCCTCGTCGCTGCTGATGAACGCGATCCCCGCCAAGGTCGCCGGGGTCGAACGCCTCGTCGTCGTCACGCCGACGCCCAAGGGCAAGATCAATCCGCTGGTCCTGGCCGCCGCCCACATCGCCGGGGTCGACGAGATCTGGCGCATCGGTGGCGCGCAGGCGGTCGGCGCGCTGGCCTATGGCACCCAGCGCATCCGCCCGGTCGACGTCGTCACGGGCCCCGGCAACGCCTGGGTGGCCGAAGCCAAGCGTCAGCTCTATGGCGTCGTCGGCATCGACATGGTCGCCGGGCCGAGCGAAATCCTCGTCATCGCCGACGGCCAGAACGACCCCGACTGGATCGCCGCCGACCTGCTGAGCCAGGCCGAACACGATCCCGCCGCGCAGTCGATCCTGATCACCGACGATCCGCTGTTCGCCGACACCGTCGCCGACAGGGTGGGCGTCGAACTCGCCCTGCTCCAGACCGCGCGCGTCGCCAGCGAGTCCTGGAACACCCACGGCGTCATCATCGAGGTCGCCAGCCTCGACGAAGCCCCCGCGCTCGCCAATGCGCTCGCCGCCGAACACGTCGAGATCGCCGTCGACGATCCGCAGGTGCTCGCCGATGCGATCCGCCACGCGGGTTCGATCTTCCTCGGCCGCATGACCCCCGAGGCGGTCGGCGACTATGTCGCCGGTCCCAACCACGTCCTTCCCACCGGCCGCAGGGCGCGTTTCGCCTCCGGCCTATCGGTGCTCGATTTCATGAAAAGAACCTCCTTCATCCAGCTCGACGAGAGCGCCCTCCACGCGATCGGCCCTGCCGCCGTCGCCTTGGCCGAGGCCGAGGGCCTGCCCGCGCACGCGCGCTCTGTTGCCGTGAGGCTCGGCCAGTGAGCGGCGGTCGTTCGCGCGCCCGCGCCGCCGCGCGCCTCGCCGCCGTCCAGGCGCTCTACCAGCACGACATGGAGGGCACGCTCCTCGCGCCGCTGCTCGACGAGTTTCACCGCCACCGCCTCGGCGGGCTGATCGACGACGAGGTCGACGACAGCCAGTACGTCGACGCCGAGGTGAAGTTCTTCGACGACGTCGTGAAGGGCGCGATCGCCCGCCGCGACGAAATCGACGACCTGATCGCGAGCAAGCTGGCCGACAGCTGGAAGATCGAGCGGCTCGACAAGACCATGCTGCAGATCCTGCGCGCCGGCAGCTACGAAATCCTCGCCCGCCCCGACGTCTCGACCGGCACCGCGATCAGCGAATACGTCGACGTCGCCCACGCCTTCTTCGAAGCGCGCGAGGCGAAATTCGTCAACGGTGTGCTCGACGCCGTGGCGAAGGCGGTTCGCTCTTAATTCTTCCCCCTTGATGGGAGAAGGATGCGAAGACTTGGCAGCTTGCTGCCTAGTCGTAGCTGGATGGGGGTGAGGGTGCCGGCAAGCGCAGCACCCGCCGGCACCCTCACCCCCACCCAACTGCGGCTAGTTCCCCCGGAACAAGTCCGGGGTCTCAAGCCTCCGTATCCCTCCCCCATCAAGGGGGAGGTGAAGAGAATGCACTCGGCTTCCCCCTTTCACGGGGAAGAAGTAGAGTGCGGCCCGTGAAGAAGCACCCGCCCGCCATCTCGGTCAGCCGCGCCCGCAACCTGCGGCGGAACCCGACCGAAGCGGAAAAACGCATGTGGCGGTTGCTCAAGGAAAACTTCCCCACGGCCCGCTTCCGCCGCGAGGTGCCCATCCGTCACTACATCGCCGACTTCGCCAGCCACCAGCTGAAAGTCGTCATCGAGATCGACGGCGGACAACACACACCCGAAAGCGACGCCCCGCGATCCGCCGCGATCGCAACCGAAGGCTACCGGGTCATCCGCTTCTGGAACAACGACGTCTTGGAAAACGGCGACGGATGCATGATGCGGTTGGCGCAGTTCTTCTCGCACTCTAATGCACCCGCATGACCTCCGAACTCGCCTTCATCGCCGCCTTGCGTCGGATGGCAAGCCACCCCGGCGCCCGCGGGCTCGACGACGATTGTGCGGTGGTCGAGTTCGGCGGCGAGGCGGTCGTGCTGACGCATGACGTGATGGTCGCTGGCGTCCATTACCTGCCCGAACAGGATCCGGCCGACGTCGCCTGGAAGCTCGTCGCCTCCAACATGTCCGATCTCGCAGCCAAGGGTGCGGAGCCCGTGGGCGTGCTGCTCGGCTATATGCTCGGCGGCGACGACGCGCGGTTCCTGGCCGGGCTGGAAGAAGCGCTGGCGCATTACGGCGCGCCGCTGCTCGGCGGCGACACCGTGTCCGGCAACGGTGCCCAGGCGCTGGGGCTCACCGCGATCGGTCGGGCGACGCATCGGCCCGTCCCCTCGCGCGCCGGAGCCGAACCGGGAGACCGGCTCTACATTACCGGCCCCGTCGGCGGGGCGATGATGGGATTGGAGGCATTGCAAAGCGGCCTGGGCGCCAATGGCGAAGAAAGCCTGGCCTATCGCCGCCCGCAGGCACTGCTCGCCGAGGGCCAGAAGCTGGCGCCGCTGGTGACCGCGATGATGGACGTCTCCGACGGGCTGCTGCTCGACGCCGCGCGGATCGCCCGCGCCAGCGGCGTCACCCTGGCGATCGACAGCGCGGCCGTACCGATCGCCGCGCCGCAAGCGCGCCGCGCCGACGCGCTGCGCTGGGGCGACGATTACCAGCTGCTGTTCACCGCACCACGCGACGCAGCGCTTTCGGTCGCGGCCCATCCGGTCGGCGAGGTCCTGTTGCTGGGTGCGGCACCGCTGCTGCTCGACGGTGCGGCGATCGACGAGAGCGCCGGCCTCGGCTTCGAACACGGCTGAGGCGGTCTACGACGCCGCGATCGTATCAGTGCGCGCTGCAGTCCACGCCGCGTGCTTCGAGGATCGGCTTCATCTCGCGGTAGGCGGCCTTGCAGGCGTGAACCGGAATATAGGGGTGAAGATGGTGGACCAGATGGAAGTCGATCCCCAATGCCCCCCAATGGCCGAGCTTGTGGCGGATGATCGCCGTGCTGTCGTAGCGGCCGACTCCGCTGTGCGGCTGGTGCGGCGCCCAGGATAGCACCGCGTGGATATAGCTGAGGCCGATATGCCGCGGCAGCCACCAGAGCAGCGCCACTTCGATCGCATAGCCCTGCCAGGCCATGGCGAAAAAGAACGAGAGCACGACGAGTTGGATCGCCATCGTGTGCTTGAGCGCGGCCTTGGCCTCGGGCGTGCCGAGTTCGCCGATGTGCCGGCGCCAGCGCGCGGCGGTGCCGCCCGCGCCCGGCTGGCGGTTGAGCCAGGACTTGATCACGGCCATGAACACGTTCGACGCGGAGTGGATCGCGTCGGGGTCCTTGTCGGGATCGTTGGTATACTGGTGATGCAGCAGGTGCATCGCCTTGAGCATCGAAAACGGCAGGATCAGCGGAACCGCGGCGATCCAGCCGGTCAGCTCGTTCCAGAAGCGCTGCCTGGTGCCCTCTCGCCCGAGGTTCGAATGCATCGCCTCATGGCTGACGACATAGCCGCCTGCGACGAAGACCGAATTGATCGCGCAGCCCAGCCACAATGGGATCACGCCCATGATCGCCAGCGGAAAGGTTGCCACGAAGACCGCGAAGCAGATCAGCGCGATCGCGACGTAGGGCCAGGTCCGCACGTTGTGCGCGCCATATTTCTGGCCGATCTCGCGCTCCATCTGCGCGAGCGTCTTGCGCGTATGGGCATCGAGATCGCGGTCGGGACGCGCCAGCGGGATTGCCGGCCCCTCGCGGGTCAGCGCCTCGATCGGTTCGCCGGCAACGGCCTGGCCGCCCAGCATCAGGTCATTGATGTCGTTCATGGCCCCCGCCAATCAATCGCCTAGACCCAACGTCCGCGGAGCGTCGCATAGAGTCCCCAGAGCGCGCCCACCGTCAGGCCGAAGCTCACGCGGGTCAGCCCCAGCGGAGCCTCCCAGTGCCAGGCGGCCATGGTCTGCGCGATCAGCGGCGCGATGAAGCCGATCCCGAAGATCAGCGGCATCACCACGAACAGCTTCTTCAGTGCGACTTCCATACAGTTAACATCACATAAACCATGGAGTCCGGCAAGCAAGGCCGACTTTGGTCGAAGCGCTGCCCTATTTTCCGGATCCAGGACAAACGGAAGAGAACGGCGGCGAAACGCTTGCAAGTACCCCGACCAGTCGATAGCCCTTGACAACTTGCGACCCCAAAGAAGGGCGCAATCATTGGGAAACAGGATGAAGGGGGCCTACGTGGATCTCGTCACAATCGCTATAGTATTGGGATTGCTTGCCGTCTTGTACGGCTTCGTCACCAGCCGCCAGGTGCTAGGAAGCCCGGCCGGCAATGAGAAAATGCAGGAAATCGCAGCGGCCATTCAGGAAGGCGCACAGGCTTACCTGAAGCGCCAGTATACGACGATCGCGATCGTCGGCGTGGTCGTCGTCGTCATCGTCGGCTGGGCTCTGGGCGGCATCTCGGCGCTGGGCTTCGCGATCGGCGCGATCCTCTCGGGGGTCGCCGGCTTCATCGGCATGAACATCTCGGTCCGCTCGAACGTCCGCACCGCGGCCGCCGCGCAGAAGGGCCTGCAGGAAGGCCTGACCCTGGCGTTCCGCGCGGGCGCGATCACCGGCATGCTCGTGGCGGGCCTCGCGCTCCTCGCGATCGCGGTGTTCTACTGGTACCTGACCGGTCCCGGCGGCTACACCGTCGGCGGCGAGGATCGCACCGTGGTCGATGGCCTGGTCGCCCTCGCCTTCGGCGCCTCGCTGATCTCGATCTTCGCGCGTCTGGGCGGCGGCATCTTCACCAAGGCCGCCGACGTCGGCGCCGACCTCGTCGGCAAGGTCGAGGCCGGCATTCCCGAGGACGATCCCCGCAACCCCGCCGTGATCGCGGACAACGTGGGCGACAACGTCGGCGACTGTGCCGGCATGGCCGCCGACCTGTTCGAGACCTACGTCGTCACCGTCGGCGCAACGATGGTGCTGACCGCGCTGCTGCTCAAGGGCGCGGGCGACCTGCTCCCGGCGCTGATGGCGCTGCCGCTGCTGATCGGCGGTGTCTGCATCGTCACCTCGATCATCGGCACCTACTTCGTCCGCCTCGGCGGCTCCAAGAACATCATGGGCGCCATGTACAAGGGCTTCCTGGTCACCGCGGTCCTTTCGGTCCCGGCGATCTGGTGGGCGATCAGCTATGCGCTCGGCTCCATGGAGATCGCGATCGGGCCGGATCTGGGCAATGGGGACGGCTTCACCGGCCGTTCGCTGTTCTACTGCTCGCTGCTCGGGCTGGTCATCACCGGCCTGATCATCTGGATCACCGAATACTACACCGGCACCAACTATCGCCCGGTGCGCTCGATCGCCAAGTCCTCTGAAACCGGCCACGGTACCAACGTGATCCAGGGCCTGGCGATCTCGATGGAATCGACCGCGCTGCCGACGCTGGTGATCGTCACCGGCATCGTCATCGCCTTCAAGCTCGCCGGCCTCATGGGCATCGCCTATGCCGCCACCGCGATGCTGGCTCTGGCCGGCATGGTCGTCGCGCTCGATGCCTATGGTCCCGTCACCGACAACGCCGGCGGCATCGCCGAAATGGCGGGGCTCGACGACTCCGTGCGCGAGAAGACCGACGCGCTCGACGCCGTGGGCAACACCACCAAGGCCGTGACCAAGGGCTATGCGATCGGATCGGCTGGCCTCGCCGCGCTGGTGCTGTTCGCCGCCTATACCACCGATCTCAAGGAGTTCTTCCCGACGCTCGAAGTCAGCTTCAGCCTGGAAAACCCCTATGTGATCGTCGGCCTGCTGCTCGGCGCACTGCTGCCCTACCTGTTCGGCTCGATGGGCATGACCGCCGTCGGCCGCGCCGCGGGCGACGTCGTCAAGGACGTGCGCGACCAGTTCCGCGACAATCCGGGGATCATGGCGGGCACCTCCAAGCCCGACTATGCGCGCACGGTGGACCTCGTCACCCGCGCCGCGATCAAGGAGATGATCGTACCCTCGCTGCTGCCGGTGCTGGCGCCGATCGTCGTCTATTTCGTCATCGAGGCGGTGGCCGGCCAGGCCGATGCCTTCGCCGCGCTCGGCGCCCTGCTGATGGGTGTCATCGTCGGCGGCCTCTTCGTCGCGCTGTCGATGACCTCGGGCGGCGGCGCCTGGGACAATGCCAAGAAGTACATCGAGGACGGCAACCACGGCGGCAAGGGTAGCGAAGCCCACAAGGCCGCGGTGACCGGCGACACGGTCGGCGATCCCTACAAGGACACCGCCGGTCCGGCCGTCAATCCGATGATCAAGATCACCAACATCGTCGCGCTGCTTCTCCTGGCGGCCTTGGCGAGCCATGCCGCCGGCTGACTTCAGCCCCCGGCAAAGGTGATGGCGAACCCCGTCCGGAGCGATCCGGGCGGGGTTTTGCTTTGGGCCTTCGTTAGCAATTCGTTGGCGTTCGCCTGCTAGTTCCACGGTGGGAGCGCGCGAGCTTCCGTTGCAAGGAAGTACCAGCGTGGCGAGCAAGGCCGGGTCTCTCCCCAAGCCTGCGACGCGGCCCGACGCCGCGGCCGTGCGCCAGCCCGCGTTCGTGCTCGACGCCGTGCCGTGGCGGAGCCTCGCAGACGAGATCGTCGCCTGGGACGCGCTCGCGGTCTGCGCCGCCGAACCCAATCCTTTCTTCGAGTCCTGGTACCTGCTGCCCGCGCTCGCCGCTTTCGATCCGCAGGGCGGCATCGTCATCCTGCGATTCGAGGTCGCCGGTGAACTGGCCGGGCTCCTGCCGCTGGCCCGGCCGCGGCGCTATTACGGCAAGCCCCTGCCCCACCTCGCGACCTGGCTCCACGCCAACTGCTTCCTCGGCGCGCCACTCGTCGCCGCCGGGCTCGAGCGCCATTTCTGGCGCGCAGTGCTGACCTGGGCCGATCGCCAGGCAGGGCTCGGACTGTTCCTGCATCTGGCACACATGCCGCTTGCAGGCGCCCTGCACGAAGCGCTCGTCGAGGTCCTGGCCGAGCAGCGCCGCGATGCCCATCTCGTCCACCGCGAGGAGCGCGCGCTCCTGTGCAGCCGGGACACGCCCGAGGCCTATTTCGAAGCGACGCTCTCGGGCAAGAAGCGCAAGGAACTGCGCCGCCAGTTCGCGCGCCTTTCCGAACTCGGCGAAGTCACGATCGAGCGCCGCGACGATGCCGAGGGCCTTGCCCTCTGGATCGAGCATTTCCTCGCGCTCGAACAGGCCGGCTGGAAGGGGCTGGCCGGCTCGGCGCTGGCGACCGCACCGGGTAGCGCGCAACTCTTCCGCGACAGCCTTCCTGGCGCCGCGGCCCGCGGCCGGCTCGAGCGGCTGACCTTGTCGCTCGACGGCGCGCCGATCGCGATGCTGGCAACCTTCCTCGCGTCGCCCGGCGCCTTCTCGTTCAAGACCGCCTTCGACGAACGCTACGCGCGCTTCTCGCCGGGCGTTCTGCTCCAGCGCGAGAACCTGGCGATCCTGGACCGGACGGACATCGCCTGGAGCGACAGCTGTGCCGCTGCCGATCATCCGATGATCGATCACATCTGGCGCGAGCGCCGCGCGATCGGCCGTCTCTCGATCGCCATAGGCGGCCGCGCACGTCGCGCCGCGTTCGCGCTCGTCGCGCGCGCCGAACTGGGCCGCAACCCGACCGGGCTGGACGGCTGAGCGCCGTTCTCCACCGCATTCCACAGCTTCCGTCACAGCTTACCCACCGCTTGCCCACAGACTTGTCCACAGGCGCTGGATCGCGCGGTCAGTGCAGGTGCTTCAGCTTGTCCGGGTTGCGCATGACGTAGATAGCCACGATCTTGCCATCCTCGATCTCGAGCGCCGTGGTCTGCAGTTCGCCGTCGGCCTCCTGCGTGACGAAGCCCGGCAGGCCATTGACGAAGCCCTTGCGCACCAGGCGCGAGGGATACTTGCGATACATCACCGAGAGCCCGCGATGCAGCCGCAATAGCTGGCGGGCACCCTGGATCAGGCGCATCGCCGCCGGACGCTTGCCGCCGCCATCCGAATGGCTGGAGACGTCGCTGGCCAGCATCGCGCCGAGCGCGGTCATGTCGCCGCTGCGGGTGGCGGCAAAGAACGCCTCGGCAATCTCCAGCCCGCGCTGTTTTTCGACCTGGAACCTTGGCCGTGCATCGCGCACGTGGCTGCGTGCGCGGCTGGCGAGTTGTCGACAGGCGGCGGCGTCGCGATCGATCGTGACGGCGACCTCGTCGAAGCTCTGTCCGAAGACGTCGTGGAGCAGGAACGCGGCCCGCTCGAGCGGGGACAGCCGCTCGAGCGCCAGCATCAGCGGCAGGGTCACGTCCTCGACCTCCTCTTCCTCGACGATCGGGTCGGGCAGCCAGGGGCCGATATAGGTTTCGCGCCGGTGACGCGCCGACTTGAGCTGATCGAGGCAGAGCCGCGTCACCGTGCGGTGCAGGAAGGCCTCGGGCTCGCGCACCGCCGCGCGGTCGGTGCCGAGCCAGCGGATGAAGGCTTCCTGCACCACGTCCTCGGCATCGGCGACCGAGCCGAGCATGCGGTAGGCGACGCGGGTCAGCCGCGGCCGCAACGGATCGAATACGCCTGCCGCGTTTTCATGCCCCGCCGCTTCCTGCGTCGCCGGATGCATCACGCCGCCAGCTTCTTCGTGGCGGGGGTTTCGATCCACAAGCCGAAGGCCGTGGCGATCCGGTTCCAGCCATTGATGACGTTGATCAGCAGCGTCAGGTTCACGCGCTCCTCCTCGGTGAACTGCTCGGCGAGCGCGTCCCACGCGGCGTCATGGGTGTGCCCTTGCGAGAGCTTCGTCAAGGCATCGGTCCAGGCGAGAGCGGCGCGCTCGCGCGGGGTAAAGACCGGTGCTTCGTGCCAGGCCGCGACGAGATAGAGCCGCTGCTCGCTCTCGCCGGCCATGCGGGCGTCGGCGGCGTGCATGTTGATGCAGTTGGCGCAGCCGTTGAGGATCGACGAGCGCAGCTTCACCAGTTCGACGAGGCTGTGCTCGAGGCTGGTGTTGACGGCGTCGGACACCGCCATCCACGGCTTCATGATCTCGGGCGCGGCGGTATAGGGATTGAGCTTGGGGGTCATGGTCAGAGGTCCTTTGCTGGGTTGTACCGACATGACGAAACGGCCGCGGTCGCTGTGACATGAAGATCAAAAAAACTTCAGGATAGCTTGTGCGCCAAGCTGCGATTGCGCAGGAAGGCGGCCATGCTCCTCCCGCACTTTATCGCCGCCTGATGCACGACGCCGAAGCTTCGCTGCTGCAGGACGGTTTCCTGCTGCTCGGGTTCGCGCTCGTCTTCGTCCTGCTGTTCCGCCGGCTTGGCCTGGGTGCGACCCTGGGCTTCCTCGTCGCGGGCATCCTCGTCGGGCCGCAGGTGCTCGACATGGTCGGCGATGCCGAGTCCAAGCTGGGCATCGCCGAACTGGGCATCACCCTGCTGCTCTTCGTCGTCGGGCTCGAGCTGAACCCCTCGCGCCTGTGGCGAATGAAGCGCGATATCCTGGGACTCGGCCTGCTCCAGGTGACGCTCTGCGGTCTGGCGATTTCCGGCGTGATCCTGGCCGTGGGCTTTTCCTGGGAAGCGGCGCTCGCGCTCGGCCTGCCACTGGCGCTTTCCTCGACCGCGCAGGTGCTGCCGCTGCTACGCTCTTCGGGCCGCATGCGCACGCCGTTCGGCGAGCGCGCCTTCGCGATCCTGCTGTTCCAGGACCTGTCGATCATCCCGCTGATCACGATCATCACGGCGATGAGCCGCAATCCCGCCGACATGGGCGGGCCGCCGGGCTGGCTGCTGACACTCTATTCCTTTGCCGCCGTGGCTGGCCTCATTACCGCGGGACGCTTCCTGATCCGGCCGATGTTCCGCCTGATCGGCAATATGGGCGAGCGCGAGATGTTCGTCTTCGCGGCTTTGTTCACCGTCATCGCCTCGGCCGCGCTGATGGAAGCGCTGGGCCTGTCGACCGCGCTGGGCGCCTTCGTCGCCGGCGTCATGCTCGCGGACTCGCCCTATCGCCACGAGCTCGAGGCCGACGTCGAGCCGTTCCGCTCGATCCTGCTCGGCCTGTTCTTCCTCACCGTCGGCATGATGCTGAACCTGCATGCGATCGCCGAACGGCCATTGTTCGTCATCGCGATGGCGCTGGCGCTGATCGCGGTGAAGGCGCTGGTGATCTTCGCGATCGGCATGGCCTTCCGCATGACCTGGCGCGCGGCGCTCGCGCTCGGCGTGCTGCTCAGCCAGGGCGGTGAATTCGGCTTCGTGCTCTTCGCCCAGGCGCAGAAGGCCTATCTGATCGCCTCCGACGCGGCGAGCCTGTTCGGCGCGATCGTCACGCTGTCGATGGCGACGACGCCGTTCCTGATGGCCGCCACGAAGCGCTTCCGTGAGGCCCCGGTCGAACGCACCGAAGAGCGCGACGGCCCCGAGGCCGACGGCGCCAACGCCCTCGTCGTCGGCTATGGCCGCTTCGGCCAAACCGTCGCGCAGATGCTGATCGCCAGCAACATCCCGGTAACGCTGATCGACACCGACATCGAGATGATCGATATCGCCGGCGGCTTCGGCGCCAAGGTCTATTTCGGTGACGGTACGCGGCTCGATCTGCTGCGCCAGGCCGGGGCCGCCGAAGCCGAACTGATTCTGTTCTGCCTCGACGGCGACCAGCTCAGCGCCGAGATGGTCGAAGCCGTCCACGAGGCCTTCCCGCGCGCGGCGATCTACATCCGCGGCTACGATCGCCGATCCTCGGTACGGCTCGGCAACACGCCCGCCGCCGCGGTGGTGCGCGAAGTGCTCGAATCGGCGATGAAGATGTCGCGGCTGGCGCTGGAAGGGCTCGACGTCAGCCCCGAGGACATCGACCGTGCCGAGGACATGTACCGTGCGCGCGACAAGGAACGCCTGGCCAAGCAGATCGAGACGGGTGATCTTCGCGCCGCACGCGACCGTATCATCACCCAGCCCGGCCGCCGCGAGCCCTGATTTCCACGGCCCCACCAATTGCAATAAAGTGTTTCCGAAGGGCACCTTAGGCCAAAAAACATCGGTTGTTTAACGGTTGAATTTATAGGCCGGTGCCCTGAAGGGGCGTATCAGGGATGCCCCGCTGGGAATACGGGTGGCGGCAGTGATCAAGCGACGGTTGATCCTTACGATATTCCATTTGTGCAAGCTGGCCGGGCTTTTCACTCTGGCACGGCGTTTCACGCGCCAGGATCTTCGCATTCTTTGCTATCACGGCTTCGCGCTTGACGATGAAGACCAGTTCCGTGGTTCTCTGTTCGTCCAGCGCGGCTTCCTCGACCGGCGGATGCGCTATCTCAAGGATCACGGCTATACGGTCCTGCCGCTGAGCGAGGCTGTCGATCGGCTCGCCGACGGCAGCCTGCCGCGCGATCCCGTAACGATCACGATCGACGACGGCTTCCACAGCGTCCACGCCATCGCGCGCGAAGTCCTGCACCGCTACGCCTTCCCCTCCACGCTCTATCTGACATCCTACTACTTCGAGAAGTCGACCCCGATCTTCCAACTCGCGGTCGACTACATGTGCTGGAAATCGCCGAAGCGCCGGGTCGACCTGTCACGGCTCGGCGTCACGGCGCTGGCCGAAGCGTCGGCATTCGATCTCACACCCGAAAACCGCGCGGCCGCCAGTGCGCAGATCTTCGCCCATGGCACGACCCAGCTCGATGAAGCCGGCAGGGTCGCGTTGTCGCAGCGTCTGGGCGAAGCGCTCGACGTCGACTACGCGAAAATCCGCAAGGGCCGCCAGTTCAGCCTGATCTCCCCCGAAGAGGCGCGCGAACTCGAGGCCGGGGGCATGGCGATCGAGCTCCACACCCATCGCCACCAATTCCCCGAGTGCCCCATCGCCGCAGCCACCGAATTGCGCGACAACCGGGCGGCGATCGAGCCGCTGCTCGGCCGACCGCTCGATCATTTCTGCTATCCGAGCGGCCGCTGGCACCACACCCATCGCCCGGTGCTGGAAGACGCCGCGATCAAGAGCGCGACGACCTGCCAGGCCGGGCTCGCGCGCAAGGGTGCAAACCTGCTGGCCCTGCCCCGAATCCTCGACGACAACCGCGTCTCGCAGATCGAGTTCGAGGCCGAGGTCAGCGGCTTCACCGACCTGCTGCGCCGCTTCCGCGGCAAGACCCGCGCTCCTTGGGTGAGCCCGCCGTCCTATGTCGAATGGGTCGGCGTCGCGCCCGAGATGCTGATGATCGCCTAACCGTTCGGGTGATAGAAATCGTAGATCGTCTGGGCCACGGCCGCGCTGACGCCGGGCGCGCGCTGGAGGTCGTGGAGGCTGGCCGCACGCACCTTCCCCGCCGTGCCGAAATGCAGCAGCAGCGCGCGTTTGCGCGCGGGACCGATGCCGGGGATTTCGTCCAGCGGTGAGGCCGTGATCGCGCGGCTGCGCTTGGCGCGGTGCGCGCCGATGGCGAAGCGGTGCGCCTCGTCGCGCAGACGCTGGAGATAGAACAGCACGGGCGAATTGACCGGCAGCATCTTCTCGCGGCCATCGGGAAAGTGGAACACCTCGCGCCCGTCGCGGCCGTGGTGCGGCCCCTTGGCGATACCGATCAGCGGCAGGTCCTCGACCCCGAGTTCCTCGACCACCTCGCGCACCGCCGACATCTGTCCCTTGCCGCCGTCGATCAGCACGAGATCGGGCCAGGTGCCGCTCTGGCGGTCCGGGTCCTCGGTCATCGCGCGGCCGAAGCGGCGGGCCATGACCTCGCGCATCATGCCGAAGTCGTCGTTGGTCTGGGCGGTCTTGATGTTGAACTTGCGGTACTGGCCGTTGAGGAAGCCCTCGGGCCCGGCGACGATCATCGCGCCGAGCGCGTGAGCGCCCTGGATATGGCTGTTGTCGTAGACCTCGATCCGCTGCGGGACCTCCGGCAGTTCGAAGAAGTCGGCGACCTCGCGCATGATCTTGGCCTTGCTGCCGCTTTCGGCCATGCGCCGGTCGAGCGCTTCGGCGGCGTTGCGCGTCGCCTGCTGGATCAGCCGCTTGCGATCGCCGCGCTGCGGCACCGAGATCTCGACCTTGCCGCCCGCCGCCTCGCGGAAGGCCTCGGCCACCAGTTCGGCCTCGGGCAGCGCGCGGTCGATCAGGATCGTCCGCGCCGGCGGCACCTCTTCGTAGAACTGCGCGAGGAAGGCGGTCAGCACCTCCTCTTCGGACAGGCCCTCGGTGTGCGTCGGGAAGAAGGCGCGGTGGCCCCAGTTCTGGCCTCCGCGGATGAAGAAGGCCTGGATCGCGACCTGCCCGCCCTTGCAGGCCATGGCGAAGATGTCGGCATTGCCGAGGCCTTCGGCATTGATCGCCTGGCTGCCCTGGATGAAGGTCGCGGCGCGCAGCCGGTCGCGCAGCATCGCGGCACGCTCGAAGTCCATCGCCTCGGCCGCCTCGCGCATCTGCGCCTCGATCTTCTTCTGCACGGCCTGGTTCTTGCCGCCGAGGAAGTCCCGCGCCTCGGAGACGAGCTCGGCATAGCCGGCCTGATCGATGCGATCGACGCAGGGGGCGGAGCAGCGCTTGATCTGGTAGAGCAGGCAGGGCCGATCGCGCCGGCTGAAGAAGCTGTCGGTGCAGGACCTTAGCAAGAACAGCTTCTGCAGCGCGTTGATCGTGGTGTTGACCGAGCCAGCGCTCGCAAAAGGCCCGTAGTAATTGCCCACGGCCTTGCGCGCGCCGCGATGCTTGGTGATCCGCGGAAAGGCGTGATCGGCGCGCAGCAGGATGAAGGGGAAGCTCTTGTCGTCGCGCAGGAGCACGTTGTAGGCCGGCCGGAAGCGCTTGATCAGCTGCGCCTCGAGCAGCAGCGCCTCGGCCTCCGAATTGGTCGTGACGATCGTCATCGACCGCGTCTGGCTGATCATGCGCTTGAGCCGCAGCGGCAGGCGATCGACCTGGGTGTAATTGGCCACGCGGTTGCGCAGCACGCGCGCCTTGCCGACGTAGAGCACCTCGCCGCGCGCATCCTGCATGCGATAGACGCCGGGCCGCGCCGGCAAGGTCCGCACGGTCTCGCGGATCGCCGCGACGCCAGCCTCGAGATCGGGCTGGTCCGAGCCCCGCACGGTATAGGTCGCGCGATCCTCGTTGAAGCGTTCGGCGCCTCGGGGGTCGTGGGGAGTTCCGGCAGGGGTGCGGGCCATGCAGGCCAGATAGGGCGTTCGGACGGGATTGGGGAGAGGCCGCAAGCACCTCGTCCACGATTCAGCGCGGCGTGAACGCAAGGCGAAACCGGACACGGAAGCGCGAGCCCGCAAAGAAAAGAGCCCGGTGGTCATGGCGGCCACCGAGCTCGAGTGCCGGGAAGGGACCGACTGTTTTGTCCTGTCGATCGCCTGCTTCCGACGGAGGCGCGGGAACTAGTCGCGCCTGTTTGACGGAGAAGCGAGCCCGGCGGACATGGCTAGGACGCCGGGCTCTGGTGTTTCGCGGGGAAGGGACCCGCGGCAGTCGATCAATCGGTTCTGTAGTCGTTAGGTGTCGTATTCGGTCTCGTCGGTGCTCTTAGCGGAGCAGCGAAAGGACGCTCTGCTGGCTCTGGTTGGCCTGCGAGAGCATGGCCGTCGAAGCCTGGCTGACGATCTGGGCCTTGGCGAGCGCGGTCGTTTCGGCCGAGTAGTCGGCGTCCTCGATGCGGCTGCGGGCGTCCGACAGGT
>SECS01000306.1 GCA_004211435.1 Novosphingobium sp. | reverse complement strand
GCCCGGCCATTCCGATCTTTCAGGCGAGGGAGCGCGGCATGACCGACATCGACGACATCTTCGACGACGTGGGCGACCGCGCACAGGAATTTCTGAACAGCGAGGGGCGCAGCGCCACGCACGTCGTGGCCGGCGTCGCCCTGACGGTCGGCTTCGCGCTGCTGGCCACCGCCCTTGCGTCCGGCCAGATCCAGCCGCGCCGCACGATGAAGAATGTGCGTGATCGCGCCATGCCGGTGACCGAAAAGCCGCGCGGCGCCTTCAGCCTGATCCTGCCGGCGGTGTTTTCGGCCACGACCTTGTCGGCCGTCCGTGTCTGGAACGCCCCGACCAGCCGCGAGCGGTCCCTGGCCATGGGCCTGTGGTTCGCGGCCCAGACCGTCAACGCCATCTGGTTGGGCCTGCGCCCGTCATCGCTGCGCAGCCAGATCGCCGCCGCCATGTCATCGGCCGGCCTGGCCGCCGCGTTCGCCTTCGAGGCCCGCAAGCTGGACGAGGCGGCCGGAAAGATCGCCGCACCGACGGGCGCCGGCGTGCGCGTCGCCAACTTCATCCACCGCAAGACGGAACAGGCGACGTCCGGCCAGCGCACCCTGCACTGAGCGGCGCCAGCCTTGCCCTTTTGAGGCCTATCCTCTAGGGATCGCGGCCGATTTCGCGCGCTGATGCTCGGCGCGCGATCAGGCGTTGCGCCTCCACCTTTTCAGCGATCCCGACATGGCCAAAATCAACGGCAACACCATCAAGCCCGGCATGGTCCTGCAGCATAACAACGGCCTGTGGGTCGTGACCAAGGCCAGCCATGTCAAGCCCGGCAAGGGTGGCGCCTTCGCCAACGTCGAGGCCAAGAACCTCGAAACCGGCAACAAGCTGAACGAACGCTTCCGCTCGGAAGACAAGGTCGAGCGCGTCACCCTGGAGCAGAAGGACTTCTCGTATCTGTACGAGCAGGGCGACGCCCTGGTCTTCATGGACGACGCCACCTACGAGCAGATCGAACTTCAGAAGGACTGGGTCGGCGAGGATTCGATCCCCTACCTGCAGGACGGCATGAAGGTCGTTATCGAGATGCACGAGGACCGCCCGATCGGCCTGTCGCTGCCCGATCAGGTCACCGTCACCGTGGCCGAGACCGAGCCGACGGTGAAAGGCCAGACGGCCTCGTCTTCCTACAAGCCGGCCATCGCCGACAACGGCGTGCGCATCATGATCCCGCCCTACATGTCGGCCGGCGAGCGCATCATCGTCGACACCTCGACCGGCGAATACGTTCGCCGCGCGGACTGATCGAACCACCATCACCGCCCCCCAGGGGCGATCCACGAACTTCTCCGCATGTCCGGGCTGACCGCCTTGTGAAGGACATGCGGACCAGGAGATTCCGCCATGGCCCTCGCCTCCGCCCTCGTTTCCGTCATGATCGACGCGGTTCGAAAGACCGCCCGACCGATGCTGCGTGATTTTGGGGAAGTCTCGCAGTTGCAGGTGTCCCGCAAAGGCCCCGGCGACTTCGTCACCGCCGCCGACATCAAGGCTGAGGAGAGCCTGTTCGAACTGCTGTTGAAGGCGCGCCCCGGCTACGGCTTCCTGGGCGAAGAGCGCGGCATGGTCGAGGGCACCGACAAGTCGCACACCTGGATCGTCGATCCGATCGACGGCACCACCAACTTCATGCACGCCCTGCCCCACTTCGCCATCAGCGTGGCGCTGGAGC
>SECS01000305.1 GCA_004211435.1 Novosphingobium sp. | reverse complement strand
CCTCCGGATGCGAGCGGTCGTGGCGGAATTGGTAGACGCGCAGCGTTGAGGTCGCTGTGGGGCAACCCGTGGAAGTTCGAGTCTTCTCGACCGCACCATCCGGAACTGTTTTCAAAGGCGAATCTGCGTCAGACTCCAACGAGAAGACTACAACAAGGGGGGCGACCGCGTGACCAGCACCGTTGCCCGGCCCGACGCCGAGGACCACGTCGCCCTCGATGAGGACTATGTCCTCACCGCCGCCTTCGTCGAGAAGGTGGTCGACGCCGCCGACGCCGCCGATGGCATGGGCCTGCGCGGCCTGCTCGAAGACCTGCACCCCGCCGACGTCGCCGACCTGATGGGCTTCCTGACGGCCGAGCACCGGGGCGTCGTCGTCCTGTGGCTGCCGCCGGAACTGCTGGCCGAAACCCTGCCCGAACTGGACGACGGCATCCGCGAGGAGGTGCTGGAGCGCGTCCCCCACGGCACCCTGGCCGAGGCCCTGCAGGAGCTGGATTCCGACGACGCCGCCGCCGTCGTGGAAGACCTCGAGGACGACCAGCGCGAGCGCGTCCTGGCCGCCATGCCCGAGACCGACCGCGCCGCGATCGAAAGCTCGCTGGGCTATGCGGAGGACTCGGCCGGCCGCCTGATGCAGCGCGAGGTGATGGCCGCGCCCCAGTTCTGGACGGTCGGCGACACCATCGACCACGTCCGGCTTCAGGGCGACGACCTGCCCGAGCTGTTCTTCGACGTTTATGTCGTCGATCCGCTGAACCGCCCCGTGGGCGGTATTCCCGTCAGCGGCCTGCTGCGCGCCGCCCGCGAGGCGCGCCTGACCGACATCATGGAGCCGATCAACGAGATCGCCGTCGATCAGGACCAGGAAGAGGTCGCCTACATCTTCGAGAAGTACCACCTGATCTCGGCGCCGGTCATCGATGCAGCGGGACGTCTGGTCGGCCAGGTGACCGTCGACGACATCGTCAACATCATCCAGGAGGAGAACCGCGAGGACATCCTGCGCCTGGCCGGTGTGCGCGACGAGGACCGGGGCTCTTCGGTGGTGGAGATCGTCCAGGGCCGCGTACCCTGGCTGGCGATCAACCTGGGCACCGCGGTCATCGGCGCCAGCGTCATCGGCTGGTTTGAAGGCACCATTCAGCAGATCGTCGCCCTGGCGATCCTGATGCCCATCGTCTCCGCCATCGGCGGCAATGCGGGGACGCAGGCCCTCACCGTAACGGTTCGGGCGCTGGCGACGCGCGAGCTGAACAGCTCAAACGCCATGCGGACCTTCCTGCGCGAGCTTGTGGTCGGGGTGGCCAACGGCCTGATCCTGGCGCCCCTGATCGGTCTGGCCACCGCCCTGTGGTTCCGTGACGAGAATTGGCGCATCGGACTGGTCATCGGCGCCGCCATGGTGCTGAACTTGGTGGTGGCGGCGACCGTAGGCGTGCTGACGCCCGTGACCCTGTCGAAACTGAAATTCGACCCGGCCGTATCGTCAGCCGTCTTCGTCACCGCGACGACGGATTTCTTCGGCTTCCTTATCTTCCTTGGCCTGGCGACGATTGTGTTGCTCTAGGTTCCAACCGGCCCGGCCTTTGCTGGCCGTATGACGCGGGCTCTCGGCCCGTCTCGATTTGGAACAAGGTCTGCCGTGTCGGACACGACTGAAAAGCGTCTGAAGGTCTCGCGAGAAGGCGTCGTGCTCATCAAGAGCTTCGAGGGCTTCCGCGCC
>SECS01000148.1 GCA_004211435.1 Novosphingobium sp. | reverse complement strand
AAGCAGCCGGCGAAGACCGCCTTGAGGTGCGGCGCGTTGACCGTCATCGCGTGCATCGCCGCGTCACCGGTGTTCGAGCAGCCGTATTGGCCGATGGCGCCGCTCGACCAGGGCTGGCGCGCCAGCCATTCGATCAGCTCGTAGGCGTCGTGCGCCTCGTTGCGATCGTGATAGCCGCGCATCGTACCGAACGACTGGCCGTTGCCGCGCCGCGCCACCTGCACCACGACATAGCCGTAGGCGGTAAGCATGGGCATCGAAGCGAACCCGCCCTTGCGCGGGCCGACGCCGTCGCCGTCCTGCTGGGTCGCGCTCAGCGAATGGTGCCAGATGACCGGGAAGCGGCCGTCAACGGGCTTGCCGTCCCTGGCCGGCCGGGCGACGAGCACGGCCAGGCGCGTGCCGTCGCGCAGCGGCAGATATTGCGTCGTCGTGACCTGCTCGGTGAAGGTCGGGGGCGGCTGGTAATGCCCGAAGCTCGACGGCACAGCCGCTGGTGTCAGCGCCTGCGCCGCCGCCACCCCTGCAGCGAAGGCGCCCACCACGAGGGCGACGAGCACGCTCAGCATCAGGGTGACGAGCGGCCGGTGCATCAGTATTTCACGCGGACGCTGGCTGCGATCAGGCGGCCGATCGGATCGGTCGTCGTCGCGTCATAGCCGCCGCTGCCGTTCGAGCTCGGCGCGATGTTGACGTAGGGCGGCTTGGTGTCGAACAGGTTGCGCGCCTCAAGCCCGAAGGTCAGCCGCTTGTCCTCGCCGATCGCCCAGGCCAGGTTGAGATCGACCGGGGTATAGCTGGCGACCGACTGGTTCGGCGTCACGCCGATGTTCTTGTAGCCGTTGATGTGGGTGGCGCGCAGGCTCGCGCTGACCGGCCCCATTTCCCAGTTCAGCGCGGCACGCATCTTGAAGCGCAGCGGCTGGAAGATCTGGTTGAGCTGGCTGATGATCGGCGCGGTCGGCGTCTGGCTGGTCTTGTAGTCGGTCAGGTAGGTGCCGCTGACGTTGAGGTTGAAGGTGCCCGCGCTGTCGGTCGGGATCGTGTAGTTGGCGGTGAAGTCGATGCCGCGCGTGATCGAGCGGCCCAGGTTCTGGCTCCGCCCATCCACGAACAGCGTGATCGGATTGGGCAGCGCGCCCGACACCGCCATGCCGCCGGCGACAAGGCCGTTGACGATCGGCGCGGCCCCGGCGCCCTGAACGATCAGGCCCGTCCCGGCATACTGCGACAGCCGCGTCAGCACGGCGAGATCGGACAGCAGCGCGATCACCTGGTTCTTGTAGTCGACGCTGAAATAGGTGGCCGAGAGCTTGAGGTTGCGTACCGGCTCGAGATCGATGCCGACCGACCAGGTCGTCGCGGTCTCGGGCGAGAGGTTGAGGTTGCCGCCCGACTGGGCGACGCCGACGATCGGCGCGCCGCCGGCCGGGTTCTGGTACGACTGGACGAAGAGCTGGTTCGAATTGCCGTAGATCTGCGGCAGGGTCGGCGCGCGGAACGAGGTCCCATAGGACCCGCGCAGCTTCACCCCGTCGAACGGCACCCAGGACACGCCGAACTTGGGATTGGTCGTGGAGCCGACGTCCGAATACCGGTCATAGCGCACGGCCGCGTTAAGCTCGAGCTTCTGGAAGCCCGTCGTCGCGTTCTCGGGTCCGAAGATCGGGATCAGCACTTCGGCATAGCCAGAGTCGACGCGGCGGCTGCGGTAGGTGTAGGTCACCGGCGTGGTCGGTCCGCCCCGGGCGATGCCCAGATCGACGGTGAACTCCTGGCCTTCGTAGCCGGCCGCAAGCTTCACGGTGCCGCCGGGCAGATCGAACAGCGCGCCGTTCACGCGCGCTTCGTAGCCCGTGAAGTGGCCGATGGTGGGGTTGATCGAGATCTGGTTGAAGATGCCGGCGATGACCGAGGCCTGAGTGCGGCCGAGGCCATAGGGATCGAGGGCCGTGGCCGGGTTGCTGCTGGCCAGGGCAGCGTTCAGCGCAGCGTTGTTGATGCCCAGGAACGAGCTCGAATTGTCGCTGGTCTTGCCCTTGCCGATCAGCGCCTCGAACTGCCAGTCGTGCGGCAGCTTGATCCGCACGCCGGGGGTGATCTGCCAGGATTCGCCGTAGCCGCGCGAGGTGTTGGGGGCGACGTCGCGGATGAAGTTGTAGTCTAGCGCATAGCTCGTGCCGGTGAAGCCCGCGGGGCGCACGAAGAAGGCGTTGGTCTGCGGCACGGTCAGCGAGGCGTTGATCGCCGCCGGCTGCCGCTCGAACACGCGCTTGCTGTAGAAGCCGTCGGCGAAGACGGTCAGCCAGTCGGTCAGGTCGTAGGTGAAAGTGCCGTTGACCGAATCGTACTTCTGCCGCGGCGCCAGGTCCTGGCCCTGGAGATCGTCGCAGCGGTTGCTGGTGCCCGCGACGAGCTGGCCGGGCGAGGTCAGCCCGCCTGCCGGAATCGCATAGTTGGTGGTGACGCCGCCCTGGGTCGCACGGATCGTGCCGGGGGCGCAGCGCAGCACCGAATAGTCGTTGCCGCCCGAAGACGTCTGGTTCGAGCGGAAGAAGCTGCGATCGCGGCCGTTCAGGCTGGACTTCTCGACGTGCTCGTAAGCGATCATCACCTGGCCGCGTTCGAACTTCTTGCCGATCGCCGCGCCCATCGAATATTCGTGATAGTCGCCATCGCCCGAAATGCCGGCACGGGCGAAAGCCTCGACCCCGTCGAGGCTGCGGCGCGGGATCAGGTTGACCACGCCCGCGACCGCGTCTGAGCCGTAGATCGCCGAGGCGCCGTCGGCGACGATCTCGACGCGCTCGACGCCCAGGGTCGGCAGGACCGAGGGATCGGTCGAGCGGCTGTTGTTGGTGACGCGGTGGCCGTCGATCAGGATCAGGGTCGCGTTGGGGCCGATGCCGCGCAGGTTGATCGAGTTGCCATAGGTGATGTTGCCCGAGCCGCCCGACTGGCCGCGCGAATTCTCCGAGACGCCGAGGTCGAAGACCAGCGGCAGCTCCTTGAGCGCGCGGTCGATCGTGACGCGGCCCGAAGCCGCCAGGTCCTGCGTGCCGAGCACGGTGACGGTCGAGCCGACGGGCGCCTCGCCGCGCACTCGGCTACCGGTGACAACGATGCCCTCATCGGCGAGTTGGTCGGCCGGCGTGCCCGCAGGGGCATCCTGTGCCGCCGCCTGAACGGGTGAAAGCAATGCCACGGCGAGCGCCAGGCTCGAGCCGTAAATCGTGAAGTTCCGCGAAGTCGCCATGTCTTCCTCCCGCTGAAAAGCGTCACCCTGACCTGCGCCGGGCATGGAAGATGGACCGGGGGCATCGCGCCCCGCCTTAAAGCATCCAGTCTCCACGCCGCACGGTCGTCGATTTCGACGTACCGCCAAGAGCCGGGTGGCTCTCAGGCAGGATCACTTTCCGGCAATTGGTGGAATTAGTCAACTATCCTTCGATTAGACTTTTGATCAGGTCATTAGATATCGTCGCGGACGATTGCCTCGTACATGCGATCGAGCAGCTCGCTGAGTACGCGCATTTCGTCGCCAGTAAGCTGGTGCAGCGCGGCCGCCTCGGTCTTTTCCATCAGCGCGAACAGGCCTTCGAGCTTGGTCTCGCCCGCGGGCGTGACGAACAGCGCATGCCGCCGTCTATCGCTCGGCGAACGACGCCTCTCGGCCCAGCCGTACTTCTCGAGCTCGTCGACGATCGTCACCGTCACGGACTTGTCGAGCCCCACTTCGCGGGACAATTCGCTCTGCGATATGCCGGGATTGGCCGAGACGATCGCCAGCGACGAGAACAGGCCCGACCGCAGCCCCTCGTTGGCCGAGACGACCGCGAAATTGCGTGAGAGCTGGTTCTGCACGCGACGCAGGCGGAAGCCGATGAAGTCGCCCAGCCGGCCCAGGCTGACACGCGCCTCCCCGCTGTCGTTCGCGCGCTTCGGGATCCCGGTCCTGGCATTCATTTGGTGCGAACTCTCTCGGTATGGTTGACAGAAAAAATAGTTGAAATATTCTACAGTCTCGATGACCAGCTCATTAGACGGCCGGGATCGGAACCTGTCAACCGCTAGCCCGGTTGGAAACAGCGTGGAGAGGCGACCATAATGGATCATTCGGCCGGCCCCGGCCCGGCGCAGACGCCGCCCGAAGACAGTCTATCGGACCTGCCGAGCGAAGGCGCGCCCGTCGCGCACGGACTGCTGGCGCGGCTGGCCTATGGCCTCGGCGGCCTGGGCCTGCTTGGCGCCACCGCTGCCGATTCGATCGCGGTCGCCGGCCGGCATACGGGGCTTCACCTGCTCGGTTCGATCGAACTCGTGCAGACCGCGGTGGTCCTGCTCGGCGCCTCGGCCATGCTGATCGCGACGATCGTCGGCGGCCATGCCAGCGTGCACATCGTCACCGAGCGGCTGCCCCGGCCCACCGCCGCCCGGCTCGCGCGCGCCTGCGCCTTCGTCAGCGGCCTGGTGTTCCTCGTGCTCGCCGCCGGCTCGATCTGGGTCGCGAGCGACCTCTGGCACGGCTTCGAGCAGACCGAACTGCTGCACATTCCGCTGCGCTGGCTGCGCCTGGTCTGGATCGCCTTCGCCCTGCTGATCGCGGTCACCTTCTTCCGTCACGCCTTGAGGAAGCCCGCATGATCGCGCCCGAGCTGATCGGCCTCGCCGGCATCCTCATCCTACTGCTCTTCCTCTCCTCCGGCGTGCCGATTGGCGTCAGCCTCCTGCTCGTCGGGCTCGGCGGCCTGGCGCTGATGATCTCGCCCGAAGCGGCGCTGATCAAGGGCGGCGGGGTTTCGTTCGAGGTGATCTCGAAGTACGAACTCGGCGTGCTGCCGCTGTTCCTGCTGATGGCGCACATCTGCTTCGCCGCGGGCGCCAGCCGCGACTTCTTCGACGTCGCCGCCAAATTCGTCGGCCACCGTCGCGGCGGCCTGGCGCTCGCCTCGATCGGTGGTTGTGCGGGCTTCGGCGCGATCAGCGGCTCGAGCCTCGCAACGGTTGCGACGGTCTCCTCGGTCGCGCTGCCCGAGATGCGCAAGGCCGGCTATCATCCGGGCTTCGCTTCGGGCGCACTTGCCGCCGGCGGCACGCTCGGCTCGCTGATCCCGCCATCGGGCGCGCTGATCGTCTTCGGCATCATCGCCGAACAGTCGATCGGCAAGCTCTTTGCCGCCGCCATCGTCCCCGGGCTCAGCCAGGCGGTGTTCTATCTGATCACGATCATGGTGCTCTGCGCCTTCCGCCCCGAGCTCGGCCCCGCCACCGCGCGCGTGCCCTGGCGCGAGCGTCTGCCGGCGCTGCGCAAGGTGGCCGACATCTTCGCGCTGATCCTCTTCGTCATCGGCGGCCTGATGATCGGCTGGTTCACTCCGACCGAGGCCGCCTCGGTCGGGGTCATCGGCGCGCTCGTGCTGCTGACCGTGCGCGGCGGCTTTTCGCTCGCAACGGTCGCCGATGCCATCAAGGCCACCCTGCGCACGGCGGGCATGATCTATGTCGTGATCATCGGCGCGCTGACCTTCGCCAATTTCGTCGGCGTCACCGGGATCACCGAGGCGATGTCCGCCGCGGTGACCGACTGGCACGCGAGCCCGGTCGTGGCGATCATCGTCATGACCTTGCTGCTGCTGCTGCTCGGCTCGTTCCTCGACGGCGTCGCGCTGATGCTGCTGACCACGCCGATCTTCCTGCCGATCGCGGTGCAGCTCGGCTACAGCCCGATCTGGTTCGGCATCTTCCTGGTCCGCACGATGGAGATAGGCTTCGTCCACCCACCGCTGGGCCTCAACATCTACGTCATCCAGGGCATCGCCAAGGACCTGTCGCTCGGCACGATCTTCCGCGGCGTGATTCCTTTCCTGGTGGCGGACTTCCTGCATCTGGCCATGCTGATCGCCCTGCCGGTGATCACGCTGTGGCTGCCCGGACTGGTGGCGGGATGATCGACATGCGCAAACTCCTGATCCTCGCCCTCGGCGCCCTGATCGCCGCCTGTTCACCGCATCAGAAGCCGGCGGAATACACGCTGACCTATGCCAGCCCCTATCCGCCGGCGCATCCGTTCAGCCAGGCCGACATCGCCTGGATGAAGCACGTCGAGACCGCCAGCCACGGCCGCATCGCCTTCAAGCCCTTCTGGTCGGGCGCGCTGCTCAGCTCGGACATGTCTATGGTCGAGATCCGCCACGGCCTGGCCGACATCGGCCTGATCACGCCGATCTACGCACGCGGCGGCGCGCATATGCTGCGCGTCCAGTCGGGCTTCTACAGCGGTGTGCAGACGATCGCCGACCAAGTGACGGTCTACGACTGCCTGGCCGCGCGCTTCCCCGAGTTCGGCAAGGAACTCACAGGGCTCCACGTGCTCGCGGTCCAGGGCGGCAATTTCCCCGGCGTGCTGACGCGCAGCAAGCCCGTGCGCAGCCTCGCCGATCTCAAGGGGCTTCGTTTGCGCGCGCAGAGCGACGCGATCGACGTGCTGCGAGCGCTCGGCGCCGATCCGGTCAACATGCCGATGGGCGAGGTCTATTCGGCCCTGGCCAAAGGCGTGATCGACGGCGTCGTCGCCCCGGCCGATACGATCAAGAGCCTGCACTTCGCCGAGGTCGCGCACCACTTCTCGACGATCCGCTTCAGCCGCGGCGCCTATCCGGCGCGCGCCATGTCCGACGCCGCCTGGCGCCGGCTGCCGCCCGACCTGCAGCAGCTCGTGGCCGCTTCTAAGACCGTCTGGGAGGCCGCGCTCGACGAGCAGATCCTCAAGGCCGAGAAGGCCGGCATCGACTACGCCGCCGGCCACGGCGTCGAGATGCTGTCCCTCCCCGCGGCCGACCAGGCGCGCTTCGACGCGCTCTACAACCGCTTCGCGCTCGACCAGGCCCGCCGTCTCGCGGATTTCGGCCTGAAGGGCGAACCCGTGTTCCACGAGGCCCAGCGCCTCATCGCCGGCGGCGCCAAGGCCTGCCCGGCTTCCCAATCAGGAGTATCCCAGTGAGCAACGGCAGCGACCTCACCCAAAGGCCGCTCGAGGGCCTGACGGTCATCGACCTCACCCGCGCGCTCGCGGGCCCCTATTGCACGCTGCTGCTCGCGGGCCTCGGCGCCAAGGTGATCAAGGTCGAGGAGCCCAAAGGCGGCGATCTCGCGCGCGAGAACAGCCCCTATCTGGGCCGCGACGGCATCCAGGTCGAACGGCGCCACGACGACGATCTCTCGCTCTCGCACCTGACCCGCGCGCGCGGCAAGTACGGCGTCTCGCTCGACCTCAAGACCGCCGAGGGTCGCGAGGTCTATTTCGATCTCGTCCGCCAGGCCGACATCGTCGTCGAGAACTTCACCGCGGGCACGGCCGACCGGCTCGGCGTCGGCTACCAGGCCTGCCACGCGATCAACCCGCGCGTGGTCTTCGCTTCGCTCTCGGGCTTCGGCGCGACCGACCGCGACGGCGGCAAGGCGATGGACGTGATCGTCCAGGCGCTGTCGGGCGCGATGTTCACCAGCGGCGAGCCCGGCCACCCGCCCGTGCGCATCGGCATCCCCGTGGCCGACATGCTCGCGCCGGTGTTCACCGTCATAGGCATCCTTGCCGCGATCGAGCAGCGCCACCGCACGGGCACGGGCCAGCACGTCGACGTCTCGATGCTCGGCGCGCTGACCTCCTTCGTCGCGATCGAGAACTGGTCGGCGATGGCCGCCGCGGGCATGCCCTCGCGCACGGGTCTGACCGTGCAGCGGCTCTCGCCGTTCGGCGTGTTCGAATGCGCCGACGGCTACGTCTCGGTGGTCGCGGTGCACGAACCGCTCGCACGCGGGCTCTTCGCGGCGATGGGCGAGCCCGAACTGGCCGAGGATCCGCGCTTCGCCAACCGCGACGCGCGCGTCGCCAACGCCACCGAGCTCGAAGCGAAGATCAACGCCTGGTCGCGCCAGCTGCCGCTGGTCGAGGTGGTCCGCGCGCTCGAGGCCAAGGGCGTGCCCGTCGCACCCGTGCGCCACCCGGAGGACGCGCTGGTCGATCCGCGCGTCGTCGCGCGCAAGGAGACGATGGCGGTCGAGCATCCGACCTACGGCTCAAGCATCGACCTGCGCACGGCCGGCGTGCCGATCCAGTTCTCGGGCGCGACCACGGG
>SECS01000147.1 GCA_004211435.1 Novosphingobium sp. | reverse complement strand
TATGGCGGCCTGTGGGTCGGCAACGACAAGTCGATCCCCAACACCAACGGCTTCCGCAACGACGTGGTCGCGGCATTGCGCAACCTGTCCGTCCCGGTGATCCGCTGGCCGGGCGGCTGCTTCGCCGACGAATACCACTGGCGTGAAGGTGTGGGCGCCAGGGCCAAGCGTCCGGTCAAGGTCAACACCCATTGGGGCGGCGTGACCGAGCCAAACACCGTCGGCACGCACGAGTTCTTCGAACTGCTGCGCCAGGTCGGCGCCGAGGCCTATATCGCCGGCAACGTCGGCAACGGCACGCCGCAGGAAATGGCCGAATGGGTCGAATACATGACCGCCCCCGCCGGTAGCCTCGCCGACGAGCGCGCGCGCAACGGCCACAAGGAGCCGTGGAAGGTTCCCTATTTCGGCGTGGGCAACGAGCTCTGGGGCTGCGGCGGCAACATGCGCGCCGAATATGCGGCCGACATGACGCGCCGCTATGCGACGTTCGTCAAGCCGCCCGCGGGCACCAAGATCGTCAAGATCGCCGCGGGCGCCAACGTGTCCGACTATGACTGGACCGAGGCGATGATGAAGATCGCCGCGGGCCAGCTCGACGCGGTCTCGCTGCACTATTACGTCCACCCCGCCGGCGGCTGGCCGCCGCGCGCGCCCGCGGTCGATTTCGACGAGACCGGCTGGGCCGACGCCCTGTCCGGGGCGATGCACATGGACGAGCTGATCACCAAGCACAGCGCGATCATGGACAAGTACGATCCGCAGAAGCGCGTCTTCCTGGCAGTCGACGAATGGGGCGCCTGGTATGCGCAGGATCCGGGCACGCATCCGGGATTCCTGCGTCAGCAGAACACCTTGCGCGACGCGCTGATCGCTTCGGTCCATCTCGACATCTTCGCCAAGCACGCCGATCGCGTGCGCATGAGCGCCATCGCCCAGATGGTCAACGTGCTCCAGGCGATGATCCTGACCGACGGCCCCAAGATGGTGCTGACGCCGACCTATCACGTCTTCGAGATGTACAAGCCCTGGCAGGACGCGACCGTGCTGCCGCTCGATCTCAAGACCCCGCAGTACAAGAAGGGCGAATTCTCGGTCCCCGCGGTCAGCGGCTCGGCCGTGCGCGGCAAGGACGGCAAGGTCCATGTCGGCCTGTCGAACCTCGATCCCACCCAGACCAACACGGTGACGATCGGCATCGACGGGGTGACCGCCGCCAGCGTCAGCGGGCGGATCCTGACGGCCTCGGCGATCAATGCGCACAACACCTTCACCGCGCCCGAGACGGTCAAGCCGGCCGCCTTCAACGGCGCGAAGGTGCAGGGCGGCAAGCTGGTGGTGACCCTGCCGGCGAAGTCGGTCGTCGTGCTCGAACTGCGGTGATGGCCTTGCGCAAGCTCATCGGCCTGGCGGCGCTCGTCGCCGCCAGCGCCGCCGGTGCGCAGCCCTCGGACAAGCCCGCGACGCTCAACGCCCAGCTTTCGGGCGACATCACCCATGTCCACGACCCGGTGATGATCCGCGAGGGCGACACCTATTACGTGTTCAGCACGGGCGGGAAAAACATCGTTTCGCGCAGTTCCAAGGATCTCAGGCACTGGACCGCAGGCGAAACCCTGCTCAAGACGCTGCCCGCCTGGGCGACGCAGGCCGTGCCCGGCGCGGGCGATCTGTGGGCGCCCGACATATCCTTCGTGAACGGCGAATACCGGCTCTACTATTCGGTATCGACCTTCGGCTCGAACCGCTCGGCGATTGGCCTCGCCACCAGCCCCACGCTCGATCCCAAGGCCAAGACCTACGGTTGGACCGATCGCGGCCTGGTCGTGCAATCGACCCCGCAGAGCGATTTCAACGCGATCGATCCCAACCTGGTGATCGATGCCGAGGGCAAACAGTGGCTGTCGCTGGGCAGCTTCTGGACGGGGCTCAAGCTCTTCGCGATCGATCCGAAGACCGGCAAGCCTGCGCCGGGCGCCACGCCCCGTGCGATCGCGCGCCGCCCCGCCCCCGCGGGCGGCCCGGCACCGGTGGAAGCCCCTTTCATCATCCCGCATGGCGGCTGGTACTACCTGCTCGCGTCCTACGACTATTGCTGCAAGGGCGTGAACAGCACCTATTACACCGTCGTCGCGCGGTCGCGCTCGGTGACCGGGCCCTACCTCGGCAAGGACGGCAGCGCCATGATGCAGGGCGGCGGCTCGATCTTCCTGCGCGCCGACCTGCAGGAGCAGCAGCGCTTCCGCGGCCCCGGCCACGCCGGCGCCTTCACCGACACCGACGGCACGACCTACGTCGTCTACCATGCCTATGATCGCGAGAATCAGGGTGTTCCGACCATGCGGATCGCGCCGATCCGCTGGGGCGCGGACGGCTGGCCCGTCGCAGAATACTGATCCACGATAACCGGAGAGGCCCGATGCATTTTCCCATTTCCCGCCGCGCTTTCGCCGCCGGCGCCGCGTTGCTCCCGCTTGCGAATAGCCAACTCTTTGCCGGCGCGTCGCGGCCCGTGGCCGCGCCGGCAAACCCGCTGGTCCGCCAGCGGGCCGACGCGCAGGTGTTCCGTCACGACGACGGCTATTACTACCTGACCGGCTCGGTGCCCGAGTATGATCGTTTGGTCCTGCGCCGCTCGCGCACGCTCGCCGGGCTGGCTACCGCACCCGAGGCGGTGCTCTGGCGGCACCAGGCGAGCGGGCCGATGTCGGGCTTCCTCTGGGCGCCCGAACTGCATCTGATCGACGGCCGCTGGATCATGTATTTCGCCGCGGGACCGAGCGGCGGTGGCGAGGACGTGTTCCGTATCCGCACTTACGCGATCGTCTGCGACGGGCCCGATCCGATGAAGGGCAAGTGGTCCGTTCTCGGTGAGTTCAAGGCGCCGTGGGACAGCTTCAACCTCGATTCCACGGTCTTCACGCACCGCGGCCAGCGCTACTTCGCCTGGGCGCAGCGCGAGCCGGGAATCGAGACCAATTCGAACCTCTACATCGCGCCGCTGGCGACGCCGCTGACCCTGGCGGCCCAGGCGACGCGCTTGACGATCCCGACGCTCGACTGGGAAATCCGCGGCTTCAAGGTCGCCGAGGCTCCCGCGGTGATCGAGCGCAACGGCCGCCTGTTCATGACCTATTCGGCCAGCGCCACCGACGCGCGTTATTGCCTTGGCCTGCTGACGATCGACGCCGCCGCCGACCTGATGGACGCGCGCGCCTGGACCAAGTCGGAGCAGCCGGTCTTCGTCACCTGCCGCGAGACCTCGGTCTTCGGTCCCGGTCACAACAGCTTCACGGTGGACGAGCGGGGCCGCGACGTGCTGGTCTATCACGGCCGCGACTACGAGGCGATCACGGGCGATCCGCTGTTCGATCCCAATCGGCACACGCGCATGCAGCGGCTCTACTACAAGCCCGACGGCAGTCCCGACTTCGGCGTGCCCGTGGGCAACGGCGCCCTGCCAGAGCGTTTCTCTTCCGCGCGCCTGCCGGGTCTTCATCTCGCGCATCAGGGCGCCCGCGCCTTCGTGGGCGACGCGGCGCTGCCCGCGACGCAGTTCCGCGCGACGGCCGCGGACGCGGGCAGCGTGCGTCTGTCGCCAATCCTGTTGCCCGACCATGCCCTGGCCGTCACCAGCGACGGTTCGGTCAGCCTCGCCCGGGCAGGCGCGGGCGGTTTCGCGAACGGCGCGGACCAATTCCGGCGTGTTCCCGGTGCCGCGCGCGGAACCGTTCAGTTCGAGTCCAGGCTGCAACCCGGAAAGGCGCTGTCCTCCGCGGCCGGCGGTTTGCACCTGGCGCCGCGGACCGACCCGGCCACGCTGTGGAAAGCGGACTGAGTCGTTATCAGGTAGGACAAGATCGGCGCTGAATCGGGTCGATGCGTCGCATTAAAGCATTATATTTCATATATATGAATGAAATCTGACGCTCGACATTCATTTTCTCTTGCATCGGATTACTCGGACAAATAATTAGTCCGAGTAATCCAGGGCACCGAGCCAGAGGGCCGGCCTTTATGGGAGGGAATTCAATCATGGCGTTCAAGCCATTCGCATACTGTGCCGCATCCGTTCTCGCGCTGGGTTTCGCCGGCGTCGCCCAGGCGCAGGATGTCGCTCCCGACAGCACCGAGGGTGACGGCGAGGCCATCGTCGTAACCGGCGTCCGCGCCTCGATCGTCGGCGCGATCAACGTCCGCAAGGAATCGGTGCAGATCGTCGATTCGATCGTTTCCGAAGACGTCGGCAAGCTGCCCGACAACAACGTCGTCGAAGCGCTCCAGCGCGTCACCGGCATCCAGGTCACCGACCGCGCCGGCGGTGAAGCCGCCAAGCTGTCGATCCGCGGTCTGCCCGACGCGCTGACCACGCTCAACGGCCGCAACATCTTCACCACGACCGGCCAATCCTTCGCGCTGCAGGACATCTCGGCCAACCTCGTCAAGCGCGTCGACGTGTTCAAGACCCGCGCCGCCGACCAGATCGAGACCGGCCTCGCCGGTCAGATCAACGTCGAGACGCGCCGTCCGTTCGACTTCGACGGCTTCGCCATCTCCGGCCTGGTCCGCGGCATCTACAACGAGCAGGCCGATACCTATAACCCCAATGCCGCGCTGCTGATCAGCAACCGTTGGGACACGGGCATCGGCGACATCGGCCTGCTGGTGAACGGTTCCTACAGCCGCACCAAGTTCCGCGACCAGACCGTGACCGCGGGCGCCCTCGTGCCTTTCGCGACCCAGACCCCGCCCGCGGGTTCGGGCCTCGCCCCGCTCGAGCGCATCTTCCCCGGTGCCGACAACGTCAACTGGACGCCCGGCCTCGACCGCGGCCTGTCGACCGCTGCCGGATCGACCTTGCGGATCAACGGCGTCAACACGCCCTACTATCTGTCGCGCGATGCCGTGTTCAGCTCGGACCTCTACGGCAAGCGCGAGCGTCCCTCGTTCAACGTCGCCCTGCAGTGGGCGCCGAACACGAGTTCGGTCTATACGGCAGAGGTCTATTACGCCGGTTTCCGCGGCGAAACCTTCAACAGCCTGCAGTTCAGCTTCGTCGACTGGTGGAGCAACCCCGGCACGGTCGGGCTCTATGACGGCACCAACATCGTCAAGTCGCGCAGCAACGTGGCGGACGTCTATGGCTTCAACAGCGGTGACTTCAACAAGTCGAAGACCGACAGCTTCGTCTATGCACTGAACGGCAAGTGGGACGTGGGCGAGCGCGGCAAGATCGTCGCCGACCTCGCTTACCAGACCAGCAAGGTTGACACCTCGTTCCTGGCGATGCGCACCGATCGCGTGGCCAGCTCGATCAGCACGGTCTTCAACGCCAACGGCGGCATCCCGTCGTACCACTTCAGCGACGACAGCCTGCTGACCAATCCGGCCGTGTGGAACGTCGCCCAGCTCTACGACAACGGCAACCGCGACAAGGGCAGCGCCATCACCGGCACGCTCGACGGTTACTACACCTGGGACGAAGGCTTCCTCCGCAAGATCAAGGCGGGCATCCGCATCGACGATCGCAAGGGCTCGTCCTTCGTGCGCACGCAGGACGCCGGCGCGCCGGTCGGCGGGCTCAACCTGGCCAGCTTCGTCTCGCGCTTCGGTGCGGAATCGGTCTTTACCAACAAGGATTTTTACCAGGGCCGCGCCGACGTGCCGACCTCGTGGGTCCTGCCCAACGGCTCGTGGCTCTACGACAACGCCGATGCCGTCCGCAGCCTCTACGGCGTGAAGACCTCCGATCAGCTCGCGTTGCAGCAGGTTTTCGGGATCAACGAAAACACGATCGCCGCCTATGTCCAGGCCGATGCCGAGGTCTCGATCCTCGGTCGTCCGCTGATGCTGCAGGCGGGCGTGCGCTATGTCACGGTCGACACCAATTACGACTTCTTCGACCGTTACAACAACGGCGCCCATACCCGCGTTTCGAACGGTTCGAGCAAGTGGCTGCCGGCCTTCACCGCGCGTTACGAGATCACCGACAAGCTGCGCCTGCGCTTCAACTATGGCGAGACGCTGCGCCGCCCGAACTTCACCGACGTGAACCCGAACTACACGCTGACGGGTGACCTCACCAACGTGGGCTACGGCAGCGGTACGGCGGGCACGGCGTCGCTCAAGCCGACGACGTCGAAGAACTACGACGTCGCGCTCGAATGGTACTTCGACCGCGACAGCGCGATCACCGCGACGGCCTTCCGCCGCGAGATCAACGGGCTGGTCGTGCCGCTCACGGTGCTGGAGACGATCCCGAACAACGGCATCGTCGCCGGCGCCACCAACCGCTTCGCGATCACCCGTCCGGTCAACGCTTCGAACGGCGTGCTCAAGGGTATCGAGCTCGGCCTCACCTACTTCCCGCACTACTTGCCCAAGTTCATGGACGGCCTGGGCTTCGTGGGCAGCGTGACGGTGCTCGATTCCAAGCAGAACATCCCGCTGTCCGACGCGGCCGGCAACATCACGGGCCAGGCGACCTCGTCGTTCTTCGGCGTGTCGGACCTGTCGTACAACGCGACCCTGGCTTACGATAACGGCCCGCTCGGCGCGCGCCTCTCGTACATCTGGCGCAAGGAGTTCCTGGCGGTCAACGAAGCCCGCCTGTTCGCCAACCCGATCGGCGTCTGGCGCAACCCCGAGCAGAGCCTCGACCTCCAGCTGACCTTCAACGTCAACGATCGCCTGGGCATCACCTTCGACGCGGTCAACCTGACCAAGTCGAAGCAGCAGACCTATTACAAGTTCGAAGACGTCGGCGGTCCCGACCAGTTCAATCTCGGCACCACGCTGCTCTCGCGCACCTTCGCGCTGGGTGTCCGCTACACGTTCAAGTAGCGCTCCCGGCCCATAGAGCCCCCCGGAGGCGATGCGGACGCTGTCCCCATCGCTTTCCCCGCGGCGGCCGTTCCTGGTAACTTCCTCCCTCCCGGACTTGGAACGGCCGCCGCACCCTGCTTCGGGCCACGCGACAACGAAAGGCCTGGTCATCCGTCACGTGTTGGCAATTCTCCTGGCAGCAGCCGTCTCGCTGGCCGGGACTGCCGCGCCCGCGCTCGCTCAATCCTCGCTCGCCCAATCCTCGCTCGACCGTGAGCAGATCGCGCGGAAGCACTTCGGCAACGATGCAGCGTGGTACCGCGATCGCATTCCCTTCTTCGAATCCTCCGATCCGAAGCTCGATGCCGTCTGGTACTATCGCTGGGGGCTGTTCCGCGCGCACCAGCGCGACCTCGGCGCCGAGGGCTATGTCACCACCGAATTCCTCGACGATGTTTCCTGGCAGCGTCAGCCCTATGCCAGCCTCAACGACGCCAGCGGCTTCCATATCGCCGAGGGGCGCTGGCTGAACGACCGGCGCTTCACCGACGATTACATCGCCTTCATGTATGCGGGCGGCAACGACCGCCACTTCACCGATCACATGGCGGATTCGGTCTGGGGCCGATACCTCGTCGACGGCGATCGCGATGCGGTGCTGCGGCACCTGTCGGTCATGCGCCACGTCTATCGCCTGTGGGACGAGAAGTACGATTTCGCCAAGCGGCTCTATTTCGTCGAACCGCTGCTCGACGCGACCGAATATACCGTCTCGTCGATCGATGCCTCGGGCGGCCAGGACGGCTTCCGCGGCGGCGATTCCTTCCGACCTTCGGTCAACAGCTACATGTTCGCCAATGCCCGCGCGCTCGCCAACATGGCACGTTTGGCGGGCGATACGGCGATGGCGCGCGAATACGAGGCGCGTGCCGAGGACATCCGCGAGCGCGTGCTGGCCGACCTGTGGAGCCCCTCGCTCGGGCACTTCGTCGACCGCTACCAGGTCGACAACGAACACGTGAAATACTGGCAGCCGATCCGCGCGCGGGAACTCGTCGGCTATCTTCCGTGGATGTTCGATCTGGTGCCCGACGAGGCGCGCTATGCCGGGGCCTGGGCGCATCTGCTCGATCCCAAGGCGCTCGCGGGCCATGCCGGGATGCGCACGGTCGAGGCGAGCTACGAACACTACGTGCGCCAATACCGCTATCTCGACGGCGCTCCCGAATGCCAGTGGAACGGCCCGGTCTGGCCCTATCAGACCACCCAGGTGCTCACGGCCATGGCCAACCTGCTCGACCACTACAAAGGCACTGGACCGGTCACGCGCGGCGACTACAT
>SECS01000304.1 GCA_004211435.1 Novosphingobium sp. | reverse complement strand
AGAGAGGGATTCGAACCCTCGGTAGGCTTTCACCTACACACGCTTTCCAAGCGTGCGCGATCGACCACTCCGCCACCTGTCCGTTTTTCCACGACGCGCGTGAACCGCCTGGGGGTCGTCCAGGCGGAGCGAGGTCGATAGAGCAACCCGCCCACGTGGGCAAGCGCCGCGAGGCCTCGCATGCGGGGCGCCCCTTCGACGAGCAGCCGGGGGCGCCCGCCGACGCACCCCGGTGTTGAACAGAGCTCGCCGCCTTTAAAGCCCCGAGCCGCCGAACTTGTACGACAGCTGGACGTAGTAGCTGCGACCGACCGAGTCGAACCACGAGATGTCGTAGTACGGATATGCGCCGTAGGTCGGGTCCTCCACGGGGTCTTCGTCGAACAGATTGTTGACGGTCGCCGAGAGGCGCACGTGGTCCGTCAACTCGTACTGGACCGATGCGTTGAACAACCAGCTGTCGGAGATGTAGGCGTCCTCGTCGTAGTTGGGCAGCTCGCCCAGATACTGACCCTGGATGGTCGCCGTGAGGCGGTCCAGGTTCCAGCTGACGCTGGCCGTGCCCTTGTCGCGCGGGATGTAGTAGCCGCTGTCGAAGGCCAGTTTGTCGATCACCGGATCGTCCGGGTACTGCTGGAAGGTGTGATCGTCGACGAAGGTGTATGACAGCGAGACGTTGAACTCGCCGATGGTCTCGGTCGGGATGCGCAGGCGCGCCGCCACGTCCACGCCCGAGGTCTTTTCCTGGGCGATGTTGATGGGGTTGGTCGATACCCCGATCAGTTGCCCAGCCAGCGGGCCCGTCGCCTGGCGCTGGACGCGGGCGATGGCGTCGACGCACGTCGGCGAGTTGATGTCGACCGCCGTGCCGCCCTGGGTTTCTCCCAGCCGGCAGTCCGCCTCGTCACGCAGGATGGCGTCAATGCTGCGGTCACGGACCTGGTTGGTCAGTTCCACCTCGAAGTAGTCGACGGAGAGCGACAGGTTGCGCGTCGGCTGCCAGACTACGCCGCCGTTGAAAGACTTGCTGGTCTCGGGATCGAGGTCGCGGTTGCCGTTGCGATAGGCGACGATGCCTTCGTCCGAATAGCTGCAGTCGCCGATCTCCTCGTCCGGCTCCTCGGCGCGGCAGCGGAAGTAGTCGGTGCCGGACGGGTGCGTGTTGCCCGGGCCGGAGAAGACGTAGTGCAGGTCCGGCGCGCGGAAGCCGGTGCCGTAGGCGGCGCGGAACATCAGAGTGTTGATCGGCCTGTATTCCAGACCGAAGTTGTAGGTGAACTCGCCCACGCCGCGACCGGCGAACTTGTAGTGGTCGTAGCGGCCGGCGGTGCTGAACTCCAGATTGCTCAGCAGCGGCGCCCGCACTTCATAGCCGGCGCCGTAATGGTCGCGCTCGCCCTCCCCGTCCGAATCCACCAGGCCATAGTAGTAGGGCGTCAGCGCCAGTGGATCGGGATTGAGGTCATAGCCCTGATTGCCGGCTTCGAATACGGCGGCGAACCCGACGGGGCCGGCGGGCAGTTCGAACAGGGCCGCGTTGGTGATGGTGGCCGAGACGCTGTCGGTGCGCGACCGGGGACTGTAGACTGCGTCCTGCGAGATCATGTCATATTCAGCGGTCGTCAGCGGCTGGTACAGGCGCGCGGCGTCCTCGCCGACCGAGAAGATCGCATAGCCGGTGTCCGCGTCGACGCCGAGTTGCGGGCCGAGGAAGAACTCGTTCGCGACGCTGGCGATGAT
>SECS01000303.1 GCA_004211435.1 Novosphingobium sp. | reverse complement strand
CGCCGCATTGATATTCGACACATCGACAAGAGTGTTTTGCGCGAGGGCCCACTGCGTAAAAGCGTCGGTATTGCGGCGCATCGTCCATTCGTCTTCGGCGCCGCCCTCAAGGTAGTGCAGTACCGGCGCCGGCAGAGCGCGATGGGCGCGCCGGCGAACGTCTTCGATATTATGCATGGGGCTCAGGGCCACGTCTGTGCTGGCATTCTGACTCCGATCTACGAGCCTTATTACTCGCTGCGAGGGCCAATGCCGACGCCAACGAGTATGCCGTTCGGATCTTTCCGACTGCAGAGCCGCATGGGCGTCGCGACGATGTGGCCGATTGCCGCGTCGTTGACAGGTCCATGGACTGGCAGCTTCCAAGGAACTCTGGCATCGCCGCGAACGGCGTACCCATCCGGCGGGTCCCGCCTTGTCGATGAGCTGAGGGACCGGTCTTAAGTGTGCTCGTAGGAGTGCGCTTTGGAGCGGTCGATGGGTCAGATCACAGTGTTTTCCGGGCCGGAGCGCCGCCGCCGTTGGAGCGACGAGGAACGGCTGGAGATCCTCAACCAGGCGTTTGCGCCGGGTGCCTGCGTCGCTGAGGTCTGCCGGCGGTACGATATCTCGTCGGCGCTGATCTACACTTGGCGACGGAAGCTGCGCGATGCTCATGCCGAGGCTGAACCGGACGCTTTGGCGGCTCCTGGTTTCGCCGCGGCGGTGATGATCGAGGACGTGGAAGTAGCTCGCCCTGATCTGCAGCCTGCGATCGTCATCGATCTGGCGCGCGGCAAGCGGATCAGCATCTTTGCCTCCGCATCACCAGCGCTGGTGGCCTCGGCGTTGAAGGCGCTTCGATGATCCCTGCCGGCGCCCGCGTGTGGATCGCGATGGGCCACACGGATATGAGGAAGGGGATGCAGGGCCTGGCTTTGCTGGTCCAGCAGGGCCTCAAGCGCGATCCCCATGGCGGCGATCTATTCGTGTTCCGCGGGCGCGCCGGATCTCTGGTGAAGCTGATCTGGCACGATGGGATCGGCATGTCGCTTTACGCCAAGCGGCTTGAGAAGGGGCGCTTCGTCTGGCCTTCGGCGAAGGACGGCATGGTGTCGCTTACAGCCTCGCAACTCGCCTGCCTGCTCGACGGGATCGACTGGCGGAACCCGCAGTATTCCTGGCGTCCGCAGAGCGCCGGATAGGGGCATCGCTTTCTTTTCCAGCAGAGCATTTTGCGCTTCATTCTGGCGGGTTTCTGTGATTCCATCGCGGTCATGGAAGCCGCCGTTTCGCCCCTTCCTGACGATATCGAAGCGCTCAAGGCGCTGCTGGCGAGTGCGACCCAGCGAGCCGATGAGGCCGAGGCCAAGCTCGCCAATGCCCATGCCCGGGAGAGCGCCACCGAGGCCGTGATCGCGCACCTCAAGCTGCAGATCGCCAAGCTCAGGCGCGAGCAGTATGGCGCCAGCGCGGAGCGCACCCGCCGCCTGCTCGACCAGATGGAACTGCAGCTCGAAGATCTCGAGGCCGACGCCGCCGAGGACGATCTGACTGCCGAGTTCGCTACCGAGAAGACCGCGACCGTCACCGCCTTCGAACGCAAGCGGCCGGCCAGGAAGCCGTTTCCCGAACACCTTCCGCGCGAGCGGGTCGTCATGCCAGCGCCATGCTCTTGCCCGGCTTGCGGGGGCAGCCGGCTTTCGAAGCTGGGCGAAGACGTGACCGAGACGCTCGAGGTGATCCCGCGCGCCTGGAAGGTCATCCAG
>SECS01000302.1 GCA_004211435.1 Novosphingobium sp. | reverse complement strand
GAGACTTTGCATGGAGCCGCTTTCACACAATGACCGTCCGCTTTGTCCGGCCCGTTTCCCGCGCCGCCTATTTCGGGCGCAGGCTCGGCTTCTGCGCTTTTCTTCTATTCGTGGTTTCAGCCGTCGCGCATCGGTTCGGGCCGCTGAACGAGCCGGATTTCGTGGCACTTGTTCTGTGTTCCGCAACCATTGCGGCTGCCTCGGTACCGCTGTCGCTGCTGGGTCTCGCGCGGCTCTGGAGTGTCGGTGCAAGAGGAGGCGTTGCTGCTGCACACGGGCTGGTGTTTGCAGCCGTCCCGCTTGCCGTCGTGGTGATGGGAACCGTGTCCTATCTCACGCTGCCGCCGCTTTACGACATCTCCACCGATATCGCCGATCCGCCTGCCTTCGTCTTCGAACCGACAGCCGACCAGCGCTTCCTGCCGCAGCGCCCGCCGATGGTCACGCCCACTGAGCGCCGCGCGCAGTTTGCCGCCTATCCGCGCCTCACCGGACGACGTTACGAAGGGGCCGTCGACCGCGTCTACGAAGGCGTCCAGAAGGCGCTACGGTCCGCCCGGATCGGCATCGTCAAGACAGAGGGGCTGGAGCTGGTGGAGCCCGACATCCTCACCCGTGCAGCGCCCCGCGACGAGCAGGCGCCGGTGCCGGATGTGGCGCCGGTGCCGCTGCGCCGGCCTGAACTCACGCTCGAGCCGACGATCGGCACCGCCGGCGATGTGCTGCTTCAGGGCGAGACCCGCACGCTGGTGCTCGGCCTGCGCTTCGATATCGTGATCCGGTTGCGTGAAGATGCCGAGACGACCTCCGTCGATCTGCGCGTCGTCTCGCGCTTCGGCCCGCATGATCTCGGCCTCGGGGCTGAGATTGCCCAGGATTTCCTCGATCGTCTCGATACCGAACTGCTCGGCATCACCGGCGGCTAAGCGCCCGTCAAGCCAGCGTATAGATGCCTGAAAGCGATGGCGGTCCGTCCGTCGCAACCTGTCCCTTGCCGATCAGGTCTTCCAGATGCGCCAGCACCGAAAGGGCGGCCGCACCATGCAGACGCGGATCCGTGCGCGCATAGATCGCCGTCACCATATCCGGGATCAACCGGTCGCCGGCGCGGATGCGCTCCAGCACCGCGCGCTCGCGCATCCGCCGATGGGTCCGCAGGCCGCGCAGAAAAGAGGCGGGCTCGGTCACCGGTCCGCCATGTCCGGGAAAGAAGATCCGGTCTTCATGACCGCGGGCCAGAAGCTTTTCAACCGACGCCATGAAATCCGCCATGGATCCATCCGGCGGCGCAACGATCGTCGTCGCCCAGGCCATCACGTGGTCGGCAGAAAACAGGATGCCGGAATTTTCCAGCGCGAAGGCGCAGTGGTTGGCGGTATGGCCGGGTGTATGGAGGACGGTCAGCGCCCACCCGTCACCCTCGATCCTCTCACCATCACCGGCCGCGATATCGGGCACGAAATCGGTATCAGCGCTTTCAGCGAGCGGATTGATCTCGCCCGCGTGCAGGGAACGGGACGCCCGGTGCGGCCCCTGCGCCACCGTCAACGCGCCGGTCGCCGCCTTCAGCCGCCGTGCCAGCGGCGAGTGGTCGCGATGCGTGTGACTGACAAAGATATGGCTGACACGCCGCCCCTCAAGCGCCGCCATCAAGGCTTCAAAATGCGCCTCGTCCTCCGGCCCCGGATCAATCACGGCCACCGACGATGTCCCGACGATATAGCTGTTGGTGCCATGAAAGGTAAACGGCGAGGGATT
>SECS01000023.1 GCA_004211435.1 Novosphingobium sp. | reverse complement strand
GCGCCCTGCTTGACCGTGGTGATCGTGTCGCCGACCTTGGCCTGGGCGACCTCCTTGATCTGCGCGGTGATGAAGCCGATCTCGCCAGCGCTGAGTTCGTTCAGCTGTTCGAGCTTGGGCGTGAAGCAACCGACGCGGTCGATCAGGTGTTCGGTGCCGCCGGCCATGAACTTGACCTGGAGACCCTTCTTGATGACGCCGTCGATTACGCGCACGAGGATGACGACGCCGAGGTAGGGGTCGTACCACGAGTCCACGAGCATGGCCTTGAGCGGGGCCTTGTCGTCGCCGCTGGGCGGCGGGATCTTGGCGACCACGGCCTCGAGGATCTCCTCGATGCCGACGCCCGACTTGGCGCTGGCGAGCACGGCCTCGGAGGCGTCGATACCGATGACCTCCTCGATCTCGTGGCGCACCTTCTCGGGCTCGGCCGCGGGCAGGTCGATCTTGTTGATGACGGGGACGATCTCGTGGTCGTGCTCGATCGACTGGTAGACGTTGGCCAGGGTCTGGGCTTCCACGCCCTGCGCGGCGTCGACGACGAGCAGCGCGCCTTCGCAGGCGGCGAGGCTGCGCGAGACCTCGTAGGCGAAGTCGACGTGGCCCGGCGTGTCCATGAGGTTGAGCTCATAGGTCTCGCCGTCCTTGGCCTTGTAGTTCAGACGCACGGTCTGGGCCTTGATGGTGATCCCGCGCTCTTTCTCGATGTCCATGTTATCAAGGACTTGCGCCGACATCTCGCGCTCGGTCAGGCCGCCGGTGAACTGGATCAGGCGGTCGGCCAGGGTCGACTTGCCATGGTCGATATGGGCAATGATGCTGAAATTGCGGATCTTCGAGCGTTCGGTCATCCCGCGCCCTTAGCCGTATCGGAGAATACTGTCAGCCCCCGCCCCAGCGATAGAATGCGCGCAGCCTTCGACATGTCGGAAACGTTGAGCTACCCGCGTGGCGAGTTCTGATTCGTCCAGAAACCGGGAGGTTTGCATGAAGATCGACAATACCATCGCCGCCGTCGTCACGGGCGGCGCCTCGGGCCTCGGCCGCGCCAGCGCGCAGGCTCTCGCCGACGCCGGCGTCAAGGTCGCCGTGTTCGACATCAGCGAGGAAGCCGGCGAAGCCTTCGCCAAGGAAATCGGCGGCGTCTTCTGCAACGTCAACATCATGGACGAGGCCAGCGTCGAGGCGGGCTTCGCCAAGGCCCGCGCAGCGCACGGCCAGGAGCGCGTCGTCGTGCACTGCGCGGTCGTCGCCGGCGGCGGCAAGACCGTCTCGTTCGACAAGACCACGGGCGGCTACAAGCGCACCGCGACCGAGCAGATCGCCAAGTCGGCAGAAGGTATCTTCACCGCCTCCTACCGCGTCGCCTCGATCGCCGCGCTGGGCATGGCCGGCGCCGAGCCGCTCAACGACGACGGCGAGCGCGGCACGATCATCTTCACCTCGTCGGCGGCTTCGCAGGACGGCCAGATCGGCCAGGTCGCCTATGGCGGCGGCAAGGGCGCGGTCAACGCCATGGTCCTGCCGATGGCGCGCGACCTGATGGACCTGGGCATCCGCGTCAACGCGATCCTGCCCGGCACTTTCGCGACGCCGCCGATGCTGCGCGTCAAGGAAATGAACGAGGCGGTGTTCGACGGTCTGGGCAAGGCCGTGCCCTTCCCCAAGCGCCTCGGCAAGCCCGAGGAGTTCGCCTCGCTCGTGCTCGAGCTGACGCGCAACACCTACTTCAACGGCCAGCTGATCCGCCTCGACGGCGCGATCCGCATGCCCCCGAAGTAAGCGCGGGCCACATCGCCGGAAGATCGAGGGGCCGCGCGCAAGCACGGCCCCTTTTTCGTGTCAGGTGATCGAGAAACCGGCGTCGACGCAGATCGTCTGGTTGGTGACATGGCGCGCCATCGGCGTCGCGAAATAGAGGACGGCCGAACCGATGTCGCGCGGCTCGCACATGCCGAGCGGCGGGCGGCGGTTGCCCGGGCCGATCGGCGGCGGACCCTCGGCACCGATTGCGCCAGGCGTGCCGACCCCGCCGGGCAGGACGGTGTTGACGGTGATGCCGTGCTCGGCGAGCTCCATCGCCGCGGCCTGGGTCAGCGCTGCTAGCGCGCCTTTCGAAGCGAGATAGGCCGAGAGCCCCTGAACCATCTGACCGATCAGGCCCGAGCTGGCGACGTTGATCACGCGCCCGCCCTGCCCCGCCGCGACCATCGCCTTGGCCAGCTCGCGGATCATCAGGAACGGCCCGCGCGCGTTGACCGCATTGTTGCGGTCCCAGTGCCTGACGCTGCCTTCGAGCAGCAGCTCGCGATGCTGCAGTCCGGCGTTGTTCACCAGGATCCAGGGCGCTCCGTGGCGCTCGACCACGTCGGCGCAGGCGGCGATCACCGAAGTCTCGTCGCCGAGATCGACCGCGACCGAGGCCGCCTGATGTCCAGCGCCTTTGAGCGCGTCGGCCTGCGCCGCGGCGCGCGTCGCGTCGATATCGGCGATCACCACCGTTGCGCCAGCCTCGGCCAGCAGTTCGGCAATGCCGACGCCGATGCCGCTGGCGCCACCGGTGACCAAAGCCACCCTGCCGGAAAGATCGAATGCCTCAGCCATTACTCATCCCATCCTTCATGTCCCGCGCCGCCTGCCCGGTTTCTTCATGCGGCTGCCAGATTCGTGACGATATTCCTCTCCGCCCGCACACGAGTGCTGCGGCTTCGAATTTTCGGCTCAGTCCTTGGCCACCGGTAGCCACACGGCGCTCGCCGCATCGCCACCATGGAAGATCGTCTGAGTCGCCTTGGCATAGTCGCCGGGCTTGGCATCGAAGACAACGGGAACCCAGGTCTGCGGATTGCGCTCGTAGACAGGGAAGAGGCTCGATTGCACCTGCACCATGATCCGGTGCCCGGGCAGGAAGACGTGGTCGACGTTGGGCAGCGACCACTGGAAGGCATAGGGCTTGCCCGGTTCGAGCGGCGCCGGGTTCGAGAAGCCGCCGACAAAGCGTCCGCGGAATATCTCGATGCCGATCGGCAGCTGATAGCCGGCCATCTCGGCCTGCCGCGTATACTCGCGCGGGTAGACGTCGATCAGCTTGACCACCCAGTCGCTGTCGCGCCCGCTGGTGGCGGCGTGCAGCTCGACGCGCGGCGCGCCCTTGATGTGGAGCGGCTTGTCGAGCACCTGCGTCGTATAGCTGAGCACATCGGGGCGGCCGTCCGCGAAGCGCTGATCCTGAACCAGCCAGGACTTCCAGTCGTCGCCGTCGAGAAACACCGGCCGCGAACGCATTGGTACGGGCTTTGCCGGATCTGAGACGTATTCGTCCGAGCCCGCTTCGCCCGGTTTGGTGAAAGACAGGCCGAACCGCGACGACAGGTAAAGCGGCTTTTCGGCCCCGTCGGGCCAGCGTTGCGAAACCTCCCAGCGATCGGCGCCCGTCGCATAGGTGACGACCGGCGGCGTGTCGCAGGGCGGAGCATTGGTCTTGAGGTGGCAGTCGAGGAAGGGCTTCATCCAGCGCTTGCGGAACTGCAGCGCCGTATCGCCCTCGAATTTCAGCGCGCCGAGGCTCGAACCGTCGTAGTTGACCCCCGAATGACGCCAGGGTCCGATCGCAAGGTGGACGAGGCTGTTGTCGGGATCCTGGGGCTTGAGCGCGCGATAGACCGCCGGCGCACCGTAGGAATCCTCCTGGTCCCATTGCCCGACGACGAGCATGACGGGCACAGTCAGCTTGCGCGCGGCGAGCAACTTGTCGAGCGCCTGGCCCTGCCAGTAATCGTCGTAGTTCGGATGCTCGAGCACCTTGCGCACCGCGGGCAGATCCTCGAGCCCCCACTTGCGCGCGAGCTCGCGCGTCGATCCGGTCTCGAGATAGGTCTCGTACTCGTCGACCGAATTGCCGACAGGCATCGGCCCGCCGCCGCGCGTCGCGGTCTGCGCGAGCAGATAGTCGAAGCCGAGCGGGCGGAAGGCGCCGTTGTGGAACCAGTCGTCGCCGATCCAGCCATCGACCATCGGGCTCTGCGGCACCGCCGCCTTGAGCGCCGGATGCGGATCGACCAGCGCCATCAGCGCGGTGAAGCCCAGATAGGACGAGCCGATCATGCCGACCTTGCCGTTGCTCTCGGGCAGGTTCTTCACCAGCCAGGCGATCGTGTCGAAGGCATCGGTCGAGTGGTCGACGCGCGACTTGTTGAGCGGCCCGCGCAGTGGCCGGGCCATGACGTATTCGCCCTCGGACCGGTCCATGCCGCGGACGTCCTGATAGACGCGGATATAGCCGTCGTCGACGAACTCGGCGTCGGCGATCGGCAGCACCTCGGTGATCAACTGGCTGCGATTGCGCATGGTCGTCGCGCCGGAATTGTAGGGCGTGCGGCTGAGCAGGATCGGCGCGTCGCGCGTGCCTTTGCGATAGACGATAACCGTGAAGAGCTGGGTGCCGTCGCGCATCGGCACCATAACCTCGCGGCGGACGAAGTCGGCCTGCGGGCGCACCCAATCGTAGGTGCCGATCTTGTCGTTGCGGATCGGGTCGGTCGCTATTGCTGCAGCGTTGGTGGTATTATTGTGCGCAGCAAAAGCCGGCGAAGCGGCGGCGAAAATCGCGAGGAGCAGCCCGGCGAGTCTGTTGCGGAAGTTCACCCCGACAAGGCTTAACCCGCGCATCGCCACGGTCAAGCGGTCATGAGCCCCGCATCGGCGCGCGCCAGCAGAACCATAAAGCGACGCTCGCTGTCGTGGAAATGCGCGAAGGGCGTCCAGTGCCCCGCCAGCAGGAGCTGCGTGGCGCTGGCCAGATCGTATTTATGACTGTTCTCGGTGTGGATCGTCTCGCCCGCACGCATCGAAAAATGCTGCGCACAAATATCGAACGCGATATCGCGCAAGGCCTCCAGATGCATCTCGATCCGGGCACGTTCGACGTTCCACACGATCTTGTGACGCAGCGCGTCGATCGGAATGGTGCCGCCGAGCTCACGGTTGATCCGCGTGACGAGATTGAGGTTGAACGCCGCGGTGACGCCGGCGCCGTCGTCATAGGCTTCGACGAGGACCTGGCGATCCTTGATCATGTCCATGCCGATCAGCAGCACGCTGCCGTCACCCAGCGTGGCCCGCATGGCGCGCAGCAGATCGACCGCTTCGGCCGGCGCAAGATTGCCGATCGTCGACCCCGGGAAGAAGCCGAGCACCGGCCGGCCATCCACCGCGTCGGGCAGATCGAGCGGATGAGTGAAGTCACCCTCGACCGGCACGATCGGCAGGTCGGGATAGCGGCGGGCCAGCGGCTTGCAGGCCTCGCGCAGGAACGCGCCCGAGATGTCGATCGGCACATAGGCGGCCGGTGCGATGCAATCGAGCAGCAGCGGCGTCTTGGTGGCGCTACCCGCGCCGAACTCGACCACGGCGCGCCCCTCACCCACCGCAGCGCCGATCTCGCCGCACTGGTTAGCGAGGATCTCTATCTCGGCCCGCGTCGGATAGTATTCGGGCAGCCGCGTGATCTCCTCGAACAGCTCGCTGCCGCGCAGGTCGTAGAACCAGCGCGCCGGGACCACCTTCTGCCGCTGGCGCAGGCCCGTGAGAACGTCGGCGCGGAATTGGTCGCGCAGGCGACCGGCGGGGCGTTCTTCGATCAGATCCTGCTCGAACTGCGTCGCCATGCGTCAGAGATCCTTGGCCAGGCGCAGACCGGTGAACTGCCAACGCTGATGGGGGTAGAAGAAGTTGCGATAGCTGGCGCGAGAATGGCCGCGCGGCGTGGCGCAGCTCGCGCCCTTGAGCACGAACTGGCCGCTCATGAACTTGCCGTTGTATTCGCCGACCGCGCCTTCGGCCGGCCGGAAGCGCGGAAATGGCAGATAGGCCGAGCGCGTCCACTGCCAGCAATCGCCGAAGAGGTCGGGTGAGCCCGAGGGCATGATCGCTCCGGCCGCGTCAAGCTGGTTGCCGGCGGCGGGATCGTGGCTCTGGCCGATCGCTTCCCATTCGAACTCGGTCGGCAGGCGCGCGCCGGCCCAGGTGGCGAAGGCATCGGCTTCGTAATAGGAGATATGGGTGACCGGCGCCGCGGGATCGCGCTTCTGCCAGCCGGCGTGTCCGAAGGCCTCGTCCTCGTGCCAGTAGAGCGGCGTCGCGACCTTGTCGTGCTGCACCCAGGCCCAGCCGTCCGAGAGCCAGAGCGATGGCGTGCGATAGCCGCCCTCGACGATGAAGGCCTGCCACTCGGCATTGGTGACGAGACTTTCGGCGAGAGCGAAAGGTTCGAGCAGCACGCGATGCGCCGGCCCCTCGTTGTCGAACGCGAAGCCTTCGCCAGCATGGCCGATGCGGGCGATGCCGCCCGGATGATCGATCCAGGCCTCGGCCGAAGCGAAAGCGCTGACCGACGGTGGCGCAGCATAGGCCGGCCCCAGCGGATTGCTCCACAGCGCGTGCTTGATGTCGGTGAGCAGCAGTTCCTGGTGCTGCTGTTCGTGGGCGAGGCCCAGTTCTATCAGGTCCTTCAGGTCGGACCGTTCGAGCAGAGCCGCCATCGCCCCGTCGACATGCGCGCGGTAGGCCAGAACCTCGTCCAGGGCGGGCCGCGCCAGCATGCCGCGAGCGGCGCGCGGATGGCGCGGGCCTTCGGCTTCGTAATAGGAATTGAAGAGGAACGGCCAGCGCTCGTGGAACAGGCGATAGCCGGGCAGATTGTCGCGCAGCAGGAAGGTCTCGAAGAACCAGGTCGTATGCGCAAGGTGCCATTTTGCCGGCGAAGCATCGGGCATCGATTGAAGCGTGGAGTCCGCGTCCGACAGTGGCGCGACAAGCGCCGCGCTGAGTTCTCGCACGGAGCGATAGCGCTCAGCCAGTCGAGGCCCTCCCCCCATGTCCTCCCGGATCGCGCCACCATGCATACGAAAGCCTAACACGCAGAGGCGTGTTAGGCTCCCATTATATACCTATTTCCTGACCTTACGCCGCCTGCTTGGTCCGCTCGGTCGCCTCGAGATTGAGCATGTCGGCGATCAGGAAGGCCAGCTCGATCGACTGCGCGGCGTTGAGACGCGGGTCGCAATGCGTGTGGTAGCGATCGGCCAGCGCCGCGTCGGTAATGGCGACGGCGCCGCCCGTGCACTCGGTCACGTCCTGGCCGGTCATCTCGATATGGATGCCGCCCGCATGCGTGCCCTCGGCGCGATGGACCGCGAAGAAGCCCTTCACTTCGGTCAGGATGCGGTCGAACGGCCTTGTCTTGTAACCCGAGTCCGACTTGATGACGTTGCCGTGCATCGGATCGCAGGACCAGACCACCGGATGGCCTTCGCGCTGCACCGCGCGTACCAGCTTGGGCAGGCCATCTTCGACCTTGTCGTGGCCGAAGCGGCTGATGAGCGTCATGCGGCCGGCTTCACGGCCGGGATTCAGCGTGTCGAGCAACTTGAGCAGCGCGTCGGGCTCGAGGCTCGGCCCACACTTCATGCCGATCGGATTGCCGACACCGCGCAGATATTCGACATGGGCCGAACCCTCGAAGCGCGTGCGATCGCCGATCCACAGCATGTGGCCCGAGCAGTCGTACCAGTCGCCCGTCAGCGAATCGCGACGCGTCAGCGCCTGCTCGTACTGCAGCAGCAGCGCCTCGTGGCTCGTGTAGAACTCGGTACCCTTGAGCTGCGGCACGGTCTCGGGATCGATGCCGCAGGCCTGCATGAAGTCGAGCGCCTCGCCGATGCGATCGGCCATGTCGCTGAACTTCTTGGCCCAGGGGCTGCGACCGATGTGGTCGAGCGTCCAGCGATGGACCTGGCGCAGATTGGCATAGCCGCCGTGCGCAAAGGCGCGGATCAGGTTCAAGGTCGCGGCCGACTGGCTGTAGGCGCGCAGCATCCGCTCGGGATCGTTGCGACGCGATTCCGCGTTGCCTTCGGAGCCGTTGATGATGTCGCCGAAGTAGCTGGGCATCTCGATCCCGCCGACGGTCTCGGTCGGCGCCGAACGCGGCTTGGCGAACTGGCCGGCGATGCGGCCGACCTTCACCACCGGCTGCTTGCTGGCGAAGGTCATGACCACCGCCATCTGCAACAGCACGCGGAAGGTGTCGCGGATGTTGTCCGGATGAAACTCGGCGAAGCTCTCGGCGCAGTCGCCACCCTGGAGAAGGAAGCCCTTGCCGGCCGCCACCTCTGCGAGTTCGGCCTTGAGCGCACGCGCCTCACCGGCGAACACGAGCGGCGGAAACTTCGTCAAGGTCGCTTCGACCTCGCGCAGTTTCGCGGAATCGCCATAGACCGGCAGATGCCGAGCCTCCTGCGCCTTCCAGCCCTCGGGTGTCCAGTTACTCGCCACGTCAGAGCACTCCCATCAAATGCAAGCCGCGCGCATACAGCCGGCGCGCACCAATTGCAAAAGCTGGATTTCTGCCGACCGTGATCGGAGTCGCGCTGCAACCGGGCGGTTGCAAGCGGTACCGGTCCAGGCAGGGGCGGATGCCCCTGCCGCACCTCATCAACGCGCGGCCGGCGTCGGCGCCTGACCGGTGGCCTCCTGCGGCAGGACCGAGAGCTTCCACGCCTTGCCCGGCTGCAGATACTTCGCAGCAAGGGCCTGCATCGCTTCGGGCGTCGTCACCGTGTAGTCGCGCAGGATCGTGCGGATCGCCCCCAGGCGGCTCGGATCGGCGGTCGCGCCTTCGAGCTGGTACATGAAGAAGGCCGCGCTGGTCGAAGCCCGGGTCACGCGCTGGCGCATCGGCTCGATCACGCGGCCCAGTTCATCGGCCGTGACCGGGCGTGCGACCAGATCCGAAGCGATCTCCTGCGCCGTGGCGAAGAAGGCCGGTACCGCATCGGGCTGGAGCTGCGCCAGCGCGGTGATCGAACCGCCGCTGTCGAGATCGAGCGGCCAGGACGAATAGACCTGCGGCGCATAGGACGCGCCGAGCTTCTCGCGCATCGCGTCGAGCAGGCGGTTGGTGAAGAGCTGCGTGAGGAGTTCGAGCTGGCGCGCCTCGGCAATACCGGGCGAACCACCGCCGGTCGGCCAGGAGATCACCGCCGCGGCCTGATTGTCGTCACCACGATGCGTCAGGACCACGGGCTGAGCTGTCGGCGCAGGCGAACGCGCACTGGCCGGCGCGGTATCCTTGGGCAGCGGCGGCCGTGCCTTGAGTGCGCCGAAGGTCCGTTGCAGCGCAGCCAGGGTCGCTACGCGATCGAAATCGCCGTAGATCTGGACCTCGATCGGTCCATTGGCGAGCGCGCGCGACCAGACCTGGCGGAAGCCTTCGGGCGTGGTCTTCTCGATCTCGGCCGGCGACGGCGTGTGGAACCGCGGATCGCGATCGCGCTGAAGATACTTGAGATCGCGCTCGAGCACGCCCTGCGGCGAAGTCTCGTAGGTCTCGTACTGCAGCTGCGCGGCGGCCTTGGCGCGACGCACGGGATTAACGTCCCAGCGCGGCATCGCGAACTTGGCGGCGAACAGATAGAGCTGGTCGGCAAGGTCCTGCTGACGCGTGTCGGCGGAGAATTCGAAGGCGGCGTCCTCGACGTTGAAATCGAAGCCCATCTTGCGCCCGGTCGAGATACGGTCGAGCTCTTCCTGGCCGAGCGTACCCTCGCCCGAACCGACGAGCGCCATCTGGCCCAGCGCGACATAAGGCGCGTCACCCGCACCGAAAGCGCGATAGCCGCCGCCGAAGCGGACCTTGACCGCGACGCGGCCGGGCTCGTCCTGGGTCGGCCAGATCAGCGCCTTGACGCCATTGGCGAACTCGACCTGCTCGATGCCGAGCAGACCCGTCGGCGCCAGCGCCGTGACGCGGCCGGGCTCACCGATCGGCGGCATCTCCTCGAACTTGATCGGCTTGCTGTTGGCCAGGCGCACGCTGGCATCACCCGCGACTGGCACAGACAGCGCCTGGCGAAGCGAGGCGGCGTCGCCCTCGCCCGCCTTGGGCGTGACGAAGACCGCGCGGGTCACGGCGCCCTTGAACAGCGCGCGCGTGTGCTCGAGCACGGCCTGCGGCGTGAACAGCGGCTTGGACTTCTGGAAGATCTCGAGCACGGCCTCCGGCGCAGCGACGGTCTCGCGGATGTCGAGCGCGGTCACGAGGTCGTCGGCGACCTTAGAGCCGGGCAACAGGCGACGTTGCTCGACCGGGCTGGTGAACGCGACCTCGACTTCGGCCACTTCACGATCGATCTCTTCCTGCGTCGGCGCGGTCGCCAGGGCATCGGCGATCACCGCGCGCACTTCCTTGAGCGCGGCCTGCCAGTCGGCGCCGAGCGGGGTCACCGCGACGAACGTGCCGTCGACCGAGCGACTGATGTCGTTCTGGCTGACCTGCGCGACCAGATAGGAACCGCCCGCGCGCGCCTTGCCCTCGAGCCGGCGGTTGATCACCGCCTGGGCCAGGCTGTCGATCATCAGCCCCTGGTTGTAGACGATCGTATCGTTGACCGGACGCCAGGGCCGCAGGATCGCATAGGAGATTCCGCGCGGCAGATCGGGCTCGACCAGGACCTGCGTCTCGCCCACCGGATTGGCCGGATCGCCGTCCTTGGGCGCGACCGGATCGCCGAAGCTCGGTGCCGGAATCGGCTTGCCGGAGACCTTCCAGCTCGAGAACCACTTCTTGACCAGCGCGGCGCTCTCGGCCGGCTCGATGTCGCCGGCAACGATGACGACGACGTTCTCGGGCCGGTACCAGCGCGAATGGAAGGCACGCACGGCATCCTGGTGCGCGCCGTTGAGCGTCGCCACCGTGCCGATCGGCGCGCGGGCGGCCAGAGGCTGCCCCGCGTAGAAGGTGCGTCGCGTCGCTTCCTGCACGCGCTGCCCGGCGCCGCCGCGCTCGCGCATCTCGGCGAGGACGATCGGCACTTCGGTGCGGATGTTGGCTTCGCTCAGAGTCGGCGCGGTGACCATGCCCGAAAGCAGCTTGAAGCTCTCCTCGAGCGAAGCCGGCGTGGCATTGGGCAAGTCGAGCTTGTAGACCGTCTGCGTCGGCGTGGTCTCGGCATTGGTGTCGTTGCCGAAGCTCGCGCCGAGCCGCTGCCAGGTCGGGATCGCCTCGCCGTTGCCGAGGTATTTCGACTGACGAAACAGCAGGTGCTCGAGCAGATGCGCGAAGCCCTGTTCGCTATCCTGCTCGTTCAGCGAACCGGCATCGACGCGAATGCGGATCGAGACCTGCCCCGGCGGGACGCCATTCTTGCGCGTGGCATAGCGCAGACCGTTCGCCAGTTCGCCGAAGTTCCATTCGGTATCGGGCGGAACGTCGCTGTTCTTGTAGAGCCAGCCGGCCGCCTTCTGCTGCGCGGCGGTACGCGGTGTCTGGGCGGGCGCGGGTATCGCGGCCGGGAGCACCAGGAGCGGGATCAGACAGGAGGCGAGCGAGCGGGAGAAGCGCTTGGAAAAGGTCATCGGGCTCCGGTATAGGGTCGGTGGGGATGAAGGGCCAGTGAATAGGCGGCCCCGATGAAAATCCTGATCCCGGCGAATGTTGCGAAAGATTGCGGTCAATCCCGCAACACGACAAACAGCGAATTAACCAAGTTCGGCGATAGCGCGTCGGTCGGCTCTCAAAGGCCGACCAGCAAAGCACTGCCCGGTCACCGCGTGATCCGGGCGGGATGCTTTCGTCATGGACGGCTGCCGCGTCGATCGCAGATGAATTACGGAGTGAACCGAATGCCTCGCAATGCCGCAACCTTGCTCTCTGCCGCAGGGCTCGCCCTGGCAGTCTGCGCGAATTCCGGCATGGCCGTGGCGAAGGATGCCGATCCGGTGACGCTCCAGGCGCTCATCGACAATCCCGAAGACTTCACGCTGACCGCGAACAGCCGCCTACGTTACGAAACGCTCGACGGACAGGCCCGCGCCGGCTTCCGTTCGGAGGAGGATCTGGTGAGCCTCCGCACGATCGTCACGGCCGACTATCGCGCCGGCAATCTGCGTTTCGGCGCCGAACTCTGGGACAGCCGGGTCTTCGGCATCGACCCGGGCGGCGTAGTGGGTCCGAACGAGGTGAACACCTTCGAAATGGTCCAGGCCCATGCCACGCTCGCGCTGCCCGACGCGCTCGGCAAGGGCAGCACGGCCTCGCTGCAGGCCGGACGCATGATGCTCAACATCGGTTCGCGCCGCCTGATCGCGGCCGACGACTATCGCAACACGACCAACGGCTACACCGGCCTGCGCGCCGACGCGAAGCTCAAGGACGGCACGACGGCCACCGCGCTCTACGTCCTGCCGCAGATCCGCCTGCCCGAAGACCTGCCTTCGCTCCGCCGCGGCAAGGTCCAGATGGATCGCGAGAACTTCGATACCCAGCTCTGGGGCCTGTTCGTCGCCCGCCCCAAGGTGATCGGCCGGACCATGGCCGAACTGGCCTATGTCGGCTTCGCCGAGCGCGACGGACCGGGCCGGCTCACGCGCGACCGCAAGCTCGCTTCGTTCAGCGCGCGTCTGATGGCCGATCCCAAGCCCGGGCAGTTCGACTTCGAGGTCGAGGGCGTCCGCCAGACCGGATCGATCAGCAGCGGCACGGCCGTTACCGCCAGCAAGCTCGACGTCTCGGCCTGGTTCGCCCATGCCGATGTCGGCTACTCCTTCCCCGGCAAGCTCAAGGCGCGCCTCTCGGTCGAGTACGATTACGCCAGCGGCGACGGCCCCGGCGGCAAATATGGCCGCTTCGATACGCTCTATGGCATGCGCCGTGCCGACTTCGTGCCCTCGGGCATCTATGCCGCGGTCGGACGGGCGAACATCAGCACACCCGGCGTCCGGTTCGAGGTCGCCCCCGGCAAGCGCTTCGAAGGCTTCGTCGCCTGGCATCCCATGTGGCTGGCCAACAGCCGCGACAGCTTTTCCACCTCGGGCGTCCGCGACGCCACAGGCGCTTCGGGCGCCTTCGCCGGCCACAACGTCGATGGGCGCCTGCGCTGGTGGGCCATTCCCAAGCGCCTGCGCGCAGAAATCAACGCCAATCTGCTGCTCAAGGGACGCTTCCTGCGCGACGCGCCCAACGCGCCGCGCACCGGCAATACGCGCTATCTCGCGACGGCGCTGACCGCGTTCTTCTAAGCCAGGATCGACGGGTAAGCCAGGACGACCGGGCGCGACGACCGTCAGCCGCCGCGCGTCACCGGGATCAACGCGCCGGTCACGCCGCGCGCCGCCGGTGAGGCGAGAAACAGGATCACGTCGGCGATCGCCTCGCCCGTCACCCACTGGCTGAAGTCGGCGTCGGGCATGTCCTGGCGGTTGGTCGGCGTGTCGATGATGCTCGGCAGGATCGCATTGACCGTCACGCCGCTGCCGGCCAGTTCCTCGGCGAGGGCCTCGGTCAAGCGATGCACGCCCGCCTTCGACGCGGTGTAGGCGCCCATGCCCATCCCGGCCTTGATTGCGGCGCCCGCGCCGATGTTGACGATCTGACCGCCGCCGGCCGCACCCGCAGCCTTGAGCGCCGGCAAGGCCAGCTTGGTGATCGTCGCATTGGTCATCAGGTTCATCGCCTGCATCTTTGCCCAGGAATCGAGGCTGCCGCCCTCGAGCGTCTCCCAGGTGAAACCACCGGCGACGTTGACCAGCACGTCGATCCCGCCATGCGCTTGCGCGACCTTGTCGAGCGCGGCCTGCGTGGCATCGGCATCGGTCAGATTGACCCCGCCGATGTCGAGCGTACCGGCTAGCGACTCTGCGGCGGCCGCGGCGAAGTCGACGCGCGCCACCTTGTCGCCCCGCGCGGCGAAAGCCGTCGCCACGGCCTGTCCCAGAACTCCGAATCCGCCGGTAACGATGATCGAACGCGCCATGTCGTGAATCTCCTTCGGCGCGCAGCCTTATCGCGGGTTCGTGTCCTTGGGAATTCGCCGCGACCGCCAAGCCGGTTGATCGCCCAGGCGGCGTCAGGCCCTTAAGCTGGTGCGGGCTAGCGCGAGCGGGTCAGCATCGCCCGCAGGTCGGACGCAAGCTTGAGCGGATGGAACGGTTTCTGGATCACACCCAGCACCTCTCCGCGCGGATCGGTGAGTCCCTTGGGCATCTGGCGCGGCAGTAGCGAAGCGGTCATCAGAACGGTCTTGATCCGCTCGAGCCCCGGGATGCCGCGCAGGCGATGGTGCAGGTCGATCCCCGACATGGCGGGCAGACGGATATCGAGCAGCGCGAGATCGAAGGGCTCCTTGTTGTCATGAAGACCCTCGAGCGCATCTTCGGCCGAGGGGAACGTGGAAACGACGAAACCGGGGTCGAGGCCCAGCGCCGCCTTCACGATCTCGCGGAGATCGGGTTCGTCCTCAACAAAGAGCGTGCGTACCGTAGCGTGCGTCATGTCGTTTTTCCGACCGCCTCAATCAAGCAGGGCTTTGATGTGAGCATGACGTGGTTTCTGTTACGCTAAGACAAGACTCGGTTCGTCTCCGTAATACGCCATACCGTCGCGCTAGCCCACAGCATCGCGCCAACAATAGCATCCGCATCGGTGGGAAATCTGCCTGAGACGATTTCGACCCATCTCTGCACGGGCTTGCGCGCATACCCCGCAGACATCCTGAAGGCAGCCCGAAACTGGCCGTACGATCACTATGCTTGGCCGCCGACCTCCCCGATCCGCGCCAGGTTCCGTGCGATCGGGGACTCCATGAACTTGACCCGCCTCGCAGGTTGCCTACATGCAGGGAACCATGTTCATCGAAACCGAAACCACGCCCAATCCGGCCACGCTCAAGTTCCTGCCCGGCGAGCCGGTCATGACCGCGGGCACGCGCGAATTCACCAACGAGGAAGATGCCGAGGCCTCGCCGCTGGCGGGCGCGCTGTTCTCGCTTGGCGACGTCACCGGCGTGTTCTTCGGCCGCGACTTCGTCTCGGTCACCGCCGGCGAAGGTGTCGACTGGAGCGCACTCAAGCCGCAGGTCGTTTCGGTACTGCTCGACCATTTCGTGTCGGGATCCCCGCTGTTCGCAGGCGGTGACGCCAGCGGCATCGCGGTTCCGACCGAGGACGACGAATTCGCCAGCGATCCCGCCGACGCCGATATCGTCGATCAGATCAAGGAACTGATCGAGACGCGCGTACGCCCGGCTGTCGCCAACGACGGCGGCGACATCATCTATCGCGGCTTCCGCGAGGGCGTCGTCTATCTGACGATGCAGGGCGCCTGCGCGGGCTGCCCCTCGTCGAGCGCGACGCTCAAGCAGGGGATCGAAGGGCTGCTCAAGCACTACGTCCCCGAAGTGACCGAAGTCCGCGCCGCCTGAACTCCGTGCGCCTGACTCTCGCGATCGACAGCGCGACCGAAGCCTGCTCCGTCGCCCTGTTCGATGGCGACACTCTCATCGCCGGCGAGTTCCGCATGCTGAACCGCGGCCACGCCGAACAGCTCGTGCCGATGATCGCCGCGCTGCCGGGCAAAGGCCGCGCCGACCGGATCGCGGTCGCGCTCGGCCCGGGTAGCTTCACCGGCCTTCGCGTCGGCCTCGCCGCGGCGCGTGCGCTCGCTTTCGCCTGGCAGGCCGAACTCGTCGGCTATCCCACGCTCGACCTCGTCGGCGCCATGGCGCGTGATCGTCACCCCGGTCCGGTCGCGGTCGCCATGACCGGCGGCCACGGCGAATGGTTCGTCCAATCGTTCGACAACGACGGCACGCCGCGCGCGCCGCGCGCGTCGCTCACGCCGCAGGCAGCCGTGGCAGCGGCCAGCGAAAACCTCGTCGCAGGCAGCCAGGCCGAAGCCCTGGTCGCAAACCGCGGCAGCGGCGAGGCGCTCGCACTGTGGCCAGACGCGCGTGCCCTGGCACTGCTGCCCAGCACGGCGATAACCGCCGAGGTGCATCCGCTCTATGGCCGCGCGCCCGATGCAAAGCTTCCCCAGGTGCGCGCATGAACGCTCCGATCGACGATCTCGACCGGCTGATGGCGGTAATGGCCGAGGCCTTCGACCCGGCCTATGGCGAGGCCTGGACCCGTCGCCAGGTCGAGGACGCCCTGGTCATCGGCAATTGCCATTACGAACTGATCGCCGGCGACGGCGGCGCTCCGCAGGATGGCGCACCGGCAGCCGGTTTCTTCCTGTCGCGCTATGGCTTCGAGGAAGAGGAACTGCTGCTTTTCGCGATCGCCCCCACCTGGCGCCGACGGGGCCTGGGGCTCGCCCTGCTCGATCGCTTCGCCCGCTCGGCACGGGCGCGCGGCGCGGATCGCCTGCTGCTGGAGATGCGCCGCGGCAATCCCGCAGAATTTCTCTATCGGCGCTTCGGTTTCCTGCCGATCGGCGAAAGACCCAATTATTATCGCGGCCCCGACGGCCAGGCCCTCGATGCTATCACTTTCGCCTACAGCATCTGATTAACGCCCGATGAACTGCAGTATGAGGTCAATCTTCAGCCAGGTTACTTGACCGGCAAAAACATCGTCCAGACATGTAATTTGGCTTGAGTCCGACCATCGCTTGGTTCAAGGCGGCAATAGTGCAAACAACCGCGATTGTGTCCACTCGAACACAGTAGCCGCCAAGTATAAATCCGAGGATCGCATGGAAACGCCCCAAAACGACATGAACGAAACGCTGATCACGCTGACGTCGGACATCGTCGCCGCGCATGTCAGCAACAATAGCGTCTCGGTCGACGATCTGCCCTTGCTCATCACCAATGTTTATGGGGCGCTCGCCGGCCTGGGGCAGGCCGCCCCGGTCGTGGAAAAGGCGCCCGAGCCGGCCGTCTCGATCCGCGCCTCGGTCAAGCCCGATCACATCGTCTGCCTCGAGGACGGCAAGAAGCTGAAGATGCTCAAGCGCCACCTCATGACGCACTACAATCTGACGCCCGATCAGTATCGCCAGCGCTGGAATCTGCCGGCCGACTATCCGATGGTCGCCCCGAGCTACGCCGAGAAGCGCCGCGACCTCGCCAAGAAGATCGGCCTCGGTCGCAAGCCGGGTCCGCGCCGCGGCCGCAAAGCAGCCGTGAAAGTCTGAAACCTTTCCCCGCGGGTTGTGGATCGCGCCTCACCCGCCTAGAAAGGTGCGTGAAGCTTTCCTACCCGCGGAGTTCTTGTGCAGCAGCCGATAGACATCGAAGCCCTATGTGCCGAGCGTGGCCTGCGCATTACCGAGCAGCGCCGCGTCATCGCCCGGGTGCTGTCGGAAAGCGACGACCATCCGGACGTCGAGAAGCTGCATGAACGCGCGGCAGCGATAGACCCCGGCATCTCGATCGCCACGGTCTATCGCACCGTGCGCCTGTTCGAAGAAGCCGGCATCCTCGACCGTCACGATTTCGGCGACGGTCGCGCGCGCTACGAAGCCGCACCCGAGGCGCACCACGATCACATGATCGACGTGGAGAGCGGCAAGGTCATCGAATTCGTCGACCCCGAGCTCGAAGCGCTGCAGAAGCAGATCGCCGACCGGCTCGGTTTCCGCCTCGTCGACCACCGCATGGAGCTCTACGGCGTCAAGCTGGAGCGCGAAGGCGGACGTCAGGATTGATCCGGCCGCTGGGCTGGTTGCTGGTCGCTATCAGGCTCGGCCTGATGCTGGCCTGGCTCGGGCTGTGCATCGTCCTCTACTACATCTGGCGTACGCTGCGGCCGACCAACCCTTGGCCGAGCGTGTTCCTCGGCGGTATCGCCTGGATTGCGGGAGTCGAAGTCACCCGCACCGGCACCCAGACGCTGGGTCGCCACGGCCTGCGCGGCGCCTTTTTGTTGGCCAACCACGTCAGCTGGATCGACATTCCGGCGATCGCGGGTACGACCGGCTCCGCTTTCGTCGCGCATGACGGCCTGGCGGCGATCGGGCCGCTGCGCTGGCTCTGCGACATGAACGATACGGTCTTCGTCGCCCGGCATGACCGCGCCAGCGTCGGCCACCAGGTCGAACAGGTGCGCGAAGCGATCCGCGACACCGGCGCGCTGACGATCTTCCCCGAAGGCACGACCAGCGACGGCACCGATCTGCTGCCGTTCAAGAGCTCGCTGCTCTCGGCGCTCGATCCGATTCCCGCCGGCATAGCCGTCCAGCCGATCTGGCTCGACTATGGCGCGGAAGCAGGCGACATCGCCTGGGTCGGCGAGGAACCCGGGCTCGACAATTTCCTGCGCATCCTGGCCCGTTCACGACCGGTCGCGCTGACACTGCACTTCCTTCCGCCGCTCACGGGCGAAGCGCTGACCAACCGCAAGACCCTCGCAACGGCGGCCCGGGCTGCGATCGTGGAAGCGATGAACCGCTAAAGCGGCGCTCAGCGCGTGGCGTTGTAGGCGAGTTGTGCCTGGTCGAGCTGGAAGCCGATCAGAACCTCGAAGCTCGCACGCTGGACCGCGGCCTTGACGTCGGGCTCGGTCAGCGGATCGACCGCGGCATCGGCCTCGCCCGCCTTGCGCTTGCGCGTGATGCGCTCGCGGATCTCGGGAGACAGCGTCGCTTCGGCACGATCGATATAGGCCGAACCCTGCGCGGTCACCTGCGCGCGCTCCTGGCCGTCGGCGAAGGACAGCGTCAAGGTCCCGACCCGCTTGGAAACGACCGCGCTGCCGCCGCGCAGCACGGTCACGAAATAGGGAAGCTGGACCTGCCGCGCGCCGGCCGTGTCGGTGCGGCGTGCGAGCACGTCGAAGCTGGTCGACACGAAGACCTTGGCACCGCCATCACCACCATCGTTGCACTGCGATTTGACGTTGGTCATGGCCGCGACGATGTCGATGTTGGCCGCGGTCTTCTCGCCGCCGGCGCGGAACAGCGTCACGTCGCCGGTATAGTCGGGAATGCCGATCGCCGGACAGGCGCCGCGCACGGCGGTGACGCCGACGCTCTCGTCGACGACCAGCTCGCCCTTCGTTTTGCAGCCGGCCAGCGCGGCAGCGCCGACGATCACGATCGTTGCGGCAGGCAAGAGACGGAAGCGAGGGCTCATCGGGGCATCCTTGTTTGACGGCCATGCCCTAGCCGGGCGCGCAGCAAAGCGCTAGAGGGCCGAATATGAACGCCCCCTTTCCACATGGAAAACCGCCGCTGCGCCTCCTGATCGCAGCCCCGCGTGGCTTCTGCGCCGGAGTCGATCGCGCGATCGAAATCGTCGAGCGGGCGATCGATCGCTACGGCGCGCCGGTCTACGTGCGGCACGAAATCGTCCACAACCGCTTCGTGGTCGACGGATTGAAGGCCAAGGGCGCGATCTTCGTCGAGGAACTCGATGAAGTGCCCGATGGCGTTCCGGTGATCTTCAGCGCGCATGGCGTTCCCAAGGCCGTCCCGGCGGCGGCGAGCGCGCGCGGGCTCGAATGGCTCGACGCCACCTGCCCGCTAGTCTCCAAGGTCCACCGCCAGGCCGAGCGCCAGATCGAAGCCGGTCGGCACATCCTGTTCATCGGCCACGACGGCCATCCCGAAGTCATCGGCACCTTCGGCCAGGTGCCCGATGGCACGATGACCTTGATCGAGACGGTCGAGGACGTCGCCGCGCTCGAACTGCCCGAAGGCACGCCGCTGGCCTTTCTCAGCCAGACCACGCTCTCGGTCGACGACACGGCCGCGATCATCGCCGCGATCCAGGCGAAATTCCCGCAGGTCACCGCGCCCAAGGCCGAGGACATCTGCTATGCCACGTCCAACCGCCAGGCCGCGGTCAAGGCCATCGCGCCGCAGTGCCAGCTCATGCTGGTGATCGGTGCGCCCAACAGCTCGAACTCGCTTCGCCTCGCCGAAGTGGCCGAGCGGCTCGGCACGCGGGCCTTCCTGATTCAGCGTGCCAGCGAGATCGAACCCGAGTGGCTCGAAGGCGTCGACACCCTGGGTCTCACCGCCGGCGCCTCGGCGCCCGAGACGCTGGTGCGCGAGGTCGTCGCCCGGCTTGGCGAATGGCGCGAGCTCTCCGAAGAGCAGGTCGTCACCGCCGAAGAGCGCATGGTCTTCAAGCTGCCCCGCCAACTGGCTTAGTCAACTCGCGTAAACGGACATCATGGCGGTCTATACCCAGCTCGGCGCCGAGGCTCTCGCCGCCATCATCTCCGAATTCGATGTCGGCGCCCTGGTCTCGGCCAAGGGCATCGCCGAGGGCGTGTCGAACTCCAACTGGTTGATCGACACGGCGGGCAAGGACGGGAACGGCGCGCGCTTCATCCTGACCATGTACGAGGCGCGAACCGAGGTGAGCGAACTGCCGTTCTTCCTCGGCCTGCTCGACCATCTCGCCGCACGCGACTGCCCGGTTCCGCGCACGATCCACGACCGCGCCGGCCAGGCCTATCGCCTCCACGACGGCAAGGCCTTGGCCCTGATCGAATTCCTTCCCGGCGTCTCGGTCAGCGAACCCACCGCCGATCAGGCCCGCGCGGTCGGCGCGGCGCTGGCGCAGGTCCACCTCGCCGCCGCCGATTTCCCTGGCCGGCGCAGCAACGGCCTCGCCCTCGCCGATTGGGTCGAACTCGCGGAGGCCTGCGGCGCCGATGGTCTCCACGAGATTTCGCCGGGTCTCGACCGTCAGATATCGGACGAATTGCTCCATCTCGCGGCCCACTGGCCGCGCGATCTGCCGCATTCGGTAATTCACGCCGACCTCTTCCCCGACAACGTGCTGATGCTCGGCGACAGGGTTACGGGACTCATCGATTTCTACTTCGCCTGCCACGACATCACGGCCTACGACCTGGCCGTGACTCACGCGGCCTGGTGCTTCAGCAACGACGGAACGCACTTCGACGCTGCGCTGTCGCAGGCCCTGCTCGCCGGTTACGAGAGCGTCCGGCCGTTGCTCGACGAAGAGCGCGCCGCACTTCCCATTCTGGCACGCGGCGCGGCAATGCGCTTCCTGATGACGCGCGCCTATGATTGGATGAACACGCCCGCCGACGCCATGGTCACCCGCAAGGACCCGCTGGCTTTCGCGCGGCGGTTGGAATTCTACGCCGATCCCGCCAATGCGGGGCTATTCGGCCGGGCCTGAGACGCCACGAAAAAGATGAGGGTACGGTTCTGAAAAAGGTCGAAGTCTTCACCGATGGTGCCTGCAAGGGCAACCCTGGCCCCGGCGGCTGGGGTGCGCTGCTGCGCATGGGTCAGCACGAGAAGGAAATGTCGGGCTCGGAGCCGCAGACGACGAACAATCGCATGGAGATGACTGCGGTCATCAAGGGCCTGAGCGCCCTGATCGAGCCCTGCGACGTCACGGTCTACACCGACAGCAAGTACGTGATCGACGGCATCACCAAGTGGGTGAACGGCTGGAAGCGGAACGGCTGGGTCAACGCCAGCAAGCAGCCCGTGCGCAACGCCGACCTCTGGCACGAACTGATCGATGCCGCGAAACGCCACCAGGTCGACTGGCAATGGGTGCGCGGCCACTCGGGCCACACCGAAAACGAGCGTGTCGACAAGCTGGCCAGCGACGCCGCCCTCTCAGCCCGTTGATCCTGGCCACCTGAGCGCTAAGCTCTCCGGCAAAGCCGCGTCAGGCGGCCGGGGAGAGCGACATGAGTCACAGACGGATCGAGCTGCGCGTCGAGACCGGCGCGCTGGACGACGGCCAGTCCTGGACGCTCGCCGCAACGGTACACCTGCCCGATAGCCCCGGGTCGAGCGCGCCCGTCATCGTCGCGATGCCCGGCGGCGGCTATACGCGGCATTATTTCGATCTGCGCGAGCACGGTTACAATCAGGCCGCGCATCACGTCGCGCGGGGCATGGTGGTCGTGGCGCTCGATCATCTGCGGGTCGGCGAAAGCGATCTGCCAGAACTGGAAGCGGCGAGCCTCGCTGCCTGCGCGGCCGCCAACCATGCAGTTCTACGCGTGATCCTGGAGCGCTTGCGGGGTGGCACATTGGCCGACGACCTCGCCGGGATAGAGCCCGTCGCAGTAATCGGCGTCGGCCAGTCGATGGGTGGGCACATCGGCCTGCTGATGCAGGCGGCACACAAGAGCTTTGACGGACTGGCCGTCCTTGGCAGCAGCGTGGTGTCGACCCGCCTGCCCGCGCGCGACCAGGCCGACGCAGTATGCCTGCGCGGCCAGGACGATCCCATGACCGGGCTTTCCGCGCTGGTCGGGTTCGACTTCCAGTACGCGTTCCACTGGGAGGACGTGCCCGAGCGCTTCGTCGCGGCCGACATGGCCGGACAACGCGGCACCGGTCCGCTGCCCTACTGGCGCTCCGCGACGACGCCCAATGCCGGCGGCGGCCTGCTACCGGGCCATCTTGCAGGCGCCGCAGCCGTAGTGACCGTGCCGATACTGATCGGAATGGGCGAACGCGACGTCTGTCAGGATCCGCTGCGAGAGCTCGCGGCCTTCATGGGCACCTCCGACCTGGCGCTTTTCGTAGCACCGCGGATGGCGCACATGCATAACTTCGCGGGTAGCCGCGAATTGCTGTGGCGCAGGCTGGACGCCTTCGCCACCCAGATCGCGGACCGTGCCCAGCCAGCCGTTCAGATGAACGGATAGGGATAGGCCATGCCGTAGTAGTCGAAGACCGTGCGGCCGTAGTTGTGATCGTATTCGGGGAAGGCCGAACTGTGGCGCGGCGCCTTTTCGAGCTGCTCCTTGGTCAAACCGACCACGTAGCCGCCCTTGTCCTCCTCATAGGTCAGCATGTCCCACGGGATCGGATAATAGTCGTTGCCGATGCCCAGGATGCCGCCGAACTCGATCACCGCATATTCGGCCTGGCCGCTGACCTTGCCGACCATGAAGTTCTTGATCGAACCGAGCTTGTCGCCCTCGCGGTTGTAGACCTTGGTACCTTCCACGCGATCGGATGCGATCAGGCGATGCTTCTCCTGCGAGGCAATGAGCGTGTCGGCCATGGGCGGTTCCTCTCGTGATGGTCCTTGCCCTGATGAAACGGCGGGCCGCGTCGCGGGTTCCCTCGGCGGCGCGTGAGTCGTGGTCGACCCTAGGGGTAGAGCGGGATTGAGATGCCCGGCGCTTGTCCTTATCACCCGATGCCATGCCGAGAACCGCCGTATTATTCGTCTGCCTGGGCAACATCTGCCGCTCGCCGCTGGCCGAAGCCGCATTTCGCGAGGCCGCTGCCAAAGCCGGACTCGACGTCGAGGTGGACTCCGCAGGCACCGGCGACTGGCACCTGGGTTCGCCGCCCGACCCGCGCGCTCAGGCCGAAGCCCTGCGCCATGGCGTCGACATCTCGGGCTACCGCGGCCGGCAGGCCGGTCCCGATGACTTCCGCCGCTTCACCCACATTCTCGCGCTGGATGAAAAGAACCTCGCCGACCTGCGCCGCATCGCACCTTCCGACGGCAGCGCCGAGATTTCGCTGCTGCTCGACCACGTTCCCGGCATGGCTGGCCAGTCGGTAGCCGATCCCTATTTCGGCGAGGATTCGGGTTTCGCCGAGACCTGGCGCGAGGTCAGCCTCGGCGCCGAGGCGCTGGCCCGCAAGCTCGGTTGACCGCGTCAGAGCGCGCGCAGCCAGACCTGTAACGGCTTGGCGCTCTCTTCCGGCTCGTCGTGGTCCTTCCAGGCGATGTGCGTGACCAGCCCTGCGACCGGCGCATAGCCGCGCTTGCCCCAGAAGGCATCGAGCGGGACGTGGCCGGTGGGGCGCGCCGGATGGCCGGGCGCCCGGATCACGGCGGCGAAACAGGCCGCGTCGGCTCCGCAGGCTCGAGCCTGCGCCTCGCGATGATCGAAGAAGGCATGGCCGATCCCGCGCCCGCGATAGTCGGCCAGGAGCACGCTTTCCCCGAAGTAGAACAGCCGGGCGACGTCGATGCCGCACGCGTCGAAAGGCGCTTTGAAATCGGCGTCCTGCGCCGCCATCGGCCAGGCCGTCGCGGCGCCGACGATCCGCGGCCCGTCACAGGCCGCGACCAGGACTGCATGCTCGGCCTGCACGAACTCGCGCAGGTACTCCTCCTCGTAGGCCGGATCGCCGTCGTAGAGATAGGGCCACTCGGCGAAGACGGTCATGCGCAGCCGCGCGAGGTCGTCGATCGCGGCGAGGATCTCGGCGCCTGCAAGGACTCGAACCTCGAGGCTCACAGCAGGTACATCGTCAGCCAGCGCGCGACCACCGCGGGCCGCTCCGAACCCTCGACCTCGAGCGTGACGTCCATCACCTCTCGCAGCTTGTCCGGCGCCTCGAGAGACAGTTCGCTGATCGTGAACCGCGCACGGATGCGGCTGCCCGAGCGCACCGGAGAAACGAAGCGCACGCGATCGAGGCCATAGTTCAGGCCCGTACGCAGCCCCGGCACGCGCGGCCGCTCGATCTCGCCTCGCAAGGGTGCGAACAGCGACAGCAGCAGGAAGCCATGCGCGATCGTACCCCCGAATTCGGTCTCGGCGGCTTTCTCCGCATCGACGTGCATGAACATCCAGTCGCGCGTGGTATCGGCGAAGCGGTCGATCAGGTCCTGATCGACGAGCATCCAGTCCGACAACTGGCTCTGCCCCTCGTTCGCGCGAATGAAATCCTCGATTGCGCTGCTCACGCCGTTCTCCCCTTTTGCATCCTTGTGCACGCTCCGCGGGCGGGGCTCCAGTTTGCTTTTACCCGCCGTTTGCCTATATAGGCCCGCAACGCCCCGGCCGTGCAGTCCCGCGCAAGCGACCTGCCTCTGCCGGGGCTTGCTTTTCGTACTGTCCGCCCAGTTTCGCTATCTTCCAAGGAACGCATCGATGTCCCGTCGCCGCCAGATCTACGAGGGCAAGGCCAAGATCCTCTACGAGGGCCCCGAGCCAGGCACCCTGATCCAGTATTTCAAGGACGACGCGACCGCGTTCAACGCCCAGAAGAAGGGCACGATCCAGGGCAAGGGCGTCATCAACAATCGCATCAGCGAATACGTGTTCACGCGCCTGAACCACATCGGCGTGCCCAACCACTTCATCCGCCGCCTGAACATGCGCGAGCAGCTCGTGCGCCAGGTGGAAATCATTCCGATCGAGGTCGTCGTGCGCAACGTTGCCGCGGGCTCGATCTCGAAGCGCCTCGGCATCCCCGAGGGCGAGCCGCTGCCGCACACCTTGATCGAATACTATTTCAAGGACGATGCGCTCGGCGATCCGCTTATCGCCGAGGAACACATCGCCTGCTTCGGTTGGGCCAACAACGAAGAGATGCAGGACATCTCGGCGATGGCCATCCGCGTGAACGATTTCATGTGCGGCATGTTCGCGGCGATCAACATCCGCCTGGTCGACTTCAAGCTCGAGTTCGGCCGCATCTGGGACGGTGATTACAGCCGCGTGATCCTGGCCGACGAGATCAGCCCCGACGGCTGCCGCCTGTGGGACATGACCACGGGCGAGAAGCTCGACAAGGACCGGTTCCGTCGCGATCTCGGCGGCGAATCCGAAGCCTATCAGGAAGTCGCGCGCCGTCTCGGCCTGCTCCAGGACGACAACGGTCCGAGCGAGGTCTTCGACCTGTCGAAGCACCGGAAACTTCGCGGCAAGTGATGCATTGTATCGCTCGGTCGTGACGCAGCGCGTCGCGGCCGAGCGGGTTCGCGCCAGCGCGCGGCCCTAGGCGAGGATGATCCAAGGGAGACGAGATGCGACGCAATCCGTCCATATTCTTCTTCCTTCTGCTCTCCTTCGCGCTTTCGGCCTGCGCACAGCAGGCCGAACAGGTTGCGTCCGTCAGCCGCCCACGCCCGGTCTGGGGCTTTCTCGAAAGCGACATAGCGCCCGAAGAGCAGTATCGGTTCAACCGTCTGCCCAGCGGTCTGCGCTACGTCATCCGCCGCAACGCCAATCCCAAGGGCACCGCCATGGTGCGCATGGAGATCGCCGCAGGATCGCTTGACGAGACGCCGGCTGAGCGCGGCTTCGCGCACTATGTCGAGCACATGGCGTTCAACGGATCGACCAACGTCAAGGAAGGCGAGATGATCCGCCTGCTCGAGCGCAACGGGCTGGCCTTCGGCGCCGATACCAATGCCGCGACGGGTTTCGAGACCACGACCTACATGCTCGATCTGCCGCGCGCCGATCCCAAGCTGCTCGACATCGCGCTGATGCTGATGCGCGAGACCGCCAGCGAGCTGACGATCTCGCCCGAAGCGGTCGACCGGGAGCGCGGCGTGATCCTGTCCGAGCTACGCGACCGCAACACCTGGCAGATGCGCAACGGCATGGACCAGGCCAAGTTTCTCCATCCCCAGGCGCTCTATCCCGATCGCTTCCCGGTGGGCACGGCCGAGACGATCAACGCCGCCACGGCCCAGAGCCTGCGCGCGTTCTGGGAGCGCGAATACGTTCCCGAGCATGCGACGGTGATCGTCATCGGCGATTTCGATCCGGCCGTGGTCGAGAAGGCGATCCTGGCGAAGTTCGGCTCCTGGCAGGCCAAGCCCGTCGAACCCGCGCCCCAGGCCGGCCCGGTCGACGTCAAGGCCGCCGGACGGACCGAGGTCTATGTCGATCCGGCGCTGTCCGAACGCATCACGGCCTCGCGCCACGGCGGCTGGATCGACGGCCCCGACACCACCGCGCAGCGGCGCGAAGGCCTGCTGCGGCAGATCGGTTATGCGATCGTCAATCGGCGCCTGCTGCGCATCGTCCGCCAGCCCGATCCGCCGTTCCGCGGTGCGGGCTTCGGCACGGGCGACGTGTTCCGCGATGGGCGTACGACCAATCTCATCGTCGATACGATCGACGGCAAGTGGCGCCGCGGGATGATCGCCGCGGCCGTGGAATATCGCCGCGCGCTGCGCTTCGGCTTCAGTCCGGCGGAAGTGGCCGAGCAGGTCGCCAACATCCGCACCGCGACGCGCGACGCCGCCGCCTCGGAAAGCACGCGGAGCAACGGCGCGCTGATGGGCGCGGTGTTCGACCTGCTGCGCAACGACGTCGTGCCCGGATCGCCGCAGGGCGTGCTCGACCGGCTCGAGGCCTTCATCCCCCAGATCACGCCCGAGGCCGTGCAGGCCGCGATGCAGCGCGAAGCCATACCGCTCGAGAAGCCGCTCCTGCGCTTCCAGGGCCGGCGCCAGCCCGAGGGCGGCGAGAAGGCGATCCGCTCGGCCTGGAACGAGGCGATGCGCGCACCGCTGACCAAGGGCGCAGAGATCGCTGCGCCGGGCTTCGCCTACAGCGTTTTCGGGACTCCGGGTACGATCCTCAGCGACACGCGCGAGGCCGCGCTCGGCATTCGTGAGGTGCGCTTCATCAACGGCGTGCGTCTCAACCTCAAGAAGACCGATATCGACAAGGACCGGATCCTTGTCCAGGTCAGCGTCGACGGCGGCGACATGCTCAACACGCGCGACAATCCGCTGGCAACGCAGATGGTCTCGGCCCTGCCTGTCGGCGGCCTCGGCAAGCACAGCCAGGACGATCTGCAATCGATCCTCGCCGGCCACACCGTGTCGACCGGAATCTCCTCCACGCCCGAGACCTTCGTCGCCTCGGCGCAGACCACGCCGCGCGATCTGCAACTCCAGCTCCAGGTCATGGCCGCCTTCGTCACCGACGCCGGCTATCGCCCCGAGGGCGAGATCCAGTACCGGCTCAACATCAACAACTTCTTCGCGCAGCGCAACGCGACCCCCAACTCCGCGCTGAGCAACGGCATCGGCGGGATTCTTTCGGAGAACGACCCGCGCTTCACGCTGCAGCCGGTCGAAGCCTATCGCAAGCTGACCTTCGACAAGCTCAAGACCGACATTGGCGATCGGCTCGCGCACGGCGCGATCGAGATCGGGATCGTCGGCGATATCGACGAGGACCAGGCGATCGCCCTGGTCGGCGGCACCTTCGGTGCGATCGCCCCGCGCGAGGCCGAGTTCAAGCCTTATACGGCCCAGCGCAACCGTCCCTTCACCAAGAACGAGAAGCCACGCGTGATCCGCCATACCGGCCCAAAGGATCAGGCACTGCTGCGGCTGACCTGGCCGACGCGCGACGACAGCGATCCTGTCCAGTCGCTGACGCTCGAACTGCTCGAACGCATCGTCCGCATCGAGCTGACCGACACGCTGCGCGAGAAGCTCGGCAAGGCCTACAGCCCCAGCGCCGCATCGACTCTGTCGCGCTTCTGGAAGGACTATGGCGTATTCGGCATCGCCGCCTCGGTCGATGTCCACGAAGTGCCCGCAACGCGCGCCGCGATCCTCGACACGATCGCCGAATTGCGCGCCGCGCCGGTCAGCGACGACATCCTCCAACGCGCCCGCGCGCCGATGATCGAGGCGATCCAGAACGGGCTCAAGAGCAACGGTGGCTGGCTCAGCCTCGTCGACCGCGCGCAGACCGAGCCTGCCGAGATCGATCGCTATCTCCAGGCCGAGGCCCGCCTCCAGATGCTGACCACGGCCGACATCCAGGCGATGGTTCTGCGCTACCTGGATCCCAAGGACGAGATCGAGGTTCTGGTCCTGCCCGAGGGCGTGGAAGAGCCGAAGTAGGCGATCCGCAGATCCTCCCCTGCAAGGGGAGGTGGCAGGCCGCAGGCCTGACGGAGGGGGGGGCCCCTCCCCCTAAGGGGGAGGATCGTTAGCAAATCAAGCTTTCCGCCCGGTCTTGTCTTCCCAGGCCTTGAACGCCGCCTCGGCACCCTTGGTCCGTTCGCTCTCGAGCCGGTCGATGTTGCTTTCGAGCGCCGCGTAGGATGCCTGGCGATTGCGGTTGGTCCCGGCGAAGTGCGGCATGACGAAGCGGGCGTAGAGCTCGTAGCTCTTCTTGGTCTCTTCCCATTCGGCCCAGTTGTGCGACTGGAACAGGATCACGCCGAAGGCCCCCTGCTTGGCCTGGAGCCGCTCGATCATCGTGATCGCGTCCTCGGGCGTACCGATCACCGCGCGGCCGGCGTTCACCAGCAGTTCCGCCGGATCGCCGGCTCCGCTCATGCCGCGCATGCCCGCGGGCGCGACGCGATCGAAATATTCGACCCAGCGCGCCAGCCCCTGTTCGACGTCCTTGCGCGCCTGTTCGCGCGTGGCGGCGATGTGCATCGGCACGACCAGGCGCAGCTTGGCCGGGTCCATCCGCGTGCCGTACTCCTCGGCCATCTGCTGGGCGATCTTCCAGTTCTCGTCGAGCACGTCGAAGCCCGCGGTCTCGGTCGCGGCGACGCAGAGCATGCCGAACCCATACTTGCCCGCGAGCATGCCGCCCGATGGCGTGATCGCGCTGGCGACGGCGATCTCGGGATGCGGCTGCGTATAGGGCCGCAGGTGCGTGCGCGCCTTGTCGAGCTTGTACCAGCTCGTCTCGTGGGTGACCTCCTCGCCCGAGAGCAGCGGCACGATGATCTGCGCCACCTCTTCGAGCTTGGATCGTAGCGACTTGATGTCGACCCCGATCATCTCGGCATCGGTCGGCAGCAGTCCCGGCCCCATGCCGAAGATCACGCGGCCCATCGTCATGTGATCGAGTTGGAGGATGCGGTTCGCGACCATCAGCGGGTTGTGGTAGGGCATCGAGACGACGCCGGTACCCAGCCGGATCCGGCTCGTGCGCTCGGCGGCGGCGGCGATCATCAGTTCGGGCGAGTCGATCGTCTCCCAGCCGGTCGAATGATGCTCGCCGAACCAGGCCTCGGCGAACCCCAGCTTCTCGACGTGCTCGACGATTTCCAGATCGCGGCGCAGGCCGATCGTCGGGCTCTCGGTGACATCGTGGTAGGGGGCGATGAACAGCCCGTGCTGGAGCGCCGTCATGGGATCCTCTCTCGTGTTTTCTTGTGAGCCCGAAACTCGCGATAAACGCCGGTAATTCAACACGAATTTAGGGCGCGGCGTACAACGCGCGTTTTAAACCCAAGCGAATCAATTTCTCCCCTTCGTCGCGGTTCGCGCCAAGGCAACATGGCTTGCCGCCGGGGGCAGAGCCTGAACGCTTGCGCCCGCCCCTCACCTGCCGGATGTGCTGCCGATGGCCATCGACCACGACGCCCGCCGCCGCCACATCGCCGAGATCGCAATCGACGTGATCGCTGCCGAGGGCATCGGCGCGGCGACGATCCGCCGCATCGCAAGCGAAGCGCGATTCAGCACGGCCGCGGTGACGCACTATTTCGCGAGCAAGCAGGAGCTGCTCGTCTGGAGCTTCGCCGTGCTCTCGGCTCAGGGCGACGCGCGGTTCGACCAGGCCTTCGTCGAACATCCCGACGATCCGGTCCACGCCTTGCTGACCTTCACCGCCTGGTGCCCGGCCAACGTCCGCCGCTGGCGTGCCTACCTGGCCTTCTGGGACGCCGCGGCGCGCGACGAAGGCCTCGCCGCGATCATTCGCGACGCCACCGCCGCGGGGATCGCCGACATCGCGCGGCTGCTGCGCGCGACATATGGCGAAGGGCACGATCTCGCCAAGGCCAGCCGCCTGCTCAACTCGATCGTCCAGGGGATTTCGCTTCAGGCTATCGTCGCACCCCAGGACTGGCCCGTGGAGATTATCCGAACGACCCTGACCGAGGGTATCGCGGCGGCGCTCGCCGGCGCGCGGCTCACTGGGTCGTGAAGCCGCCGTCGACCATGATGCAGGCGCCGGTAATGAACGAGGCCGCGTCTGACAGCAGGAAAGCCGCCGTTTCGGCCACCTCGTGCGGCTCGCCGATGCGGCCGATCGGGTGGCTCGCCTCGATCACCCTGCGCAGCGGATCGTTGCCGACGAGCGCGCCCATCAGCATCGGCGTCGCGATCCCGCCGGGCAGGACCGCATTCACACGGATGCCCCGCGCGCTGTAGTCGACCGCGGCCGAGCGCGTGACCCCGACGACGCCGTGCTTGGCCGCGGTATAGTCGGCCGAGGTCACCGTCGCGATCGCGCCCGAGGTCGAGGCCGTGTTGACGATCGCGCCGCCGCCGTGCGCAAGCATGTGCGCGATCTCGTGCTTCATGCAGAGGAAGGTGCCGGTCAGGTTGGTGCCCAGATTGCGCTGCCACTGTTCGAGCGGCGTATCGGCGACGGACAGGTGTCCCGTATCGATCCCGGCGTTGTTGAAAGATGCGTGAAGCCCACCGAAGGTCTCGACCGCGAAGCGCACCATCGCTGCGGCATCGGCTTCCGCGCCGACATCGGTGCGCACGAAAGCCGCCTGCCCGCCCGCCACGCGGATCGCGCCGACCAGCGCCTCGCCCGCCTCGGCATTCAGGTCGGCGAGCACCACGGCCGCCCCGCGCGCCGCGCATAGCCTTGCGGTTTCACTGCCGATGCCTCCGGTCGCGCCGGTAATCAGGACGACGCGGCCCGCCAGGCTCAGGCGATCGAACGGCCCGCTCACAGCAGGCCCATCCCTTTGGCGACGTCCTCGAGCGCCTTGAACGCGCCGTCGTCTTCCATGTCGTTGACACCGACGAGAATGCGCCCGACCCCGGCCTCCGCATATTCGGCGACGAGTTCCTTCGCGTTCACCGGCTCGAGATTGTCGTAGGCGCCCGCACCCCAGGGCGGCAGGTCGCCGACGCCAAAGCTGATCGCGGGCACGATCAGCGAGATGTCGAGCGCGGCGAAATCGCGCCCTTCCTCCGCGCAGAACTCTTTCAACAGGCTAAGCTGCTCGCGCATCTGCGCCGGGCTCAGGAACGAGGGCAGCCAGCCGTCCGCCGTGCGGGCGACGCGGCGCAGGATCTTGGTGTTGTCGGTCTTGTCGTTGCCCGAGCCGATCAGCACGGGCAGCGGCTTCTGCAGCGGCTTGGGATAGCAGTGCACCGGTGGGAAAGAGATATGCTCGCCCTCGTAGCCCTGATCGCCCTCGGCCCAGAGCGTCTGGACCGCACGCATGAAGTCGAGCGTGCGGCCGAGCCGCTTGTCGAAGCGATAGCCGAAGACCGGCGCCTCTTCCTCGATCCAGCCGGTGCCATAGGCGAAGCTCACCCTGCCGCCCGAGATACGGTCGAGCGTCGCCACCTCCTTGGCCAGCAGCAGCGGATCGCGCTGGGGGACGAGGCAGATGTTGGTGCCGAGCCGGATCTTGCTGGTCACCGCCGCTGCGGCAGAGAGGCTGACGAACAAGGCGGGCATGTGGCGGTAGTTGGGCGGCAGCGGCACGCCGTAGCGCTCGGCCTCGGCCGCCGCGACCGGGATGATCGGATGCTCGCCCATCCACATCGACTCGAAACCGAGCGACTCGATCGTCTGCGCGAGCGCGGTGACCGGCGGACCGAACCAGGTGTAGTTGGTCGTGATGCCCAGCTTCATCGCGCGTTCCTCCCCGCCGCGCCGTGCCGCGCGGTTTTTGCGTATATATGGAACACCGCCGCCGGAGCCGCGACAAGCCCGCGCGCGGTTCCATTGCCGGTGCGGGCAACTAGGCTGACGGCAAGCGGGCGATTCCCGCAGGGGAGAGACGAGGATGGGCAGGCTTTCGGGCAAGGTCGCGCTGGTGACCGGCGGCGCACAGGGCATCGGTGCGGCAATCGCGCGCAAGTTCCGCGAGCACGATGCCGTGGTGGTGATCGGCGACATCCAGCGCGAGAAAGGCCAGGCGCTGGCGACGAGCATCGGCGCAGCCTTCGTCGCGCTCGACGTCACCGATCCCGACAGCTGGAGCGCAGCGATCGATGGCGTCGTCGCCGATCACGGCGGCATCGACGTGCTCGTCAACAACGCCGGCGATGGCACCGGCGGACCGATCGAGACGACGCCCGTGGCGGCGCACCAGAAGGTGATCGATCTCAATCTCAACGGCGTCTGGCTGGGCGTGCGCGCAGCGGTGCCGGCCCTGGCAGCGCGCGGCGGCGGCTCGATCGTCAACATCTCCTCGATCGACGGACTCGCCGGTGTCTCGCACCTGAGTTCCTACGTCGCGACCAAGTTCGCCGTCACCGGCATGAC
>SECS01000146.1 GCA_004211435.1 Novosphingobium sp. | reverse complement strand
ATGCCGACGTCGCCAAGCGCAAGCCCGTCGACCCTACGCGTACCTTGTTTCGCCCGGGTTCGGTTTCGAAGCTGATCACCTGGACCGCGGTGATGCAGCAGGTCGAGCAGGGCAGGATCGACCTCGACCGCGACGTCAACGCCTACCTCGACTTCAAGATCCCCGCCGAGCACGGCAAGCCCGTGACCATGCGCCAGCTCATCACGCACACCGGCGGTTTCGAGGAAACCGGCAAGGGCATCATCTATTTCGACAAGAAGTGGGACTTGGCGCTCGGGGACTATCTCAAGCGCGCGGTGCCCAAGCAGATCTTCGTACCCGGCTCGACCCCCGCCTATTCGAACTGGGGCACGACGCTCGCGGCCTATATCGTCCAGCGCACCTCGGGCGAGGAGTTCGCGACCTATACCGACCGGCACGTCCTGGGTGCGCTCGGAATGCGTCATTCGTCGATGCGCCAGCCGCTGCCCGCGGCGATCGCGACCGACATGTCGGTCGGCTATAAGCCGGGCGGCAAGGTCAACGAAGGCTTCGAGATCGTCGGCCCCTGGCCTGCGGGTTCGCTCTCGGCTTCGGGTACCGACATGGGCCGCTTCATGATCGCGCACCTGCAGCGCGGCGAGATCGACGGCCAGCAGATTCTCCGGCCCGAAACCGCCGACATGATGCACGACAGCCCGCTCGCGAAGGTCGATCCCCTCTCGCTGGTGCCGCCACTCAACCGCATGGAACTGGGCTTCTTCGAGACCAACGTGAACGGCCGCGAAGTCATCGCCCATCTCGGCGATCTCGAGGCCTTCCACACCTCGCTGCACCTGTTCATGAAGGACGGCGTCGGCTTCTACGTCTCGTTCAACAGCGCCGGCAAGCAGGGCGCCGCGGGCGATCTGCGCAACGCGCTGTTCATGGATTTCGCCGATCGCTACTTCCCCGACCAGAGCCTGCCCGACGGCCGCGTCGACGCCAAGACCGCCAAGCAGCACGCGCAGATGATGGTCGGCATGTGGGACGCGAGCCGTCGGTGGGAGACCAACTACTTCTCGGTGATCAACCTGCTCGGCCAGTTCAAGGTCGCGGTGAACGAGAAGGGCGAACTGGTGATCCCCGGTCTCAAGGGCGCCAACGATCGTCCGCGCGAATGGGTCGAGATCGCCCCCTTCGTCTGGCGCGACAAGTTCGGCCACGACCGCCTCGCCGCCAAGGTCGAGAACGGTCAGGTCGTGCGCTGGTCGATGGACTTCTTCTCGCCGTTCGAAGTGTTCGACCGCGTGCCGACCAGCCGTTCGAGCGCCTGGATCCTGCCTGCGCTCTACGCGAGCCTCGGCGTTCTGGCGCTGACCTTGATCGCCTGGCCCTGGGGTTGGTTCCAGCGCCGCCGCTACAAGGCCGAACTCGGGCTCGAAGGCTCAGCGCTCAAGGCCTATCGCGCCGTTCGGGTGATGGCCGGCGCGACGCTCGCCGTGCTGGGCGGTTGGGTTGCGGCCTTCTCGATGCTGATGCAGAGCCCGAGCGCGCTCGCGGGCGGGCTCGATCCCTGGTTGTGGCTGCTGCAGGTGCTCGGCGCCGTGGTCTTCGTCGGCGCGCTGCCGATCGCCGGCTGGAACGCCTGGGCCGCCTGGACGGGCGGGCGCAAGTGGACGGGCAAGCTGTGGAGCGTGCTGCTCGTGCTCGCCGCGCTGATGGTGCTCTACTTCGCGGTGACCTTCGGTCTTCTCGCGATGACGGTCGCCTACTGATGGGCCAGCTCAAGCTTACCGTCGCCACCGAGACCTTGCGGCTGGCGCAGCCGTTCCGGATTGCCGGCCACGTGTTCGAGAGTTCGGACGTGATCGTCGTCACGCTTGACGACGGCACCTACCAGGGGCGCGGCGAGGGTGGCGGCGTCTTCTTCCTCGGCGACGACGTGCCGCATATGCTCGCGGCGGTCGAGGCGGCGCGCGGCGCGATCGAGGCCGGCGCGAGCCGCGAGGAACTGCGCGCGATCATGCCGCCGGGCGGCGGGCGCAACGCAGTCGACTGCGCGCTGTGGGAGCTTGAGGCGAACCGGGCGGGCCTGCCCGTCTGGCAGCTCGCTGGCCAGGCGACGCCGCGCGCGCTGCGCACGACCTTCACCTTGGGCGCGGACACGCCCGAGGTCATGGCGCGCGGCGCGACCGGCTATGCCGGCGCCAAGGCGATCAAGATCAAGCTGACCGGCGAACTCGATCTCGACGTGGCGCGTGTCCGGGCGATCCGCGCCGCACGGCCCGATGTCTGGCTGGGCGTCGACGGCAACCAGGGTTTCACGATCGCCGACCTGCCGGCGCTCGTGGAGGCCATGGTCGCCGAGCGTGTGTCGCTGATCGAGCAGCCGCTGGCGCGCGGACGCGAGGCCGATCTCGATGGTTTCGTCTCACCGATCCCGATCGCCGGCGACGAGAGCCTGCTGTCGCTCGCCGATCTCGACGGCGCGGTCGGGCGCTTCCAGGTGGTCAACATCAAGCTCGACAAGTGCGGCGGGCTGACCGAGGGGCTGCTGATGGCCGCGAAGGCGCGCGAACTCGGGCTCGAGGTCATGGTCGGCAACATGGTCGGCACGAGCCTGGCCATGGCGCCCGGCTTCGTGCTCGGCCAGCTCTGCGATGTCGTCGACCTCGACGGGCCGACCTTCCTCGCGCAGGATCGCCAGCCCGGCGTGACCTATGCCGAGGGCGACATCTGGGCCGGGCCCGAAGTCTGGGGTTCGGGCGCGCCCGTCGCCGCATGACCGACGAGAAAACCTGGTTCGGCCAGCCGCGCGGGCTGACCGTGCTGTTCCTCACCAACATGTGGGAGCAGTTCTCGTACTACGGCATGCGCGCGCTACTGGTCTATTACATGACCAAGGAGCTGCTGCTCGGGCAGGGCACCTCGTCGTTCATCTACGGTGCCTATACGGCCGGTGCCTATTTCACCCCGATCTTCGGCGGGCTGATCGCCGATCGCCTGCTCGGCAAGCGCCGCGCGATCATGCTGGGTGCCAGCGTGATGTGCGTCGGCCATTTCATGATGACCTTCGAGCCGCTGTTCTACGTGGCGCTGATCACGATCGCGCTGGGCAACGGCCTGTTCCTGCCGAGCCTGCCGAGCCAGGTCGGTGACCTCTACAAACCGCAGGACCCGCGGCGCGGCTGGGCCTACAACGTCTATTACGTTGGCATCAACATCGGCGGATTCCTGGCGCCGCTGATCTGCGGGACCGTGGGCGAACTCTATGGCTGGCACTACGGCTTCGGCATCGCCGGGATCGGCATGGCCGTGGGCCTCGTCATCTATCTCTCGGGCCAGCGCTACCTGCCGCCCGAGCGGCCGCGGACGATCGATCCGGCCGCCGCGCCGCGGGGGCCGGCCTTTACCCCGCGCATCCTGGCGCTGCTGTTCGGCATCGGTGTCGCGGTGACGCTGTTCCGTTCGGCCTACGAGCAGGTCGGCAATACCGTTGCGCTCTGGGCCGATAGCGGGATCGACCGCGCCGCCGGTGGTTTCACCATTCCGATGACCTGGTTCCAATCGCTGAACCCGCTGGTCGTCATGCTGCTGACGCCGCCGCTGCTGCGCTATTGGCGTGGGCGGGCCGAGGCCGGCCAGGACGCCGCGCCGCTCCGGCGCATGGCCACCGGCGCGCTGATCGTCGCGGCGGCCTACCTGATGCTCGCTGCGATAGCCTGGGCCACCGGCGACGGTCGCGCGAACTGGCTGTGGCTGGCGTTGTTCTTCCTGGTCTTCACCTTCGGTGAACTGTTCATTCTGCCGACGGGGCTTGGGCTCTTCGCACGGCTCGCGCCGCTCAGTCTGGGCGCAACGACGGTGGCGGCCTGGTTCCTGATCACCTTCACCGGCAGCCTCAGCGCCGGGCTGGTCGGGGCGCTGTGGAGCGGGCTCGATCACGCGGCCTTCTTCGTGCTGCTGGCGGTCCTGGCGGTGCTGGCATCACTGCTCCTGCGGCTGCTGAGCGCGCCGACAGAGGCAGTCGAGCATGACAGGCGCATCGACGCTGAAATGGATTGACAGTTTTCTTGCAAAGACAATATTGTCCTTATCAGGATAAAAATATCGAAATGGCGTTCCGGGAGGGGGAAGGCCTCTCCGGCCCGCGGCAACGAAGCGATCGCTTCTCGACCCGGAACCGAGCGGACCTGCCTGGCGCCTTACGTCCCCGATGGGACCGATTTTCGGGAGGAACTATAAAATGAGACTATTTCGCAGCACTCTGCTGATTTCCGCTGGAGCCATGGCGATCGCCGCGGTTCCCGCGCACGCGCAATCGTCGATCACGGCCACCATGGACGACAACGACGTGATCGTGGTCACGGCCCAGAAGCGCGAGCAGACGCTGATCGACGTGCCGCAGTCGATCTCGGTCGTATCGAGCGATCTGCTCGAACGCTCGCAGGCCAACAGCTTCCAGGATTTCCTCAGCTACGTGCCGGGTCTGCAGGTCAACCAGTCCACGCCCGGTGCGGGACGCATCGTGCTACGTGGCCTCAACACCGGCGGCGTGGCCTCGACCGTCGGCGTTTACGTCGACGAGACGCCGTTCGGTTCGTCGACGGCGCTGGCCAATGGCGCGGTCCTTGCCGGTGACTTCGACACTTTCGACATCGCCCGCGTCGAAGTGCTGCGCGGCCCGCAGGGCACGCTCTACGGCGCCAGCACCCTGGGCGGCCTGATCAAGTACGTGACCAACGAGCCCGTGCTCGGGAAGGTCGAGGGCCGCGTGCGCGCTGCCGTCGAGACCACGCGCGGGGGCGAGGCCTCCTATCACGGCAATGCCGTGGCCAACCTGCCGCTGGGCGATACGCTCGCGCTGCGCGCCGCCGGTTTCTATCACAAGAACGGCGGCTGGATCGATTCCATCGGCACGAGCGGAACCTCGTACACCACGCCGATCACCTCGGACGTCGCGAGCAACATCAACGATTCCGAGAGCTACGGCGGACGCGTCTCGCTGCTGTTCAAGCCGAGCGAGGCTTTCGACCTCCGCCTGAGTGCCTTCCTCCAGAACATTCGCGTCAACGCGGCCTCTTCGGTGGAAAGCGATCCCAATACGCTTGCGACGCTCTACGGCCGCCAGACCCAGTCGCAGTTCTCGCCCGAGTTCTCCAATGTCGACTACCGGGTCTACAACGCCACGATCAATGCCGATCTCGGCTTCGCGACGCTGACCAGCTCGACCAGCTATGCCACGCAGAAGCAGTCCTTCCGCGACGACGCGACCTTCAACCTGAGCGGCCTCGTGCGCGCGCTGCTCGGCGCGCCGGCCAACGAATTCGTGCTCAACCAGAAGACCAACAACCGCAAGTGGACTCAGGAGGTCCGGCTGTCGTCGCATTCGAACGACACGTTCGAATGGCTGATCGGCGGCTTCTTCAACGACGAGAAGGGGCTGATCCTCCAGGACTACGCCGCCTACACCCCGGGCACGACGACCGCGATCGCCTTTCCCTTCGTGCTGGGCCACGTCGACATCACGTCGAAGTACCGCGAATATGCCGGCTTCGCGAACGGCACGCTGCATCTGGGTGAGCGGTTCGATATCGACTTCGGCGGGCGCTACAGCCACAACACCCAGGTCGCCAGCCAGGCCGCGGCGGGGGTTCTTGCGGGCAACGTTCCGGTCAACTCGAACCTGCGTTCATCGGACAACGTATTCACCTATTCGGTCGCGCCGAAGCTCAAGTTCTCCGATCGCGCGACGGTCTATGCGCGCGTCGCCAAGGGCTATCGTCCGGGCGGCCCGAACGTGATCGCGCCGAACGCGCCGGCGGGCACGCCCGCGAGCTTCGATCCCGATACGGCGGTCAGCTACGAAGCGGGCGTGAAGGGTGAGACCGCCGATCGCAGCTTCGCGCTCGACCTCTCGGTGTTTCATATCGACTGGAACAAGATCCAGCTGCTCACCGTCGTCAACGGCTTCGGCGTGAACATCAACGGCTCGAGCGCCAAGAGCGACGGCGCCGAATTCACCGCCACCTTGCGGCCGACCGCCGGCTTCGTCGTTTCGCTCAACGGCGCCTACACCGATGCGCGCCTTACCGGCGATGCGCCGGCCTTGGTCGGCGGTCGCAAGGGCGATCAGCTTCCCTTCACCCCGAAGTACGCGGTCTCGGTGAACCCGAGCTACGACTGGGGCCTAGGCGGCGATACCAAGGCCTTCATCGGCGGTTCGCTGCGCTATCTGTCCAAGCAGAGCGGCGGCTTCGATGCGACCTATCGGACCGCCAACGGCCGGCAGCGCCAGCTTCCGTCCTACGTCACGCTCGACCTGCGCGCCGGTGTGGACTTCGGCCGCTTTTCGATCGAGGCCTATGCCCGCAACCTCACCGATGCCGAGGGCAAGACCTCGACCGGTTCGCTGACCGCGAGCGGCCTGCCGTTGAATCCGGGCGGCGCCCTTTCGACCGGCGTGATCCGGCCGCGTACCTTCGGGCTCTCGCTCAGTGCCCAATACTGAAGCCAGGGCCGGACTGATCGATGGACCCGAAGTCGATGTGCCGGGCAGTGTGATGCTGCCCGGCCCCTATCTCCTGTTCCTTGGCGATACGGTCGAGCCGGGCTTCGCCAAGACCGCCTTCGGCCTACGCGACTGGGCGCCCGATCGTTGCGTGGGTGAACTGACGCTGCCGGGCGCGAAAGTCTCGACCGGACTTCCCGAACTGACGCTCGGCGAGGCCTATGGCCAAGGCGCGCGTGCGCTGCTGCTCGGCGTCGCCAGCCCTGGCGGCTTGATCCCTTCGCACTGGCGGCCGACCCTGATCGCGGCGCTCGAGGCCGGGTTAGACATTGTCGCGGGACTCCACGCCAAGCTCAATGCCGATCCCGAGCTGCGAACGCTCGCCGAGGCCAAGGGCCGCCGCCTGGTCGACGTGCGCACGCCGCCCGAGGGTATCCCGGTCGCCACCGGGCAGCCACGCACAGGGCGCCGCCTGCTGACGGTCGGCACCGACTGCGCGCTCGGCAAGAAATATACGGCGCTGGCGATCGCGCGCGGCCTCGCAGCGCGCGGGCTCGACGCGACTTTCCGCGCGACGGGCCAGACCGGCATTATGATCGCGGGCAGCGGCATGCCCATCGACGCGGTCGTCGCGGACTTCGTCGCCGGCGCTGCCGAATTGCTGAGCCCGGCTGCCGATCCCGCGCATATCGACGTGATCGAGGGGCAGGGCTCGTTGTTCCACCCGGCCTATGCCGCGGTCTCGCTGGGCCTGCTCCACGGCAGCCAGCCCGATCTCTTCGTGGTTTGCCACCAGCCGGGCCGCCAGGCTATCCTCGGCCTGCCGGGTTTCGGTATTCCAACGATCGAGGCGGTCATCTTGCAGACAGAAGCGCTGGGGCGCTTGACCAATCCGGCGATCCGCTGCGCGGGCATCAGCCTCAACACGGCGGGCATGACCGCTGCAGAGGCCGCGGCCGAAATCACCGCGATCGCGCAGCAAACCGGGCTGCCCGCCGCCGATCCGATGCGCGGCGGTGCTAAGTTCGAACGCCTGCTCGACGCCTGCGCCGGATGAGTTCCGTGGGGGGAGCGCCGGGGCAACGGGAGAGCCGGTTCAAGCGGCTTCTCCTGCCCGGGCTCGCCTTCAAGGCCGTCGTCATCGGCGGCGGCTATGCGACCGGCCGCGAGATCGCCGAGTTCTTTCTCCCAGCCGGCCCTTGGGGCGGCCTGGCTGCCATGGTGCTGGCCACCGCGATCTGGAGCGCGGTCTGCGTCGCCACTTTCCTTTTCGCGCGCGCTACGCAGGCGCACGACTATCGCGCTTTCTTCAAGGGGCTGCTCGGCCGTGGCTGGATCGCCTTCGAGATCGGCTATGGCCTCTTCGTCGTTCTGCTGCTGGCCGTCTTCGGCGCGGCGGCGGGGGAGATCGCCCATCGCACGCTCGGATTGACGCCGATCCTCGGGACGGTCGCGCTGATGATCGGCATTGCCGGCTTTGCCGCTTTCGGCAACGCCTCGGTCGAGCGGCTGTTCGCCTGGGTCTCGGTGCTGCTCTACGGCGTCTATGCGGTGTTCCTGGTGCTCGCGCTGACGAGCTTCGGAGACCGCATCGCCGCGGCTTTCGCGCAGCCCGCGGCCGGCGGCGGCAACTGGCTCGAGGGCGGGCTGACCTATGCCAGCTACACCATCATCGGCGCGATCGTGATCCTGCCGGTGACGCGGCATCTTTCGAGCGATCGCGACGCCGTGGTCGCGGGGCTGATCGCCGGGCCGCTGGCCGAGTTGGCCGAGCAGGAAATCGGACGGCAGCGCCTCGCTGG
>SECS01000002.1 GCA_004211435.1 Novosphingobium sp. | reverse complement strand
CTGGTGTAGCCGAAGATGTCCGAGATGATCCGCATGCTCGGCTCGGGCGGGTAGATGTAGGTGTTGCGGACCATGAACTCCTTGAGGATGTCGTTCTGGATGGTCCCGTCGAGCAGCTTGCGCTCGACGCCCTGCTCTTCGCCGGCGACGATGAAGAACGCGAGGATCGGGATCACCGCGCCGTTCATCGTCATCGAGACCGACATCTGATCGAGCGGGATGCCGTCGAACAGGATCTTCATGTCCTCGACCGAGTCGATCGCCACGCCGGCCTTGCCGACATCGCCGACCACGCGCGGGTGATCCGAGTCATAGCCGCGGTGCGTGGCGAGATCGAAGGCGACCGACAGGCCCTTCTGGCCCGCTGCGAGGTTGCGGCGGTAGAACGCGTTCGATTCCTCGGCGGTCGAGAAGCCCGCGTACTGGCGGATCGTCCAGGGACGGCCCGCGTACATCGAGGCGCGCACGCCGCGCGTGAACGGCGCGAAGCCCGGCAGGCCCGGATCCACCGTGACGTCCTCGGCCGTGTAGAGCGGCTTGACCGCGATGCCTTCGGGCGTGTTCCAGGTCAGGTCCTTGCCCTTGACCTCCTTCGCCTTGGCGGCTTCCCAGGCTTCGATCGTCGGCCCTGCTTCGCTAGTCGGTTTGTCGGTCATCGTTCCACTCTTCACATTAGGCCGTGCCGCAAGCGGCAGCTCAGTGCGCGCCCTTCGGCGTCTCCATGATCTCGGTCAGCTGGCCGCCCATGTCCTTCGGGTGGACGAAGAAGATGAGCGTGCCGTGCGCGCCGATGCGCGGCTCGCCGAGCACGCGCTTGCCCAGCTTCTCGAACCAGGCCTTGGCTTCGAGAATGTCTGGCACTTCGTAGCAGATGTGGTGCTGGCCCCCGAGCGGGTTCTTCTCGAGCCACTTGCCGACGGCGCTGTCGGCGGCGGTCGGCTGGAGCAGTTCGATCTGCGTGCCAGCGGTACCGTTCTCGCCCGGCGTATTGACGAAACAGACGCGAACCTGCTGGCTTTCGAGCACGAAAGGCTCGGTCACGTCGGTCGCGCCCATGACGTCGCGGTAGAAGGCGATCGAGGCGTCGAGATCGGGCGTCGCGACGCCGATGTGGTTGAGACGGCCGAGCTTCATTCGACGTTCTCGATGACCATGGCGATGCCCTGGCCGCCGCCGATGCACATCGTGATCAGGCCGTACTTGCCGCCAGTCCGCTTGAGCTCGTAGATCGCCTTGACGGTCATGATGCAGCCCGTCGCACCGACCGGATGGCCGAGGCTGACGCCCGAACCGTTCGGATTGACCTTCTCGGGGTCGAAGCCGAGCACCTTGGCCACCGCAGCAGCCTGCGCCGCGAAGGCTTCGTTGCTCTCGATGACGTCGATCTGGTCGAGCGTCAGGCCGGCGCGCTTGAGCGCGATCGGCACGGCCTTGATCGGGCCCTCGCCCATATAGGCGGGCTCGACGCCGGCATGGCCCCAGGCGACGATCCGCGCGAGCGGCTTGAGACCTTTGGCATCGACCGCAGCGCCCGTGGCGAGCACGACCGCAGCGGCGCCGTCGTTGATGCCCGAGGCGTTGGCCGCGGTGATCAGGCCGTCCTTCTTGAACGCCGGGCGCATCCCGCCGAGCGTCTCGAGGTTGGTGTCGCCCTTCACGTGCTCGTCGGTGTCGAACACGACGACGCCCTTGCGCGTCTTGATCTCGATCGGGAGGATCTGCTCCTTGAAGCGACCCTCGGCCTGCGCGCGCGCGGCGCGCTGGTGGCTGGTGACGGCTAGCGCATCGGCATCTTCACGTCTGATGCAGTGGCGCTCGGCCACGTTCTCGGCGGTGATACCCATGTGATAGTCGCCGATCGGATCGGACAGGCCGACCGTCAGCGCGTCCTCGAGCACGACGTTGCCCATCTTCTGGCCGAAGCGCGTCGAATGGTCGTGGAACGGGGTGTTGGTCATCGACTCGGCACCGCCGGCGATCGTGATCGCAGCTTCGCCCAGCTTCATCATCTGCGCGGCCGAGACGATCGCCTGGACGCCCGAACCGCAGAGGCGGTTGAGCGTGAAGGCCGGGACCGCTTCGGGCACGCCGGCCTGCAGCGCGATCACGCGCGCCAGGAAGGCGTCGCGCGCGGAGGTGTTGCCGACCTGGCCGAACACGACGTGCTCGACGTCGCCGCCGCTGACGCCGGCGCGGCTCAGCGCTTCGCTGGCGACCTTGGCGCCGAGCTCCGATGGCTTGAAGCCCCTCAGCGAGCCGCCGAAGTCACCAACCGCGGTGCGGACGCCAGAGACGATGTAGATGTCTTCCATAGACCTGTTCCTCAAAGCGGCCCCGCATGCCGGGGCGGCCAAAAATCAGAGCGGAATGTTGTCGTGCTTCTTCCACGGATTCTCGAGCTGCTTGTTGCGCAGCTTGCGAAGCCCGAGCGCGATGCGCCGACGGGTGGAATGTGGGTAGATCACCTCGTCGATGAAACCCTTGGCCGCGGCGACGAAGGGGTTGGCGAAGCGGTCTTCGTATTCCTTGGTCTTGGCGGCGATGCCATCGGCGTCCTGGCCGCGGAAGATGATCTCGACCGCGCCCTTGGCGCCCATGACCGCGATCTCGGCGGTGGGCCAGGCATAGTTGAGATCGCCGCGCAGGTGCTTCGAGGCCATGACGTCGTAAGCGCCGCCATAGGCCTTGCGGGTGATGATCGTGATCTTGGGGACGGTCGCCTCGGCATAGGCGAACAGCAGCTTGGCGCCGTGCTTGATGATGCCGTTGTGCTCCTGGCTGGTACCGGGCAGGAAGCCGGGCACGTCGACCAGGGTGACGATCGGAATGTTGAACGCGTCGCAGAAGCGCACGAAACGCGCCGACTTCTTCGACGAGTTGATGTCGAGCACACCCGCCAGGACCATCGGCTGGTTGGCGACGATGCCGACGGTACGGCCCTCGACGCGACCGAAACCGCAGATGATGTTCGCGGCATAGCCCGGCTGGATCTCGAAGAAGTCGCCCTCGTCGACCGTCTTCTTGATCACTTCGTGCATGTCGTAAGGCTGCGTCGCCGACGCCGGGATAATCGTGTCCAGGCTGTCCTCGAGGCGATCCCACGGATCGGCCGACGGACGCTCGGGCACTTCCTCGCGGTTGTTGAGCGGCAGGTAGTCGAACATCTCGCGCGTGGCGAGCAGCGCCTCGATGTCGTTCTCGAGCGCGAGGTCGGCGACCGAGGTCTTGGTCGTATGCGTGATCGCACCGCCCAGTTCCTCCTGGGTGACGACCTCGTTGGTCACGGTCTTGACCACGTCGGGACCGGTGACGAACATGAACGAGCTGTCCTTCACCATGAAGATGAAGTCGGTGATCGCCGGCGAATAGACCGCACCGCCCGCGCAGGGGCCCATGATGACGCTGATCTGCGGCACCACGCCCGAGGCGTTGACGTTGCGCTGGAAGATCTCGGCATAGCCGGCGAGCGCCGCGACGCCCTCCTGGATGCGCGCACCGCCCGAATCGTTGAGCCCGATCACCGGTGCGCCGACCTTCATCGCCGCATCCATGATCTTGCAGATCTTCATCGCGTGGCGTTCGGAAACGGCGCCGCCGAAGACCGTGAAGTCCTGGCTGAACACGTAGACGAGGCGGCCATTGATCGTGCCCGAGCCGGTGACGACGCCGTCACCGGGGATCTTCTCGCCTTCGTGCATGCCGAAGTCGACGCAGTTGTGCTCGACGTAGCCATCGACCTCTTCGAAGCTGCCCTCGTCGAGCAGGATGTCGAGACGCTCGCGCGCGGTAAGCTTGCCCTTGGCGTGCTGGGCGTCGATGCGGCGCTGGCCGCCGCCCATCTTCGCCGCCGCCCGGCGACGCTCCATTTCGGCAATATTGGCTGACATGCGGGCAGAATCCTCCTGAAAGCGGACTTGCGCCTAGGCGCGCGGGGCGCTCAGCGTCAATAGGGTTTAACCGCGCGATTAAAACGATCGTGTGAAAACTGCGCGGCAATCGCGGGCAAAAGATCGCTCGGCCAGAGACAAGTGAGCCCTGCGTGAAAGCCCCGTGGCAATCTTCGTCTTTTCCGTTATGGGCGCCGCCCATCCGAAGCGGTTGGGACAACGACCCCAGTCCTCGTCTGTCCCAACTGTGCGAGTCCGATGCGCGACGCTCCCTTCATAACGCAACCTCTGTCCGTCGTACTCGACCTCGTGCGCGCGCTCGCCGCGCTGGTGGTGCTGATCGGCCATGCCGTGCAGCTCGGCCACTACGACGGCTACTATCCGTTCTCGACCCAGTTCCAGCACAATGCAGTGATCGTGTTCTTCGTGCTTTCGGGCCTGGTCATCGCTGCCTCGGTCGATCGCGCCAAGGCTTCGCCGCGGCCGCAGACGCTGGCAAGCTATGCCGTGGCCCGTGCCGCGCGTATCCTGCCCGTGGCGCTTCCCGCCCTGGCGATATCGCTCGCGGTCATGGTGCTCGATGCCCTGATCCTACCCACGGCGATCTTCGGCGAGGATGCGGTCGGCGTCCCCGCCAGCGAGTGGCTGTACGCGCTGCTGTTCCTCAGCGAGTCCTATCAAACCGCCTTCGCGCCCAATCCGCCCTATTGGTCGCTCTGCTACGAAGTCTGGTTCTACGCGCTGTTCGCGATCGCGACTTTCGTCGGCGGCTGGCAGCGGCTGTTCTGGCTGGCGGCGCTGGGCGCCATCGCCGGACCCAACGTGCTGCTGCTGTTTCCCGTCTGGCTTATCGGCGTCGCGCTGGCCCGGATGCCGATCGCGCGGCGGGTGCCGTTCTGGCTGGGCATTGCCTTCGTCATCCTGGCCGTGGCCGCGCTCTTTGTCATGCCCATGATCTCGCGCCCGCTCTACCACGTGATCGCGGGCTTCGTGCCGTGGCGCATGGGCTTTTCGATGCTGGCGATCACCGATTTCCTGCTCGGCCTGGCGCTGGCGCTCGGCTTCGCCGGCTTGCGCAGGCTGACACTCGACCGCGGCACAGTGCTCGTGCGGATCGCGCCGGCGGTGCGCTATTCGGCGAACATGTCGTTCTCGCTATACCTGCTCCATTGGCCGCTGCTCAAGCTGCTACGCGTGCTGCGCGAGCCCGAGAACGGTACGGTCGGCTTCGGGCTCGTGCTGGCGGTAATCCTCGTTGCCAGCGCGGTCTTCGCCACGCTGACCGAACACCACACGCCGCGCTTCCGCGCCCTGCTCGAGCGCGGCTTCGGGCGGAGAGGGAAAGAGAACGCCGCCACAGCAGCCTGAACGCCTTCCTATTCGTCATGCTGAACTTGTTTCAGCACCCATGGAGCCGCAAACTCGAAGCTCGCAGGAGTGAAGCGAGGCCGCCGCCCTTTCCAGCGAACTCCGATGCCGAAGGAGAGATAGGCCCTGAAACAAGTTCAGGGTGACGAGACAGGTTTAGGCGTTGCTCCCCTCAGCGCATCAGCACGAGTTCCTCGGCCATCGAGGGGTGCAGCGCGACGGTGGCGTCGAAGTCCGCCTTGGTCAGCCCGGCGCGCACGGCAATGGCTGCGGCCTGGAGGATCTCCGGCGATTCCGGCCCGATCATGTGGATACCCAGGATCTTCTCCGAATTGGCATCGACGACCATCTTGTAGAGCCCGCGCTCCTGGCGGCTGGCGAAGACGTTCTTCATCGGGCGGAAATCGGCGGAATAGACCTTGATGTTGCCGTACTTGTTGCGCGCCTCACCCTCGGTCAGGCCGACCGCGGCGAGCGGCGGCTGCGAGAAGACCGCGCTCGGCACACAGTCGTAGACCGTGTTGCGCTTGTTGCCGCCGAACACGCTGTCGGCAAAGGCGTGGCCTTCGCGGATCGCGATCGGGGTCAGCTGGATGCGGTCTGTCACGTCGCCGACCGCATAGATGCTGTCGCAGGCGGTCTTGCTGTAGTCGTCGACTGGGATCTCGCCCTTGGGACCGAGTTCGATGCCGGCGTTCTCGAGGCCCAGCCCGTCGGTCTTGGGCTTGCGGCCCGTGGCGATCAGGACGACGTCGGCCTTGAGCGGTTCGAGCTTGCCCGGCGTCGCCAGGAGGCCGCCATCCGCGGTCTTCTCGACCTTGGTCAGCGGGCAATTGAACTTGTATTCGATGCCGCGCGCCATGGTGATCTGCAGCAACCGGTCGCGCAGCGCCTGGTCGTAACCACGCAGCAAGGTCTCGCTGCGGTTGATCACGGTGACGTGCGCACCCAGCGCGTTGAAGATGCCGGCGAATTCCATGGCGATGTAGCCCGCGCCCTGGATGACAACGCGCTCGGGGAACTTTTCGAGGTGGAACACCTCGTTCGAGGTGATGCAGTGCTCGACGCCGTCGAACTCGGGCATGACCGGCCAGGCGCCGGTGGCGATCAGGATGTACTTGGCGGTGATCTCACGCCCGCTTGCGAGCTTTATACCATGCGGCCCGGTAATCGTGGCACGCTCGAGAAAATGGTCGACCTTGTTGTTGTCGAGCGTCGCCGTGTAGGCCGTCTCGATGCGCGTGACGTCGCGCAGAACCGCGTCGCGCAGCACCGACCAGTCGAACTTCATGCCCTCGACCGACCAGCCATAATGCGAGGCGTCCTGCAGTTCCTCGGCGAAGTGCGAACCGTAGACCAGGAGCTTCTTCGGCACGCAGCCGCGGATCACGCAGGTGCCGCCGATCCGGTGCTCCTCGGCGACCGCGACCTTGGCGCCGTGCGAAGCCGCGATCCGGCTGGCACGCACCCCGCCCGAACCCGCGCCGATGACGAAAAGGTCGTAGTCGTACTGTGCCATGAAACGCTCCTGTTGCGGAGCGCATATGGGCGGTGGCACGCACTCTTGCCAATCGCTTTTGCGCATGACCGCAATCGCCCGCGGCAGCTCCGCTCATTCGGGCGTTTCTGCCGCGCGCTCTATCGCCAGGGGATTGTCTACGGCGAAAGTTGAGTTATTTGTTAACCATAATTCGCGGCGAGCAGCGCGCCGCGATTCTGCGGTCGAGGCTCCGGTCTGCGCATGGACCGGGGCCTCGACCGCTGCCCATCAGGCTATCCCCGCAGCGGCGAGCAGCGCCTCTGTCGAGGCGTCGAACTGGGCGCCGCCCTTCTCGATCTGCTTGGCGATTTCCTTGCCCAACTCGACGCCGAACTGGTCGAAGGGATTGATCTCCATCAGCACGGCATTGGCGAAGGTGCGATGCTCGTGGAAGGCGATCAGCGCGCCGAGGGTGGCGGGATTGAGATCGTCGAGCAGGATCGTCGACGAAGGCCGGTCGCCCGGATAGGCACGCGCGCCGTCGTCGGCGTTGGCGCGCCCGGCCATCAGCGCGGCGCCCTGCGCGAAGCAGTTCGACAGCAGGATCCGGTGATGCGCGGGATCGAGCGCGTCGCCGGGCGCGATCGACGCGATGAAGTCCACCGGCACGAGGTTCGTGCCCTGGTGGAGCAGCTGGAACACGGCGTGCTGCGCATCGGTGCCCACCCCGCCCCAGGTGATCGGCGCGGTCGGGCCGTCCACCGGCGCACCGTCGAGCGTCACCGACTTGCCGTTCGATTCCATCTCGAGCTGCTGGAGATAGTCGGGCAGCAGGCGCAGCCGCTCGTCATAGGCGAAGACGCCGCGCGTCTGGCAGCCGCGGATCCGCGTGTAATACTGGTCGGCGAAGGCCGCGCGCAGCGGCAGGTTGTCCGCGCCGTCGGCATCGCGGAAATGCGCGTCCATTGCCGCGGCGCCGTCGAGGAACTCGGCGAAATCCGGCCAGCCGAGCGCGAGCGCAATGGGAAAACCGATCGACGACCACAGCGAATAGCGCCCGCCGACCGACTCGGCGAAAGGCAGGATCCGCGTCTCGTCGACGCCCCATTCGACCGCCGCGTCGGGATTGGCGGTCAGCGCCACGACGCGGCCATAGGGATCGTCGACACTGTTCTCGCGCAGCCAGGCCAGCGCGCTGCTGGCATTGGTCATCGTCTCGGTGGTGGTGAAGGTTTTCGAGGCGACCGCGATCAGCGTGGTCGCCGGATCGCAGGCCTCGAAGGCCCCCTCGAGCGCGCAGCCATCGATATTCGAGACGATGTGGACGTCGACCATCGCGCCATCGCGCGCCAGGGCATCAACCACCAGCGCCGGCCCCAGCGCCGAGCCGCCGATGCCGATGTGGATCAGGTGCTTGATCTCGCCCAGCGCGCCCTGGTGCACGGCTTCGATCAGTCCGTGCATGCGCGCATGGAACATCGCCGCCTCGTCGACGGCCTGCTCGTCGCCCACGCCGCGCTGCGCCGTGTGCTCGGCCGCCCGGCCCTCGGTCGTGTTGACCGCCTCTCCCGACAGCAGCGCGTCGCGCCGCGCGGCGAAACCTGTCGCTTCCGCCAGCCGGGTAAAGGCCGCCAGCCTGGCCTCGTCGAGATGAGTCTTCGACCAGTCGAACAGGATCGCCCCGCCGGGCAGTTCGAGCTTGCTCGCCAGCCGGTCGAGACGCCCGGTGTCCTGCGCGAACAGCGCCTCCAGCCGTGGGCTCGGCAGCGCCCGCAATTCATCCCACGCCGCCTTGACCGATTCGCTCATGCCGAAATCCTTCATCTTTGACGCGCCGAGCTTAGTCCCGCTGCAACTGCGAAGACAATGCGCGCGGCGCTCCGCGGCCCGCGCGATGCGTCCCAGTTACATCCACACGCGACAGGGCGGCGCGCTTGACGTAAGGCCCGACGATCAACATGGATGGCGTAATGACCGAAACCGCTCCCGCCCAACAGGCAAAGCACCCGGCCCCCGAAGACGCCAAGTCCGCCAAGCCGGCGAAAAAGGAGGAGAACTTCTTCCTCTTCCTGGCCAAGCTGGTGCTGATCGTCGTGGTCTTCCGCAGCTTCATCTTCGCGCCGTTCAACATCCCGAGCGAATCGATGCTGCCGCGGCTGCAGAACGGCGACTATCTGCTCGCGGCCAAGTGGCCCTACGGCATCTCCAGCTATTCGCTGCCCTTCAGCCTGCCGCTGATCCCGGGCCGCTTCTTCGCCAGCCAGCCCGAGCGCGGCGACGTGGTCATATTCAAGGCGCCTCCGACCAACAGCGACGATTACATCAAGCGCGTGATCGGCCTGCCCGGCGACCAGATCCAGATGATCGACGGCCAGCTCCACATCAACGGCAAGGCCGTGCCCAAGGAGCGCCAGCCCGATTTCCAGATCGCGGTATCGCCCAACACCCATTGCTACGCGCCGATCTTCGAGCGCGCCAACCGCTACGAGGCGACGCGGCCCGACGGCACGCGAATCTGCTCCTACCCGCAGTTCAAGGAAACGCTGCCCAACGGCAAGAGCTACAACGTGCTCGATCTCGAACGCACCGCGCAGGACAACACCCCGGTCTTCGTCGTACCCGAGAAGTCGCTGTTCCTCATGGGCGACAACCGCGACAACTCGCTCGACAGCCGCTTTCCCGCCTTTCCCAAGCAGGGCATCGGCATCGTCCCGCAGGACAACCTGGTCGGCCGGGCGACGATCGTGATGTTCTCGACCGACGGTTCGTCCGAATGGATCAAGCCCTGGACCTGGTTCACCGCCGCGCGCTGGGACCGGATCGGCGGCACGTTCTAGCGCCATGCTCGAAACCGACACCCGAGCGTTCCTGACGGACTTCGCCGGGCAACCGCTCCAGGACGAGGGGCTGTGGCTCGAAGCCCTGACCCATGGCAGCACCGGCCATCCGCGCAATTACGAAAGGCTCGAGTTCCTCGGCGACCGCGTGCTCGGCCTGGCCATAGCCGATTGGCTGCACGAGCTCGGCACGGGCGACGAGGGCAAGCTGTCGCAACGCCTCAACGCGCTAGTCAGCCGCACCACCTGCGCCGAGATCGCTCGCGAGATCGGTCTCGGCAAGCACATGCAGCTTGGCAAGCAGGCGCGCGAGGACGGCGGCTACGACAGCGACAACATCCTCGGCGACGTGATGGAAGCCCTGCTCGGCGCGAGCTTCCTCGAACGGGGCTTCGACGCCACGCGCGATATCGTTCGCCGACTGTGGAGCGGCGCGGTCACGGGCCAGACCGGGCAGCGCAAGCACCCGAAGTCGGCGCTCCAGGAATGGGCCGCGGGCAACCGTCGCAAGATGCCCGAATACAAGCTGGTCGAACGCTCGGGGCCAGATCACGCCGCGCGCTTCACCGTGGCGGTGAGCATCAAGAGCGTCGGCGAGATCCAGGCGACCGGATCGAGCAAGCAGGAAGCCGAGACGCTGGCGGCCGAAGAATTCTTGAAGAGGTTCGGGTAATTTCCCGACAAGCTCAGGACGAATGCAAATGACAGACAAATGCGGCCTCGTTGCCGTTATCGGCGCCCCCAATGCGGGCAAGTCGACGCTCGTGAACGCGCTGGTCGGCCAAAAGGTCGCTATCGTTTCGGCCAAGGCGCAGACTACGCGCGCACGCCTGATGGGCATTGCGCTACAGGATCGGGTGCAGATCATCCTCGCCGACACACCCGGCATCTTCGCGCCCAAGCGCCGGCTCGACCGGGCGATGGTCGCCGCGGCCTGGGAAGGCGCGCAGGAGGCCGATGCGATCCTGCTCGTGGTCGATGCGCGCAAGAAGCGTCGTGACGATCTCGAGCCCATCCTCGAATCGCTGAAGGGCCGGCGCGAGCGCAAGATCCTCGTGCTCAACAAGGTCGATTCCTGCATCAAGGAACCGCTGCTGGTGATGGCTGAGGAACTGGCCGGGCCCGGCGAGGACGGCACGGTCGCTTTCGACGAGGTGTTCTTCGTCTCTGCGCTGACCGGCGACGGCGTCGCCGAGCTCAAGACCCGGCTCGCCGAGCTGATGCCCGAAAGCCCCTGGCACTATCCCGAGGACCAGGTCTCCGACGCCAGCGAGCGCCTGCTTGCCGCCGAGATCACCCGTGAGCAGATCTATCGCAAGCTCCACGACGAACTGCCCTACGACTCCGCGATCCGGCCCGAGAGCTACACGCACCGCAAGGATGGCTCGATCGAGATCCACCAGCAGATCGTCGTCGCGCGCGACAGCCAGAAGGCGATCGTGCTCGGCAAGAACGGCGCGATGATCAAGGCGATCGGCGAGACCGCACGCAAGGAGCTGTCGGAACTGCTCGAAACCAAGGTCCATCTGTTCCTCCATGTGAAGGTCGAGGAAGGCTGGGCCGACAGTCGCGACCTGTTCGAGGAAATTGGGCTCGACTGGGTGCGTTGATTATACTCATCCTCCCCGTTCCGAGGAGGATTAGGACTCAGTGGATCGCGTCGCAGCTCGGCCATTCGTGGTAGCCGTCGGGACCGAAGCTGTAGGACCGCGCCAGCCCTTCGCCGGTGCGCTCGGTCATGCAGACAACCGCGTCCTCGGTCTGCAGACGATAGACCAGCTTGAAGCTCTTGGCCGGACAGATCATCCCTTCGCACGAGGTGATCGTCACCTGGTCGTTACGGATATCGACGCGGTCGGCCGCGGCGTCACCCCGGGCGAGTTCGCGCAGTTCCTCGTGCAGCATCTCGCCGTTGTCGAGATTGAGCACCGCCTCCTTGATCGCCGGGTTGCGCAGCATGTCGCGACCGCCCTCGTGGAGCGAGCGAACCTTGTCGCGATAGAGCGTCATGTCGACCTTCGAATAGTCGACCGGCACGATCGTCCGCGCGGGCGCGGGTTCGGGCGCGTGATGCACGGCGCCGGACGGGCGCGCGATGATATAGGTGGCCTGGCCGACCACGGCCGTGCCCAACACGCCGATCGATGCGATCATGCCGGCGAAGGTCATGCGCGAGATCTCGCGCTTGCCCTTGAACGGTGTTGCCACGGCGACCACGGCCTTGCCGGCAAGCGCGCGCAGCTTGGTGACGAGACCGGGCTTCTTCTTCGAGCCGTCCTCACCCTCTTCGGTGCCCTCGCCTTCGGCTTCGGACGCACTCTCCACGACGGGATCGGGCATCGAGGCCGCCATCTCGTCGAGCATCGCGTTGAAGTCGTCCGACATCGCCTCGGGCGCTTCGACTGGAGCAACCTCCTTTTCGCCGCGCTTCTTGCCCTTGGCCTTGGTCTCGACCACGGGATCGGCGGCCGGCGCCGGCGGTGCCAATTCGCCGAGGATGTCGTCCAGGCTCTCGCCGGCGTCGATCGGAGCCGGCAGCGGCGCCAGTTCACCGAGGATGTCGTCGAGGCTCTCGGCCGGTGGCAGCGGTGCAAGTTCACCGAGAATGTCGTCGAGACTCTCGACGGGAGGCAGCGGAGCGAGTTCGCCGAGAATGTCGTCCAGGCTTTCGGCCGGCTGAGCCGAAGCCGCGGGTGCGATCTCGCCGAGAATATCGTCGAGACTTTCTACCGTCTCGACCCGAGCTGGCGGCGCGATCTCGCCAAGAATATCGTCCAGGCTCTCGACCGGAGCTATTTCGCCGAGGATGTCGTCGAGGCTGTCGGCCGCTGCGGTGGGAGGCGCGATTTCGCCCAGAATGTCGTCGAGGCTGTCGACCACGTCGGCGGGAGCCGGTGCGAGCTCGCCCAAGATGTCGTCGAGCGCGTCGCTGGTCGGCGCCGGCGCGGGTTTGCCCATGACATAGTCCGCGCTCGGCGGCGTGTCCGTCGGCGCCGCTGCGAGTTCACCCAGAATGTCGTCCAGATCCTCGACCGCCGCAGGCGCAGGCGCGATGTCCGCGAGAATGTCGTCGAAGTCATCGGGTTCGACCGGAGCGGGTGGCGGCAGGATTTCGCCGAGAATATCGTCCAGGCCGTCGAGCGTTTCGACCGGCACGGGCACGCCGAGATCGCCGAGAATATCATCGAGGTCGACGACGTCGTCAGTCGCCAAGACCTCAGCCTCCGCGCCCTTCTCGAGCACGTCCACGGCTTCGCGCCCCGCAGCCCGGCGGGTGGTCGAGCCTTTGGTGCGTTTGGTCTCGGACAAAGGGGTGCTCTTCTTTCGCGGCAATGCTGCCGCTCCCCTCTGCCCCAGACATAGTAAACATCTGGTGACTTTGCTCCTCACGTAAATCTACGCGAGGGTGCCTCACAACAGGTCGGCAAGACCAAGCTCCCGTCATCCTGATGAACGTCAGAATGACGGGAGCGGGATCTAAACCCTGCCCTCGATGAAACTATTCGGCCGCCTTTTTCTTCGCCGGCGCCTTCTTGGCGGGGGCTTTCTTGGCAGGCGCCTTGGCGGCGCCGTCCTTCTTGGCCGGTGTCGCCTTCTTGGCCGCTGGCTTCTTCGCGGGTGCCTTCTTGCGACCGCCCTTCGTCGACGGCCCCTTGGCGGCGCGCTCGTCGATCAGGACGATGGCTTCTTCCAAGGTCAGGTCTTCGGGCTTCTTGTCGCGCGGCAGGGTGGCGTTCGTGGTGCCGTCGGTGACGTAAGGGCCATAGCGCCCCGCCATCAGCTTCATCTCGCCGCCAGAGGTCGGGTGCGGACCGAAGGTGTTGAGCGGTTCGGCCGCGGCGCGCGCGCCCCGGCCGCCGCCGGCAGCGGCCTCGGCCAGCTTGGTCACGGCCAGGTTCATGCCGGTCTCGAAGACCTCGATCGTCGCGCGCAGCTTCGCGTACTTGCCGTTGTGCGCGAGATAGGGGCCATAGCGACCGATGCTCGCGGTGATCGGCTGGCCGGTCTCGGGATGCTCGCCGATCGTGCGCGGCAGGTCGAGCAGCTTGACCGCCCAGTCGAGCGTCAGCTCGCCGCCCGGCAGGTCCTTGGGGATCGAGCCGCGCTTGGCCTCCTTGCCCTCGCCCATCTGGATGTAGGGGCCGAAGCGACCGGCCTTGCGCGTGATCTCCTCGCCCGTTTCGGGATGCTTGCCGAGCACGCCGTCGCCCTCGGCATCCTGGCCGTCGGCGCCCGGCTGGGCGAACTTACGGGTGAACTTGCACTCGGGATAGTTGGAGCAGGCGATGAAGGCGCCATAGCGGCCACCACGCAGCGACAGCCGGCCTTCCTGGCACTTGGGGCAGAGACGCGGGTCCGAACCGTCGTCGCGCGGCGGGAACAGGTAGTCGGACAGGAATTCATCGAGCGCTTCGGTCACTTCCGAAGGCTTGCGCTCCATCACCTCGTCGGACTTGGGCTTGAAGTCCTTCCAGAACTTGGCGAGCAGTTCCTTCCACTGCTCGCGCCCGCCCGAAACCTCGTCGAGCTCGTCTTCCATGCCCGCGGTGAATTCGTAGGCGACGTAGCGCGGGAAGAAGCGTTCGAGGAAGGCGGTCAGCAGGCGGCCGCTCTCCTCGGCGAAGAAGCGGTTCTTCTCGGTGCGGACGTAGGAGCGGTCCTTGAGCACCTGCAGCGTCGAGGCATAGGTCGAAGGCCGGCCGATGCCGAGTTCTTCGAGGCGCTTGACGAGGCTGGCTTCGGAGAAGCGCGGCGGCGGCTGGGTGAAGTGCTGGCTGGCCTCGACGCCCTTCTTGGCGGGCATGTCGCCCTTGTCCATCGCCGGCAGCAGGCCCGACTCGTCGTCGTCCGAACCGTCCGTCTTCTGGTCGCGGCCTTCCTCGTAGACCGCGAGGAAGCCGGGGAACTTCACGACCTGGCCGGTCGCGCGCAGCTCGTGCGTGCCGGTACCGTCGCGCAGGGTGACCGTAGTGCGCTCGATATTGGCCGAGGCCATCTGACTCGCCAGCGCGCGCTTCCAGACGAGCTCGTAGAGCCGCGCCTCGTCGCCCGAACCGTAGCGGTCCTTGGTGAAGTCGGTCGGGCGGATCGCCTCGTGGGCTTCTTGCGCGTTCTTGGCCTTGGTCTCGTAGTGGCGCGGCTTCTCGGGGACGTAGTGCCCCGAATAGCGATCGGTGATCGCCGCGCGCGCGGCCGAGATCGCCGAGGGATCCATCTGGACGCCGTCGGTACGCATGTAGGTGATCGCGCCCTGCTCGTAGAGCGTCTGGGCGATCCGCATCGTGTGGCTGGCCGAGAAGCCCAGCTTGCGCGCGGCCTCCTGTTGCAGGGTCGAGGTGGTGAAAGGCGGCTGCGGGTTGCGGCGGGTCGGCTTGGTCTCAACCTCCTCGACGCGGAAAGCCCCGCCCTCGACCGCGGCCTTGGCGCGCTCGGCAATGCCCTGCTCGCCCAGGCTCAGCCGGTCGAGCTTCTGCCCCTCGAACTTGACGAGACGCGCGGTGAACTGGGTGCCGCCCTTCTCCATCTGCGCGGCGACCGACCAGTATTCCTGCGGCTTGAACGCCTCGATCTCGCGGTCGCGCTCGACGATCAGGCGCAGTGCCACCGACTGCACGCGGCCCGCGCTCTTGGCGCCGGGCAGCTTGCGCCAGAGCACCGGCGACAGCGTGAAGCCGAACAGGTAGTCGAGCGCGCGACGCGCCAGGTAGGCGTCGATCAGATCCTGATCGAGCTCGCGCGGCTGGGTCATCGCCTTGGTCACCGTGTCCTTGGTGATGGCGTTGAAGGTTACTCGCTGGACGTCCTTGGGCAGCGCCTTCTTCTTGGCGAGCAGTTCGCGCACGTGCCAGCTTATCGCCTCGCCCTCGCGGTCAGGGTCGGTTGCGAGGATCAGGCGATCGGCCTGCTTGGCCAGATCGGTGATCGCCTTCACCTGCTTGGCCTTGTCGCCGTAAAGCTCCCAGTCCATCGCGAACTCTTCGTCCGGGCGGACCGAACCGTCCTTGGCCGGCAGGTCGCGAACGTGGCCGTAGGACGCGAGGACCTTGTAGTCCTTGCCCAGGTACTTCTCGATGGTCTTCGCCTTGGCGGGCGATTCTACGATGACTAGCTGCATTGCGTCTCTGTATGCCCCTGCTCACACGTGCATGTATACGTGTACGCGTAAGGTGGTAACCCTTTGGGGCAGCCGTCAAGCGTCCGTTCGATTCAGCGCAAGGTCGCCAGCTTCGACACCAGCACCTGGTTCGCCTCGGTCGCGAGCTGGCGCGCGCCAGCCGAATAGGCGCCCGGCTCGGGGGTGAAGGTGAACTTCTTCGAGGAATTGGTGCCCACCCCGCCAAGCAGGCCGATGGCATTGCCCAGGGCATTGGAGACCTTTTCGCCGCTGCCCATCGCGTCGGTCTTGCGGAAGAAGTTGCCGCCGATCGCGACAGGCTCGTTCAGGACCAGGCTGCCGGTCTTGTTGTTCGGACCGATGATCGACAGCTTCGACTGGGTCTCCATCATCGCCAGCACACCCTCGACCTGGACCGCCGAGGAATTGCGGAACCAGCCGCCGTATTCCTCGCTCTTGGCGAAATCGAGGTAGTAGACGACGTTGACCACGCGCGTGTCCGTGTCCTTGACGTAGGCCGCAAAGCCCTGCGCCGCCTGGCTGCCCGACATGATCATCCCCATCGCACCGAAACCGCTCGCGGCGACGTCGCCGATCAGCAGGCGCAGCGGCTGGGTCTGGCTCGCACCGATGAACAGCACTTTCGCCTTGTCGTCGCGGCCGGTGATCGTTGTCATCTCCTTGGGGCCGGCCTCGCCGCGCGCGCGCGCCATCGCGGGATGCGCCTCGAGCGAGGTGCGATCGGCAACTTCGAAGCCCGCCGCGGTGAGCTGGGTGACGAAATCACCATAGGCTGCATCGACGATCTCCTGCATCTCGGCCTGGGTATATCCCGCCAGGGTCGAGCGCACGGTCGAGCGACCGCCGAAGCCCGAACCCATCAGACCGCCCCCGGCCTTGGTCGAATCCTTTCGCTCGATCAGAAAGCCGATCGTGAACTGGCCGATCGTGACGCGTTGCGTGCCCTTGATCGCGTTCGCCGAAGTGACCTTCACCGGCTCGGATTGCTTGGACAGCGCTGGCGCGGCGCCGATAAGCGAAATAGCGACGGCGAAACCGGTCGCGGTCTTCCTCATCCCCATAGTAATGCCCCTTGTCGTCTTCCCCTAAGACGTGAGCATCATACTTTATCGATACTTTCGATCAAGTGACGGAATTTACGGGACATTACTCTCACATACCCCTGTTCAGGGGTTGACGCCGCTCGGGCGATCAGCCGCCGGCGAGCGAGACCCTGCCGGCGGCATGACGTGTCAGGCGACCGGTGATCTCGAGTTCGAGCAGGGCGAGTTGCACCGCCGCGGGGCTCTCGCCGCTCTGGCGGATGAGTTCGTCGACCGCGATCGGGGCCGTGGTGAGCAGACCGGCGATGTCGGCAGATCCATCGGCCACCTCCTCGACCACGTGCATGATCGGCACCGCTTCGCGCGGCGCTCCATCGTAGCCCGAGAGCAACTCGATCACATCGTCGGGCGTCTGCACGAGCACTGCGCCTTCGCGGATCAGCTGGTTGCAACCGTGCGAACGGCTGTCGAGCGGCGAGCCCGGGATCGCCATGACCTCGCGCCCGAACTCGCCCGCCAGGCGCGCCGTGATCAGCGAGCCCGACTTGGGCGCTGCCTCGACCACCAGAGTTCCCGCGGCGAGCCCGGCGATGATGCGGTTTCGCGAGGGAAAGTGCCGGGCCAGTGGCTCGGTGCCGATAGGCTGTTCGGCCACCAGCAGGCCGCGCGTGGCGACCTCGTCCTGAAGCTCGGCGTGCTCGGGCGGATAGGCCACGTCGATGCCGCTGGCGATCACCCCGATGGTAGATCCGACCGACAAGGCACCACGATGCGCCGCGCCGTCGATGCCGCGTGCCAGGCCCGAGACCACGACGAGGCCGGCCTCGGCCAGCCCCGCCGCGAAATCGCGCGCCAGTTTCACCGCCGCCGCCGAAGCGTTGCGCGCGCCGACCACCGCCACGGCGGGGCGCGACGCCAGCGTCGCGTCGCCGCGAATCGTCAGGATCGGGGGCGCGCTGTCGATCCGGGCGAGCAGCGCCGGATAGTCCGGCAGGTCATGGAACAGATAGCGCGCGCCGGCGCGCTTCACGCCGGCGATCTCCTCAATCACGCGCGATTCGAGTGCGGGCCGATAGGGCCGCCCGCCACGCGCTGCGAGATCGGGCAAGGCCGCGAGCGCGGCCACGGCATCGCCGAACCGCAGCAGGAGCTGGCGATAGCCGATCGGCCCGATATTGGGTGAGCGCAGCAGGCGGATACGGGCGAAGGCCTCGGCCTGGTTCAGCCCGCCTCGCCCCTCGCTCACGCCGCCTCGCTCATGAGGCCTTGCCGCCCCCGACCTTTGGCTCGGTCCCGGCGCGCAGGCGGCCGATATTGGCGCGGTGCATCCAGATCACGAGGGCTGCGAGCAGGATCAGCGGCGGCACGAAGATCTCGTGCCCCGTGGCCAAGGCGGCGATCGGCGCGATCACCGCAGCGCTCATCCCCGACAGCGAGGAAATCCGCGTCAGCGCGAGAACGCCGAGCCAGGTCACGGCATAGGCCAGCCCGATCGGCCAGGCGAGACCGAGCGATACGCCCATCAGCGTGGCGACGCCCTTGCCGCCCTTGAACTTGAGCCAGACCGGGAAGCAGTGGCCGAGCACGGCACCCAGCGCTGCGAAACCGGCGGCGGCCGGCCACAGATGCGCGGCGATCAGCACGGCGAAGAGACCCTTGGCAAGATCGAGCAGCAAAGTCGCTGCGGCTAGGCCCTTGCGGCCCGTGCGCAGCACGTTGGTCGCGCCGATGTTACCCGAACCGATCGCCCGCAGGTCGCCGGCCCCGGTCAGGCGCGTGAGGATCAGGCCGAACGGCACCGAGCCGAGGGCGTAACCGAGCAAAAGGCCGAAAATCCACTCCATGTCGGCACCCATAACCGCCCACCCTGAGCTTGTCGAAGGGCTGTTCTTCCTTTTGCTCCGTTGCCGAAGTAAAGGGCGGCCCTTCGGTCCCCGCCTCCGCGGGGACAGGCAAGCTCAGGGCGGACGAGGATTGTTGTTTTGACCGAAGCTTCCGCCCCCATCCTCCTGTTCGATTCCGGCGTCGGCGGTCTCTCGGTGCTCGCCGAGCTGCGCGCGCAATTGCCCGATGCGCCGATCATCTATGCCGCCGACAATGCCGGCCTGCCCTATGGCAACAAGACCGAGGCGCAGATCGCCGCGCGCGTCGCCGGGCTGCTCGGTCGCATGACCGAACGCTATCGTCCGCGACTGGTCTGCATCGCCTGCAACACGGCTTCGACGATCGCGCTCGGCATGGTCCGCGAAGTGCTCGAAGTGCCGATCGTCGGCACCGTCCCCGCGATCAAGCCGGCAGCGGCGCTGACCGAAACCGGCACGATCGGCCTGCTCGGCACCGAAGCGACGATCCGTCAGGGTTATGTCGATCGACTCGAGGCCGAGTTCGCCCAGGGCAAGCGGCTGTTGCGCCATGGCGCGCCCGGTCTCGTCGCCGCCGCCGAAGCGCGGTTGCGCGGTGAGCCCGTCGATCGCGCTGCCTATGCCCGCGCGGCCGCGGGGCTGCGCGATCAGCCCGGCGGCGAGACGATCGATACGGTCGTGCTCGCCTGTACCCATTTCCCTCTGGTCGAACGCGAACTCGCCGAAGTTTTTGGCCCCGGCGTGGGCTTCGTTCATGGCGCCCAGGGAATCGCGCGGCGAGTGGCCCACCTCACCGAAGGTCAAGCGTTCGTACGCACGTCGCCCGACCTCGCACTGTTCACCCGCGACGGCGAGGACGTGGCCGCGCTGCTGCCCGCTTTGGCTCACTACGGGTTAAACCGTATGGAAATCCTGTGACGCATCCTAGATCAAAGGCGCTGGCAAAATCACCGGGGTTCGGCTAAGGCGCTGACCAAAGGCCCGGGGGAAGGCCAAGAAATTTCACAGGACGGGCTTTTGTGAACTACGACAAGATTTTCGACCAGGCTATCGAGCGCCTGCATGCAGAAGGGCGCTATCGCGTCTTCATCGACATCCTGCGCAACAAGGGCGCGTTTCCCAACGCGCGGTGCTTTGCGGGCCACAACGGCCCCAAGCCGATCACCGTCTGGTGCTCGAACGACTATCTGGCGATGGGCCAGCACCCCAAGGTCATCGCCGCGATGGAAGAGGCGCTGCACAACGTCGGCGCCGGTTCGGGCGGCACGCGCAACATCGGCGGCAACACCCATTACCACATCGAACTCGAGCGCGAACTCGCCGACCTCCACGGCAAGGATGGCGCGCTGCTGTTCACCTCGGGCTATGTCTCGAACGACGCGACGCTGTCGACGCTCGCCAAGATCCTGCCCGGCTGCATCATCTTCTCGGACGAGCTCAACCACGCATCGATGATCGCGGGCATCCGCAATTCGGGTTGCGACAAGCAGGTCTGGCGGCACAACGACGTCGCCCATCTCGAGGAACTGCTCGCGGCGGCCGATCCCTCGGTGCCCAAGCTGATCGCCTTCGAGAGCGTCTATTCGATGGATGGCGATGTCGCCCCGATCCACGAGATCTGCGATCTGGCCGACAAGTACAATGCGCTGACCTATATCGACGAGGTCCACGCCGTGGGCATGTACGGACCGCGTGGCGGCGGCATCACCGACCGCGACGAAGCCGCGCACCGCATCACCATCATCGAGGGCACGCTCGGCAAGGCTTTCGGTGTCATGGGTGGCTATATCGCCGCGGACAACAAGATCATCGACGTGATCCGCAGCTATGCTCCGGGTTTCATCTTCACCACCAGCCTTTCGCCGGTGCTCGTCGCGGGCGTGCTCGCCTCGGTCAAGCACCTCAAGGCAAGCTCGGCCGAACGCGACGGTCAGCAGGCCGCTGCCGCGACGCTCAAGGCGCTGTTCGCAGATGCCGGCCTGCCCGTCATGCCCTCGACCACGCATATCGTGCCGCTGATGGTCGGCGATCCGGTCAAGGCCAAGAAGATCAGCGACATCCTGCTCGCCGAGTACGGCGTCTACGTCCAGCCGATCAACTTCCCGACCGTGCCCCGCGGCACCGAGCGCCTGCGCTTCACCCCCGGCCCTTCGCACAGCGAGGAGATGATGCGCGAGCTGACCGCCGCGCTCGTCGAGATCTGGGAACGTCTGGACATGGAGCTGCTCGAAGCGGCCTGATCCCTCCGAACCCTCGGGGTTCCTCAAGATCGGCCACGGCGCATGCGTTAAGCATCGTCGTGGCCGATCTCGTATGGAGCCCCGAAACCCGGTTAGACCAAGGTCTAAAACTTCCTCGTAGAAGCCCGAGCGGCGTCTACGATTTCGTTCACCAGTTTCGGTTAGTCCGAAGGTCTAAGGAACCGGGAGCTTTCCGGTCCGCCCCTAAACGGGATGGGGCACGAGAGGTCGCGAACGAGACAATGTTGAAGGTCTTTAGCTGCATCACGCAGGAGCATGACCTGCGTCTGTTGCTGGTCGCGGTCGCGATCTGCTTCTTTACCGAACTCACAAGCTTCACCCTCGCCGGCGACATCCGTCGCATGGCCACGCTGCCGCAGCGGCGCTGGAGCGTGATGATCGCCTTCGTCGTCGCATCGGGCATCTGGGCGACCCATTTCATCGCGATGCTGGCCTATCAGCCGCATCTGCCGAGCGCCTACTCTCCCCTTCTGACCGTGCTCTCCTTCGCCGTATGCTTCGCGGTCTGTTTCGCGGCGGTGAACATCCGCTCGATCGTCTGGGGCTCGCTGCAGATGACGGTGGGTATCTCGACGATGCATTTCATCGGCATGGCCGCGCTCGAAACCGCCGGCCGGCTCGATTACGACTTTCTGACCATTCTCTCGGCCTCGGCCGCCGGCGTAGTGCTCGTCGCCGCCTCAAGCTGGACCTTCAGCCGTCTCAAGACGCGCTTCACGGTCATACCGGCGCTTCTGTTCACACTCGCCGTGGCTTCGATCCACTTCGGCTCGATGGCCGCGATCACGATCATCCCCGATCCCCAGGTGGTGATATCTCCCAGCTCCATCAGTTCGCAAAGTCTGACGATCGTCGTCTCGGCCTTCGTCGTCGCGCTGCTCATGGTCAGCATAGTCATGCTCAAGACCGAGCGCCGGATCATCTCCAATGGCCAGGAAGAGGCCCGGCGGATGAAGCTTTTCGCCGACACCGCGATGGAAGGCCTTGCGGTGCTCGAGGACGATCGCATCGTCGACGCCAACGCGGTGTTCTGGAAGCTGGCCGGCTATGACGAAGCCGATGCCCCCGTGCAGATCGACCTCGGCGAACTGATCCCCGATCTTGCTGTCGCCGCCGCCGATCGCGAAGGGCCTTTCATCGAAACGACGCTCGTCCGGCGCGATGCCGAGGCGCTCGACATCGAGGCTGCCCTGCGCCGTACGAGTATGGCCGGCAAGCCCTGCACGCTGCTGGTCGTTCGTGACATCAGCGATCGCAAGGCGGCAGCCGCGCGTATTGCCCACCTCGCCAATCACGATCCGCTGACCGGCGTCGGCAACCGCCTGGCGTTCAACCGGGCCATGGAAGAACGCCTTGCAGGCGCCAGCGAGGCCCAGCCGCTCGGCCTGCTCTGCATCGATCTCGATCGCTTCAAGCCGGTCAACGATCTCTACGGCCACCCGATGGGCGACACGCTTCTCGTCAAGGTGACGCGCCGCATCAACGCGCTGCTCGACAAGACCGAACTGCTGGCCCGGCTCGGCGGCGACGAATTCGCGGTTCTCACCCAACGCGCACCCCATCGTGCGTCGCAACTGGCCGAGGACATCATCGAGGAGCTCTCCGCGCCTTTCACGGTCGAAGATCAGATGATCACGATCGGTGCCTCGATCGGCATCGCCTATGCGCCGACCGATGCGCTCGACGCGCAGACCTTGCACAGCCGCGCCGATCTCGCACTCTATCGTGCCAAGAGCGATGGGCGCTCGTGCTTCCGGTTTTTCGACTGTGGCATGGACGATCAGGTCGTCGAGGCCTTCCGCATGAAGGCCGACCTGCGCACCGCGCTGCAGGAGGGGCAGCTCAAGCTGCACTACCAGCCGCTCGCCAATCTCACGACGGGCGACATCATCGGCTTCGAAGCGCTGCTGCGGTGGACTCATCCCGAACTCGGCCAGATCTCGCCCGTGACCTTCATCCCGCTCGCCGAGGAAACCGGTCTCATCGTGCCGATCGGGGAGTGGGTGATACGCGAAGCCTGCCGCGAAGCCGCGCGCTGGCCCAATGGCCTCAAGATCGCGGTCAATCTCTCGCCGGTGCAGTTCACCACGGGCAACATCGTAGAGGTCGTCGCCTCGGCGCTCGCCTGGAGCGGGCTCGAAGCCTCGCGGCTCGACATCGAGATCACCGAAGGCGTGCTGGTCAAGGATGCCGACGGCGCGCTGCGCATCCTCAACGCGTTCAAGGCGCTTGGCGTGCACATCTCGATGGACGACTTCGGCACCGGCTATTCGTCGCTCAGCTATTTCCGCCAGTTCCCCTTCGACAAGGTGAAGATCGACCAGACCTTCATCCGCGACATGGAAACCAATCCGCAGTCGCGCGCGATCATCCGCGCGATCATCGGGCTGGCGAAAGGTCTCGACGTCGAGATTCTGGCAGAGGGCGTCGAGACCGAGATTCAGATCGACATGCTCAAGCGCAAGGGCTGCGAACTGATCCAGGGCTACGCGATCAGTAGGCCGGCACCGATCGAACAATTCGACGACATCGTCGGCGGCCGGGTCGATATCGACTTGGACCAACGCGCGGCCTGACCGCACGCACTGCACAAAAAAGCCCCCGGAAGCCTTGGCTCCCGGAGGCTTTTTGCTGGAACGTTATCGGCTCAGCGCAGCGAGACGACATTGTCCGAAACGCGCGGATCGCGGCGGCCCGTGTAGAGGCTCGACATCGGCTCGTCCGACACTTCGATCGCGGCGCCCTGGCCGAAGCCGTTGAAGCCGGTGCGCATGGCCGCGCCATAGGCGCCGAGCATGCCGATCTCGATGTAGTCGCCGGCCTCGATCTCCGCCGGCAGTGGGAACGGACCTTCCATATAGTCGGCATCGTCGCAGGTTGGGCCGTAGAACGAGAAGCCTTCGCTGACCTCGCCCTGGACCGGTGCGAGGCTGCGGACCGGGAAACGCCAGCCGAGATGTGCGGCATCGAACAGCGCGCCATAGGCGCCATCGTTGATGTAGAGTTCCTTGCCGCGGCGCTTCTCGACCTTGACGATCAGCGAGTTGTACTCGGCGCAGAGCGCGCGGCCGGGTTCGCACCACAGCTCGGACGAGTACGACACCGGCAGCGATTCGGCGGCGCGGTGGATCGAGGCAAAGTAGTCCTCTAGCGGCGGCGGTTCCATGCCCGGATAGACCGAGGGGAAGCCCCCGCCGACATCGATGATGTCGACCGTGACCGACGCGTCGACGATCGCCGCGCGGACGCGCTCGAGCGCCTGGACATAGGCAAACGGCGTCATCGCCTGGCTGCCGACGTGGAAGCAGATGCCGAGCCAGTCGGCAACCTGGCGAGTCGCCTGGAGCAGCGGTGCCGCATCGGCCAGATCAACGCCGAACTTCGAGGCCAGGCTCAGTTCCGAATATTCGGAAGAGACGCGCAGGCGCACGCAGAGGCGCAGATCAGCCGCCGGCTCGCCGTTTTCGTCGGCGGTCGCCTTGACGATCTTGGCCAGCTCTTCGTGGCTGTCGAGGCTGAAGGTGCGCACGCCGTGGACCTTGTAGGCCTCGGCAATCGCAGCCGCCGGCTTGACCGGGTGCATGAAGCAAAGCTCGGCCTCGGGCAGCGTCTCGCGAACCAGGCGCACTTCGGCGATCGAGGCGACGTCGTAATGCGTCACACCCGAATCCCAGAGGACACGGATGAGTTCGGGCGAGGGATTCGCCTTGACCGCATAAAGCGACTTGCCCGGAAACTTTTCGACGAAAAAGCGTGCTGCCCGCGCCGCGGCTTGCGGACGGTTCAGAATGACCGGTTCGTCAGGCGCAATGGTGCGCGCTACAGCCGATGCGTCTTGGTGAATGTGCAACTCAAGGGACCCCCAAAAACACGGTTAGATGGACAAGGCTGCCTTGCGGTTATTGGAAGTCCCCATGGGGCAGCGGGGGGTCGATATAGGGACGTGGTGGTGAACTGCAAGTGAAAATGGACCCCCGTTTTCACAGAAATGCCACAATCTTGAATTCGTTCAATAAAACGCGTCAAACCAATGACATATATGACAGTTTTCGCCGCGGCAGCGCGCCGTCTAGACCAATGTCCAACGACGATTCGGGGTGCAAATGCGGCGACTCGCCATTCCGCTCTTTTCGTTCAGAACGAGACGTTCGGCACTGCACCGACGGAGGCTCGCTCGTCTGCGGCCAATTCGTGGAATGCGAAGGGCTCGAACCCCATCGAACCGGCGAAGAGGACCGCGGGAAAGCTCTCGCGCGCCGCATTGTAGCGCGCCGAGGCACTGTTCAGCGCACGCCGCGCGGCTGCGAGCTTGTCCTCGGTATCGGCGAGTTCGCCCTGAAGCGATTGGAAGTTCGCGCTGGCCTTGAGATCGGGATAGGCCTCGCCCAGCGCCATCAGCTTGCCGATCGCACCACCAAGCTCCTTCTCCGCTTCGGCCCCGCCGCCGCTGGCCGCACGGTTGCGCGCCGAGATGACACGGTCGAGAGTCTCCTGCTCGTGGGTGGCATAGCCCTTCACCGTCGAAACCAGATTGGGGATCAGGTCGTTGCGCTGGCGCAGCTGTGCGTCGATATCGGCCATGCCCTGCCGGCAGGTCTGGCGGAGCGCGACGAGCCGGTTATAGATGCCGATGAGGACCAGCGCGAGAACCACCACGATGGCGATGACGACGACGATCGTTACCATGTCCGCTTTCCCCTTGGACTTCAGTGTCTTTGCGAATGGCTATCATTTCGCCGCAGCGAGGCAAGCCGCTTGATCGAGCGGCCCGACCCCGACGCGTTGCTCGCCGGCCCGCTGGGCCAGTGGCTGGCGAACCAGCAGGGCGCACGCGAGGAAGCCAAGGCCACGGCCCAGGCGCGCCGCCGCAAGGGCTTCATCGCGGCTTTCGGCATCTTCGTCGTCATGTCGCTCCTTGCGCGCGATCTCGAAGCGGGGTTCTGGTTCGGCGGTTTCGTCGCGCTCCTCGCGTGGGCCTGGGGCGAGATGGCGAAGACCGCGGTTACCAAGTCGATCAAGGGTGGGATCAACGGCGCGCTCGCCGAGGCGCTCGGGCTGACCTACGCCATGGAGCCGGATACGGGCGAAGAATGGACACGCGCGCGCCAATTCGGCCTGGTGCCCGGTTACGACCGCGCAAGTTTCGAGGACGGCTGGTCGGGCGAAGTCGGCGCCCTGCCCTTCCGCGTCTACGAAGCCCATTGCGAGGTAGAGTACGAGGACGACGACAAGAAGAAGTGGCGCACCGTGTTCCGCGGCGTCGTGCTGTCGGTCGGCTTCACCCGACGCTTCCACGGCACGACGCTGGTCGAGCGAGACGGCGCGCGCAGGAAGTGGTTCGGCGGCGAGAAGGAGGAGATCAAGCTCGGCGGCGTGACACTGGGACGCTGCGACATGGTCGACCAGACCTTCGAGGCGCGCTTCACCGTCTGGGGCGACGATCCGGTAGAGGCTCGCTTCCTCGTCCATCCCGAATACGTCGAGCGCCTGACCGCGGTCGAGCAGGCCTTCGCCGGCTCGAACCTGCGCTGCCTGTTCTGCGGCGGCCAACTGCTGATCCTGATCGATTCGCGGGATTTGTTCGAAAGCGGCTCGATCGATGCCGGCAAGGACCGCGAGCTGCTCGTGAAGACGATCGACCAGTTCGCCACACTCGCCGATCTCGCCAAGCGACTGAACGAAGCCCCGCGCGGGAATTTCACGCCGGCTGTTTGATGGGCTCGTCATCCCCGCGAAAGCGGCGACCTTTGGCGATTTGCTCCGAGATCGCAGTTACAACTTGCCAGCCGTTCCCGCTTTCGCGGGGATGGCGCGACGGACTCAGCTCAAGCGGCCGCGAAAGTCCTCGTAGTCGAAGCGACGGACCTGCTCGAGATTGTCGGTCTCGCTGTCCCATAGCCAGATCGAGGGCAGCGGCACGCCGTTGAAGGTCGTGGTCTTGACCATCGAATAGTGCGCTTGGTCGAGGAAGGCGAAGCGCACGCCTGGCTCGACGGGCACCGGCAGCGCATAGTCGCCGATCACGTCGCCGGCGAGGCACGAGGGGCCGCCGAGACGGGTCACGCCTTCGGGCGCTTCGTCGACCTCGCGGTCGATTGCCCTCTCGCCGAGCATGGCCGGGCGATAGGGCGCCTCGATCACGTCGGGCATGTGGCAGGTCGCCGAAACGTCGGTGATCGCCAGGTCCATGCCGTTCCAATGCGTGTCGAGCACAGTGCCGACAAGAATGCCCGCGTCGAGCGCGACGGCCTCACCCGGCTCCATGTATATCTCGGCGCCGGTGTCCTCGGCCATGTCGCGGAGGAACCCGACGAGTTCCTCGCGCTGGTAGTCGGCGCGGGTGATGTGGTGGCCGCCCCCGAGATTGAGCCATTTGAACTCGCCGAAATGCGGTTCGAGGAAGTCGAACACCTTTTCCCAGGTGCGCTGGAGCGGCGCGAAATCCTGCTCGCACAAGGTGTGCATGTGGATGCCGTCGACCAGGGCGACATGCTCTTCGGTCAACTGGTCGATCGGGAAGCCCAGGCGCGAGCGCGGCGCGCAGGGATCATAACGCGGAACCTCACCTTCGGCATGCAAAGGGTTGATGCGCAATCCGATATCGAAATGGTCGCCGCGCGCTCGCGCGGCTTCGATGATCGGCCAGAAACGCTCGATCTGGCCGGGCGAGTTGAAGATCAGATGGTCCGACAGACGGCAGATCTCGGGCAGATCCTCGGCCTTGTAGGCCGCGCAATAGGTCGCGATCTCGCCGTCGTAGAACTCGCCCGCGAGCCGAGCTTCCCACAGGCCCGAGGTGCAGACGCCGTCAAGGTATTCGCCGATCAGCGGCGCCACACTCCACATCGAGAAGGCCTTGAGCGCCGAAAGCATCTTGATGCCCGCCGCGTCGCGCACTTCTGCGAGAATACGCAGGTTCTGCCGCAGCCGTGCCTGATCGACCACGAAGGCGGGGCTGTCGACGCGCTCGAGATCGAACTGCGCGAATGCGCCCGGATCGCCGGCTCTGGTTTCCATGACTTCAGTCCTTAGCTGCCCAGTCGAGGGCGTCCTCGAGGCGATCGTCGCCCCAGAAAATCTCGTCGCCGACCACGAAGCTCGGCGCGCCGAACAGGCCGCGCGCTACGGCTTCCTCGCCGCTCGCGCGCAAGGCCGTCTTCTGCGCATCGCCTATATCGGCGGCGGAAAAGCCGTCGGCGCTGCCCCTTGCCTGCTCCAGACAGGCGTCGATCACTGCGGGATCGGCGATGTCCCGCCATTCGACGAACTCGGCCGCGAAGACCTGGCGGCAGAACGCGACGCCCCAGGGCTCGTCGCGCACCGCCAGCGCAACGCGTGCTGCCAGCAGGCTGCGCCGCGGAAAAGCGCTCGCATCCTCGGGCGCGCGAAACGGCACGCCGAAGCGCTCGGCCCGCCGCGTCATGTCGCGCCACATGTAGCGGCCTTTGACCGGCTGCAGGTTGAACGGCGAGTCGGTCCAGCCCTGCGCCGCGAAGATCGGCCCGAGTAGGAAGGGCCGCCAGCGCACCACGACACCGCGCGCGGCGGCTTCGCCATCGATCCGCGAAGCCGAGAGGTACGAATAGGTCGAAGCGAAATCGAACCAGAAGTCGACCGGCGGCGCCATCAGTGTGGATCGACCTGGGTGGCGACCCACCAGGTCAGGCCACCGGGATCGCGGAAGCCACCGCGACGGTCGGCATCGTCCTTCTGCTCGGGCGCCTGGACCGCCTGCGCGCCCAGTTCGAGCGCACGCGCATAGGTCGCGTCGACATCGGGCACGTAGAGGTGCAGATGCGCCTCCTGCGCGGGCCAGTCAGCCAGCGCGCCACCAATCATCAGCACGACCTCGCCGACGCGGATCTCGGCATGGCGGATACGCCCCGTCTCGTCCTCGATCCGCCGCAGCCGCGCACCGTCGAACACCGCCTCGGCGAAAGCCAAGGTCGCCTCGGGATCGTGGAGGATCACGTAAGGCGAGAGCGCCGGATATCCGTCGGGCTTGAACGCGGCCATGGCGGGACCTTTCGTCAGAACTGCAGCGGCCCCGCCAGTTCCTTCACCTGCCAGGGCAGGCCGTGCTGGTTGAGCATGTCCATGAAGGGATCGGGATCGAACTGCTCGATGTTGAACACACCCTCGCCCGACCAGGCGCCGGTCAGGATCATCGCCGCGCCGATCATCGCCGGAACGCCCGTGGTATAGGAGACCGCCTGGTTACCGGTCTCGTGATAGGCGTCCTCGTGATCGCAAATGTTGTAGATATAGAACGTCTTGTCACCCGAACCGTCGAGCGATTCTCCGGTCGCGATGTCGCCGATGTTGGTCTTGCCCTGGGTCGTCGGGCCGAGCGAAGCCGGCTCGGGCAGGACCGCCTTGAGGAACTGCAGCGGGATGATCTCCTGGCCGTTGTAGAGCACCGGATCGATCCGCGTCATGCCGACGTTCTGCAGCACGGTCAGGTGCTGGATATAGGCGTCGCCGAAGGTCATCCAGAAGCGCGCGCGCTCGAGTTCCGGGACGAACTTGGCGAGGCTCTCGAGCTCCTCGTGATACATCAGGTACATGTTCTTGGGGCCGACGCCCTCGAAGTCGAAGTTCTGGCGGATCGTCATCGCCGGGGTCTCGACCCAGTCGCCGTTCGCCCAGTGCCGCGCGGGCGCGGTGACTTCGCGAATGTTGATCTCGGGATTGAAATTGGTCGCGAAGGCCTGGCCGTGATCGCCGCCGTTGCAATCGAGGATGTCGAGCGTGCGGATCGTCTTGAGCTTGTGCTTCTTGAGCCACATCGCGAATACCGAGGTCACGCCGGGATCGAAGCCCGAGCCGAGCAGCGCCATCAGGCCGGCCTGCTTGAAGCGGTCCTGATAGGCCCACTGCCAGTGATATTCGAACTTGGCGACGTCCTTGGGCTCGTAGTTCGCCGTGTCCATGTAGTGCACGCCGGCGGCCAGGCAGGCGTCCATGATCGTCAGGTCCTGGTAGGGCAGCGCCAGGTTGACGACGAGCTTGGGACCAATCTCCTGGATCAGCGCGGTCAGCGCGGGCACGTCCTCGGCATCGATCGCATAGGTGCTGACCGTCTGGCCGGTGCGGCTCTTCACCGATTCGGCGATCGCATCGCACTTCGACTTGGTTCGGCTGGCGAGATGCACGTCCGAGAAAATCTGCGGATTCATCGCCATCTTGTGGACCGCGACCGAACCGACGCCGCCCGCGCCGATAACCAGAACCTTGCTCAAAGCGCATCTCCTTTCGCCCGATCCGATGCGGGCCAGACAGGCGCATATAGGCTCGTTCCATGACATCTCAACACAGTCACTGAACGGTCATGCCGCAGGCGCAATTGGACCGCACCGCACGTGCGATTCGAGGTGTCCCCTATGCCGAAGTCCGCCGCTCAGCTCGTAACCAAGGCGGTCGTCCGCCGTGACGCCAATCCCGGTGGCAAATTCCTCGACAAGGCCTTCGCTTTCGCCTTCAAGGGGCTGGTCTACGCGCAGATCTGGGAAGACCCGGTGGTCGACATGGCAGCGCTGCAGATCCAGCCCGACAGCCGGATCGTGACGATTGCCAGCGGTTCGTGCAACGCGCTGTCCTATCTGACCGCCGATCCGGCGCAGATCACCGCGGTCGATCTCAACGCCGCGCATCTTGCGCTCGGCCGGTTGAAGATCGCGGCGGTCCGCCACCTGCCCGATTACGAGGCGCTGCGCCGCTTCTGCGCCGAAGCCGACGATCCCGCCAACCTTGCAGCCTATCGCGAACACCTGGCACCCCATCTCGACGCGCGTACGCGGCGCTATTGGGAAGGCCGCGACCTCGCCGGCCGCAAGCGCATCGGCGGTTTCTCGCAAGGCATCTACAAGCGCGGATTGCTCGGCAATTTCATCGGTTTGGCACACTTCCTTGCCAAGCTCTACAAGATCGATCCGCGCACGATCCTCGAAGCCGAGACGATCGAGGACCAGCGCCGCGTGTTCGACGAGAAGTTCGCGCCGATCTTCGACCGCCGCTTCGTTCGCTGGCTGACCGACCGCCCGGCTTCGCTGTTCGGCCTCGGCATTCCGCCCGCACAATACACCGCGCTCGCCGGCGACGACCGCATGGCCGACGTCCTGCGCAAGCGTCTCGAAAAGCTCGCCTGCCACTTCCCGGTCAACGACAACTACTTCGCCTGGCAGGCCTTTGGTCGTGGCTATGGCCGCGGGCCCGGCGATCCGCTGCCGCCCTATCTCAAGCCCGAGAATTACGACCTGATGCGCGATCGCATCGATCGGCTGGACGTGCGCCAGGCCAATTTTGCCGAGCATCTGGCCGCCCAGCCCGAGGCCAGCCTCGACCGCTATATCCTGCTCGACGCGCAGGACTGGATGGACGACGCCCAGCTCACCGGGCTCTGGCGCGAGATCACCCGCACCGCCCGCCCCGGCGCGCGCGTGCTGTTCCGTACCGCGGCCGAACCGAGCCTGCTGCCGGGTCGCGTGCCCGATGCAGTGCTGTCGCTCTGGCATTACGCCGAAGCGGAATCGCGCGAGGCGACCAAAGCGGACCGCTCGTCGATCTACGGCGGCGTCCACCTTTACGTGCTGCGTTGATGGATATCGCCCACCCAGCGGGCGATCACGCCGCACTGATGGATTCGGTCTATCGCGGCCAGCGCCACATCTATGACCTGACGCGCAAATACTACCTGTTCGGTCGCGATCGGCTGATCGATGAGCTGGCAGCCGAGCCAGGCCAGGCCGTGCTCGAGATCGGCTGCGGCACGGGGCGCAACCTCGCGCAGGTGGCGCGGCGCTGGCCGGGCGTGGCGCTCCACGGACTCGACCTGTCCAGCGAAATGCTGAAATCCGCACACGCGACGCTCGGCACTTCCGCCGTGCTCGCACAGGGTGACGCCACGGCGTTCTGCGTCCAGGAGTTATTCGGCCGCGCTGACGTCGATCGCGCGATACTGTCCTATGCCTTGTCGATGATCCCCGACTGGCGCGCCGCGCTCGCCCAGGGCGCCTCGGTGCTGGCACCAGGCGGCGCGCTCCATGTCGTCGATTTCGGCGATCTCGCCGGCCTTCCCGCACCGCTGCGCAAGGGCCTGCGCGCCTGGCTCGCGGCGTTTCACGTCATGCCGCGGCGCGAGCTGGTCGAGACCGCGCAGGAGATCGCCTGGAACCGCGGCCTCGAATGCCGATCGGCACGTGGCCCGCTCGGCTACTTTCAGATGATCACACTGACGCGCGGGATTTGACTTCACGCCGCCTGCCGAACAGTCTCCGCCAGAGCACTGAAGGAGAAGCCTGAATGGTCGGCATGACGATCCTACAACCCGTGGTCGCATTGGCGGCCTGGACCATGGTGATGTGGTTCTGGCTCTACGGCACGCGCATCCCGGCGCTGAGCGCGGCCAAGGTCGATCCCGACGACCTGGTCCACGACACGACCAAGGGCCTCGACCAGATACTGCCACCGCAAGTGCAATGGAAAGCCCACAACTACAACCACCTGCATGAAGCTCCTACGGTCTTCTATGCGGTGGCGATCACGCTCGCGATCATCGGCAAGGGCGATGGGCTCGCGCTGCAACTGGCCTGGGCCTACGTGCTGCTACGCGTGGTTCACTCGCTGATCCAGGTGCTCGTCAACAAGGTGAAACTGCGCTTCCTGGTCTTCGCCCTGTCGAGCTTCGTGCTAATGGCGCTCGTCGCACTGGCAATCATGAACCTGTTTTGACGAACAAACTGGCGAGTTCGACATGGGTCGACCAGCGGAACTGGCCGACCGGGCGCAGCTCGACGAGCCGATAGCCGGCCTCGACGAGCAGTGCCGCGTCGCGCGACCAGCTCGAGGGGTTGCAACTGATATAGACGATCCGCGGAACCTTGCCGCCGGCCAGCAGCTCGATCTGGTCGCGCGCGCCGGCGCGCGGCGGATCTAGCAGGACGGCGTCGAAGCGGTCGAGTTCGTCAAGCTGCAGCGGATTGCGGAACAGGTCGCGGTGCAGCGCGTGGATTTGCAGCCCTGCGCGTCCCGCAGCGGCCTTGCAGGCGAGATGCGCGTCGCGCGCCGCCTCGACGGCCAGCACCTTGGTTTCAGGTCCGGCCAGCGCGAAGGCGAAAGTACCGAGGCCCGAGAACAGATCGGCGACCGTCGTCGCACCCGCCAGCCATTCACGCGCGGCGGAAACCAGCGCCTGCTCGCCGTCGAGTGTTGCCTGGAGGAAAGAACCCGGCGGGAAGCCGACGCTGACGCCGCCGAGCAGGACCGTGACCGGCACCGGCTCCCACAGCGTCTCCGAGCCCCAGCCCTGGTCGAGCGTCAGCCGGGCGAGGCCGTGCTCGCGCGCGAAGTCGAGCATGAGCTCGTTGGCCTGGAGACCTTCAACCGTCAGCCCCTTGATGCCGAGATCGACGCCCTGCTCGGTCATGGCCAGTTCGATATCGGCGGCGAGGCGCGGCATGGCGTTCTTGCCGCCGGGCTTCTTGTTCCGCCCCTTGCTCTGCCCGCCAGATTGTCCAAGCCTGATCAACAGCTTGCGCAAGGGATTTAGAATCGAAACGAAGTCGGGCAGCATGACCGGGCATTCGGCCAGCTCGACCAGCCGGTGCGACTTGGCCTCGCGAAAACCGATGACCACGCGGCCACCCGAGCTCTCCGCGCGCAACGAAGCGCGGCGGCGCGTGCCCGGCGGCGAGAGGTGCGGCGGCGTGATCCGCTCGGCGCCGAGCTCCTGGCCGGTCGAGGCGTTGGCGACGCGCTTCTCGACGAAGTCGCTCAGGCTCTCCTCGTCGAGCTGCTGGAGCTGGCAGCCGCCGCACTGGGTGAAGTGGCGGCAGGCCGGATCGATGTGGTGCGGACCGCGTTCGAGCGTGCCGTCGGGCAGCAGCCGGTCGCCCGGCGCCGCGCCCCAGGCGAAGCGTCCCGACGCGGTGACGCCATCGCCTTTGGCGGCAATGCGGATGATTTCCTCGATTTCGCTCATAGGCAGGCGGCTAGAGCATCGGGCACCCGCGCGGCAAGCCCGCTTGCGGTAAAAGCCGGGCCTGCGAGCCGCGCGGCCTCGGCTTGGAGCCAGACACCCTCGCCCGCCGCCTGGAAGGGCTCGATGCCGCAGGCGAGCCGGCTGGCGATCGTTCCGGCGAGCACGTCACCGGTGCCCGCGACCGACAGCCACGACGCCGCGCGAGGCGCGAAAACGAGCCGCCCGTCGGGTGCGGCGATCAGGGTGTCGGGGCCTTTGGCGACGATCACCATGCCGCTAGCCCCAGCCAGAGCCAGCGCACGCTCGGGCTTGGCGCCCTGCCCGTCGCAGCCGAAAGCCCGCTCGAGTGCCACCAGTTCCCCACCATGCGGCGTGGCGACGACCGGAGCCTGGCGGTCCGCGAGCGTGCGCTCGCCGATCAACAGCAGCGCGTCGGCATCGACCAAGGCGGGCACCGGATCAGCTAGCGCCACGGCGAGGCGTTCGCGCGCCCTGGCGTCACGCCCGAGCCCCGGGCCGACGAGCACTGCCCGGTTACGCAGGTCGGTCAGGACTTCGGAGAGCTTGCCCGTAGCGATCACGAGATCGGGCGGCGCGGGCGGACCGTGATCGGTGAAAAGCTTGACGTAGCCCGCACCCGCCCCCTGCGCCGCAGTCGCCGCAAGCACGGCGGCGCCGGGCATCGCGCCGCCCACCACCGCCAACAGCCCGCGCGTGTACTTGTGGGCCTCGGCCGCGGGCGCGGCGATCCGCGGGCGGCCGAGCAGCGTCGCTGTGCCGGGAACCGCCGCCACGCCGATGTCGACGAGCCGCAGCGCGCCGAGCCGGGCGCTCGCGGGCATTAGCATATGTGCGCGCTTCCAGGCGCCGAGTGCCAGGGTCAGGTCGAAGGCCGGCAGGTCAGGATTGAGCAGCGCACCGCTGTCCGCTTCCACGCCGCTCGGCAGGTCGATCGCAAGGCTCAAGCGATGGCTCGCGACGAGGCGGGTCAGCAAGGCCAGATGTTCCGCGCTCAATGGCCGCGTCAAGCCACTGCCAAACAGGCAATCGACGAAGACGTCGCCGTGGACCGCGGCGTCGGGGGCCAGCACCTCGCCCTGGTAGAGCGCGCGCGCGGCCTTGGCGGCGTCGGTCCGGGGCTCGGCGGCAGGCACGACCACGACCGCACCACCGCGCTCGCGCAGGGCCTCGGCGATCACCCAGCCGTCGCCGCCATTGTTGCCGGGGCCGCAGAGCACGGTGACCTTGTGCTGCGCTGCGATCCGCCAGACCCAGTCGGCCGCGCCGCGGCCGGCGATCTGCATCAGCGCATCGACGCTCGAGCCGGCGTCGATCAGCGCCTGCTCGGCCGCGCGCATCTGCGCGACGGTAAGGATCTGGTCAGCGTGCGGCGGCATCGGCCGCTGCCGGGAAGCGATAGCGATCGTTCGCCACGCGCACCTCGAGATCGCTGCCGATGCGCGTCGCCGCGACCTCGTCGGCGCCGTCGGCCGTGGCGATGCGCTTGCCGCCGTCGATCAGCACGAAGCGACGAAAACCACCGTTCGGATGGCGGATCACCCAGGTCTCGCCATCCGGCGACTGCGCGATCTCGCGCGTGCAGGCGGGCGCGAAGTCCCGCGCGCCCGCGGGCGCGCAGCTCACGTGGTTCTCTTCCGTCTTGGTCGGCACCGGCGCCGGCTGCGTATCCCTGCCCTTGCCGCAGGCGGCGAGTGCCAGGACCACGACCGTCGCCGCCGCGCCGCGCATCAGCCGCGCTTGAGCTGGGTCACGTCGCGCACCGCGCCGCGCGCGGCGCTGGTCGTCATCGCCGCATAGGCCTGGAGCGCGACCGAGACCTTGCGCGGGCGCGGATGCACGGGCTGCCAGGCCTTGTCGCCGCGCGCTTCCATCTCGGCGCGGCGCTTCATCAGCTCGGCATCGGAGATCGCCAGCTGGATCGTGCGACCGGGGATGTCGATCTCGATCGTGTCGCCGTTCTCGACAAGGCCGATCGCGCCACCTTCGGCCGCCTCGGGCGAGGCATGGCCGATCGACAGGCCCGAAGTGCCGCCCGAGAAGCGGCCGTCGGTGATCAGCGCGCAGGCAGCGCCGAGGCCCTTCGACTTGAGGTAGGAGGTCGGATAGAGCATTTCCTGCATGCCCGGCCCACCGCGCGGTCCTTCGTAGCGGATCACGACGACGTCGCCGGCCGTGACCTCACCGCCGAGGATGCCCGCGACCGCCGCGTCCTGGCTTTCGTAGACGCGCGCCGGACCTGTGAACTTGAGGATATTCTCGTCGACACCGGCGGTCTTCACGATGCAGCCGTCGAGCGCGATATTGCCCGAGAGCACTGCGAGGCCACCGTCCTTCGAAAAAGCGTGTTCTGCCGAGCGGATAACGCCGGTTTCTCTGTCGGTATCGAGCTCTTCCCAGCGGCTCGACTGGCTGAACGCGACCTGGGTCGGAACGCCGCCGGGGGCCGCCTTGAAGAACTTCTGGACCGAGGCGTCGCTGGTGCGGCTGATGTCCCAGCGGTCGAGCGCGTCGCCCATCGTCTTGCTGTGGACCGTGGGCAGATCGGTGTGGATCAGCCCGGCGCGGTCGAGCTGGCCGAGAATCGCCATGATGCCGCCGGCACGGTGGACATCCTCCATGTGGACGTCCTGCTTGGCCGGCGCGACCTTCGACAGACAGGGCACGTTGCGGCTCAGCCGATCGATGTCGGTCATGGTGAAGTCCACGCCCGCCTCGTGCGCGGCGGCGAGCAGGTGGAGCACGGTGTTGGTCGAGCCGCCCATGGCGATATCGAGGCTCATCGCGTTCTCGAAGGCCTCGAAGGTCGCGATGTTGCGCGGCAGGGCGCTCGCGTCGTCCTGCTCGTAGTAGCGGTGGCAGAGATCGACGACGAGACGCCCGGCCTCGAGGAACAGCCGCTCGCGGTCCGAATGGGTCGCCAGGGTCGAGCCGTTGCCCGGCAGCGACAGGCCCAGTGCCTCGGTCAGGCAGTTCATCGAATTGGCGGTGAACATGCCCGAGCACGAGCCGCAGGTCGGGCAGGCCGAGCGCTCGATCGTCTGCACTTCCTCGTCGGTGTACTTCTCGTCGGCGGCGGCGACCATCGCATCGACGAGATCGAGAGCCACTTCCTTGCCGCGCAGAACGACCTTGCCGGCCTCCATCGGCCCGCCCGAGACGAAGACCACGGGGATGTTGATCCGCATCGCCGCCATCAGCATGCCCGGAGTGATCTTGTCGCAGTTCGAGATGCAGACCATCGCGTCGGCGCAGTGGGCGTTGACCATGTACTCGACCGAGTCGGCAATCAGGTCGCGGCTGGGCAGCGAATAGAGCATGCCGTCGTGGCCCATGGCGATGCCATCGTCGACCGCGATCGTGTTGAATTCCTTGGCGACGCCGCCCGCCGCCTCGATCTCGCGCGCGACCAGCTGGCCCAGATCCTTGAGGTGGACGTGACCGGGCACGAACTGGGTGAATGAGTTCACCACGGCGATAATCGGCTTGCCGAAGTCGCTGTCCTTCATGCCCGTGGCGCGCCAGAGCCCCCGCGCGCCCGCCATGTTGCGGCCGTGGGTGGTGGTGCGGGAACGATAGGCGGGCATGGTCTGGCTCCGGTCGAAAATCTAACTAAGTTAGCGCTGCCCTAGTGCAGGTAGGGACTCTTCCGAAGAAGAAAATGCCCTATTCGCCTATGGTGAGCGCAACTTCGTTGCAGATGCGTGCGAGACGCTCCGCCCACTCGCCTTGGCCGGCAGGGTGACCGATCTCGTCCTGGCGCACTTCGATGCCGAGATAGGGCCGCCCCTCGGCCTCGGCATGGCGATTCATCGTCGCGTTGAGGAGCTTGCCCGAATAGGGCTGCTGGTCGCCCACCACCAGTCCTTCGGCCTCCAGCAGCGGGATGGCGATCCGCGCCGCGCGGTCGTCCTCGTTGTAGAGCACACCGACCTGCCAGGGACGCTTTTCCTGAGGATTGCTAACCAGTTGTGGAGTGAAGCTGTGAAGCGACAGGATCAAGCCGGGCGGCACGGCGTCGAGCTGTTCGGCGAGCCCCGCGTGATAGGGTCGGAAGAAGCGATCGAGGCGGGCCTCATGTTCCGCGTGGCTCAACTCGTTGCCGGGGATGGCGTGGCCGTCGCTGGCGATCGGCACGATCGCGGGGGCGCCCTCGTCGCGGTTGCAGTCGCAGACGAGGCGACTGGCGTTGCACAGGAAAGCGGCGATACCCGGGGTCTGCGCCATAGCCTCGGCCACCTCGCGCACGCCGATGTCGACCGCGATGTGCTGGGTCAGCAGTGCGGGATCGATGCCGAGATCGATGTCCTCGGGCACGCGGTTCGAGGCGTGATCGGCGACCACGAGAATGCCGCCGAAGCGCGGGGTGCCGATCAAGCGGAAGGCATCGTTCATCGCAGCTTCCCCGCCATCTGCCACCAGTCCGCGTTGATCGCCGCCGCCGCGGCATCGCGCGCCGCCTCGTTCGCGTAGAGCGCGAAGCAGGTCGCGCCCGAGCCCGACATGCGCGCGATCAGCGGCGCGGTGTCGTTGAGCGCGGCGAGGACATCGGCGATCAGCGGGCACAGGCCGATCGCCGGCATTTCGAGATCGTTGCGCCCGGCCAGCGCGATTTCGCGCGCGCTACCGCCGGGCATGGCACCGCGGTCTTGGCCGTCCCAGGCCCTGAAGACCGGCCCCGTCGCCAGCGGTACGCGCGGGTTGACCAGCAGAACGGGGGTGCCGGCAAGGTCGTCGTCGACCGCCGCAAGATCGGTGCCCGTGCCTGTGCCCAGGCAGGTCCGGCTTTCGACACAGGCGGGTACGTCGGCGCCGAGCGCGGTGGCGATGTCGTGCCAGCTATCGGGCAGGCCGCCCCACTGGCGGACCATGCGGAAGATCGCGCCGGCATCGGCCGAGCCGCCGCCGAGCCCCGCGGCCACGGGCAGGTTCTTCTCGAGCGAAACCGACCAGCCGGGGACATGCTTGAGCTTGCCCAGCGCCTTGGCGACGATGTTGCCGAAGGGATCGTCGAGCGCCCCGGCGAACTCGCCCTTGACGTGGAGCACGTCGCGCGCGGCGGGCGAGGCGCTCAGCCGGTCGCCCTGATCGACGAAGGCGAACAGCGTTTCGAGCTCGTGATAGCCGTCGCCGCGCCGGCGGCGGACGTGGAGGGCGAGGTTGATCTTTGCGTAGGCGGTTTCGATCACGATAGCCCTCCCCTGTCAGGGGATGATCACCAAGTCAAAATGCTACCGCCGTCCCCGCTTGCGCAAGGACGGCGATGAAGCCTTACATATTCGGATAGTTCGGCCCGCCGCCACCTTCGGGCGCGACCCAGTCGATGTTCTGCGTCGGGTCCTTGATGTCGCAGGTCTTGCAGTGGACGCAGTTCTGCGCGTTGATCTGCAGGCGCTGGCCCGCGCCGTCGGGATCGACGAATTCGTAGACCCCCGCCGGGCAATAGCGCGCCTCGGGACCCGCATAGAGCGGCAGGTTGATCTCGGTCGGCACCGAGGGATCCTTGAGCAGCAGGTGGACCGGCTGATCTTCCTCGTGGTTGGTGAACGAGAACGAGACCGAGGTCAGGCGATCGAAGCTGATCACGCCGTCGGGCTTGGGATAGTGGATCGGCTGGAACAGGTCCGCGCGCTGCGTCTCCGAAGCGTCGGTGTGGTGCTTCATCGCCGGGAAGATCGGCAGCTTGAGATAGCGCAGCCACATGTCGACATTGGCCAGCGCCGCGCCGAACAGGTCGCCGTTGAACTTGGCGAGCAGCGGCTCGGCGTTCTGGACGAGCTTCAATTCCTTGGCGATCCAGCTGTCGCGTACGGCCGTATCGAACTCGCCGAGCTCGTCATGTTCGCGGTTGCCCGCAACGGCAGCCGCAATGGATTCGGCCGCCAGCATGCCGCTCTTCATCGCGGTGTGGCTGCCCTTGATGCGCGGCACGTTGACGAAGCCGGCCGAGCAGCCCGCCAGGACGCCGCCCGGGAAGGCCAGCTTGGGCACCGACTGCCAACCGCCTTCATTGATCGCGCGCGCACCGTAGGACACGCGCTTGCCACCTTCGAGGATCTTGCGGATTTCCGGATGCTGCTTCCAGCGCTGGAATTCCTCGAAGGGGTAGACGTAGGGGTTGGCGTAATCGAGCGTCGTGACGAAGCCGAGCGCCACCTGGTTGTTCGCCTGGTGGTAGAGGAAACCGCCGCCGCCGCTGCCGCTCTCGGACAGGGGCCAGCCCTGGGTGTGGAGCACACGGCCGGGCACGTGCTTGTCGGGCGAGATGTCCCAAAGCTCCTTGATGCCGAGGCCATACTTCTGCGGCTGGCAATCGCGCTCGAGATCGTACTTGGCTTTAAGACGCTTGGTCAGGTGACCTCGTGCGCCCTCGCAGAACACGGTATATTTCGCGAGCAGGTTCATGCCGGGCTGGTAGTCGCCCTTGTGCTCACCATCGCGCGCGACGCCCATGTCCCCGGTCTGGACGCCGATGACGGCACCCTTGTCGTCGTAGAGTATCTCGGCAGCGGGGAAACCCGGGAAGATCTCGACGCCGAGTTCCTCGGCCTTGCCGCCGAGCCAGCGACACAGGTTGCCCAGCGAGCCCGTGTAGTTGCCGTCGTTCGACATGAACGGCGGCATCAGGATGTGCGGGATCGGCATCTTGCCGTTCTCGGTCAGGAACCAGTGCCAGTTGTCGGTCACCGGCGTCTCGGCCATCGGGCAACCGTCGTCGCGCCAGCTGGGCAGCAGCTCGTCGAGCGCGCGCGGATCGACCACGGCGCCCGACAGGATGTGCGCGCCGATCTCCGAGCCCTTCTCCAGAATGCAGACCGCGAGGTCGGCATTGAGCTGCTTGAGCCGGATCGCCGTGGCCAGGCCAGCCGGCCCGCCGCCCACGATCACGACGTCATAGGGCATGGATTCCCGTTCGCTCATCTCTCTTGTCCTGTTCTCCCGGCCCGCGAAGGCCGTCCCCTGTATGCACGCTAATCGTGCAATTAAATTCCTCTGCGCCTTGATTGGAACGGGCTTGCAGGTCAAGACCCGCCAGATGGAAGATGGGGCGAAATCCGGGTTTGTCGAGGACTTCGCGGCCGCGCTCGACTGGTGGCGCGACGCCGGGGTCGACTGCGATTTCGCCGAAGAGCCGAACCGCTGGCTGGCGCCGAACGAGGCCGAAGCCAAGCAGGCCGAGCGCCGCGCCGTCGTCGCCGAGGCCCCGCCCCCGCCCCCCAAGCCGACGATCGACCGCAGCAGCCTGCCGCAGGACCTCGCGGCCTTCCGGCAATGGTGGCTCGACGATCCGCTGCTCGACGACGGGCGCCTGAGCGGTCGGGTGCCGCCGCGCGGCGATCAGGGCGCCGACATCATGGTGATCGTGCCCGAACCTGAGCGCGACGACGGCGAACAACTGCTGTCCGGCCCCCAGGGTAAGCTGCTCGAGGCGATGCTCGCGGCGATGGGGATCGGGCTCGAGAACATCTATCTGGCAAGTGTCCTGCCACGCCACACCCCGATGGCCGATTGGGCCGAACTGGCCGACAAGGGCTTCGGCGCCGTGCTTCTGAATCACGTCAGACTGGCCGCACCGAAGCGGGTCATAGCGCTCGGCAGCAACATCCTGCCGCTCTTGGGCAACGATCCGGCGCATAGTCCTGCCGTTTTACGCGAAATTAACCATGAGGGTCTGACCATTCCCCTGCTTGCCGGTAAGAGCTTGTCTGCCTTGCTCGAACGACCGCGCTGGAAGGCTGGGCTATGGCAAGGGTGGCTCGACTGGACGCAGATCTGATCTGACGAGCCGGGGACGGATAGGAATCGGACGCACAGTGACATTCGCCGCGAAAGCACGGGCGCTGACTATTGGTCTCGCCGCCGCCAGCGCCGTTGCGCTCGGCATTGCCCCCGCCCAGGCCAACAGCGCCGCCGTCGACTATTTCCGCACGCGCGCCGACCGCACCGCCGTGCCATCGCTGCTCAGCCAGGACGAGCGCACCTATTACCGCGATCTCTTCGCCGCCATCGACAAGAAGGACTGGACCCGCGTTCAGGTGCTGTTCGCGCAGAAAGAAGACGGTCCACTCCACCAGGAAGCCCTCGCCGAGTATTACCTCGCCTCGGGCAGCCCGCGCATCGAGCTTGGCCAGCTCAGCGCCTGGCTCGCCAAGGGCACCAGCCTGCCGCAGTCCGAACAGATCGCCCGCCTGGCGATGACGCGCGGCGCCGGCGTCATGCCCGCGATGCCCGGGGCGCAGCCACTGGTCAGCCTGCCGAGCATCGCCAAGCGCGTGCGCCCGCGCAGCGTCGAGGATGGCACGATGCCGGCCGCGATCGCCGCAGGCATTCTCGACAAGATCAAGAATGACGATCCGCTGGGCGCGCGTACCCTGCTCGACGGTGTCGATGCCACCTTGTCCGATTCCGCGCGCGCCGAATGGCGTCAGCGCGTCGCCTGGTCGTTCTACATCGAGAACCAGGATACCGAGGCCTACAGCCTCGCCCAGCTCGCGACCCAGGGCGCCGGCCAATGGATCGGCGAAGCCTGGTGGACCGCGGGCCTCTCGGCCTGGCGCCTCGGCGATTGCCAGGGCGCGGCCGATGCCTTCAAGAACACCGCCGCACGCGCCGACAATGCCGAGCTGCGCTCGGCCGCCTATTACTGGCAAAGCCGCGCGCTCGTGCGTTGCCGCAAGCCCGAGGAAGCCGCCGCGCCGCTGCGCCTGGCCGCCGCGCGCGACGAGACGCTCTACGGCATGCTCGCCGCCGAACAGCTCGGCATGAAGCTGCCCGAGCAGCATGGCGAGGCCGACTTCACCCAGAACGACTGGCAGCGCCTGCGCGACAGCGCCAACATCCGCGTCGCGGTCGGCCTGTCGGAAATCGGCCAGGATGCCCTCGCCGACGAAGTGCTGCGCCACCAGGCGCGCATCGGCTCGGCCGACCAGTATCAGCCGCTGACCCGCCTCGCGCGCGATCTCGGCCTGCCTTCGACCCAGCTGTGGATGGCCTACAACGCCCCCGCCGGTGGCAAGCCCGAACCGGCGACGCGCTTCCCCACGCCCAAGTGGACCCCCGTCGGCGGCTGGCAGGTCGATCCCGCGCTGGTCTATGCCCACGCACTGCAGGAATCGGTATTCCGCGCCTCGGTCGTCAGCCCCGCGGGCGCGCGCGGCCTGATGCAGATCATGCCCGCGGCGGCCAAAGATCACGCCGGCTCGCTCGGTTATACGGGCAATGCCAGCGATCTGAACAAGCCCGAGGTAAACCTCGCCTTCGGCCAGCGCCACCTCAACATGCTGCGCGACCAGAACTGCACCCAGGGCCTGCTGCCCAAGGTCATGGCCGCCTACAACGCCGGCGTTCTGCCGATCAGCCGCTGGAACACCGAGATCAAGGACCAGGGCGATCCGCTGCTGTGGATCGAGTCGGTGCCCTATTGGGAAACGCGCGGCTATGTGAACATCGTGATGCGCAATTACTGGATGTACGAGCGCCAGGCCGGTGGCCCTTCGGAAAGCCGCGCTGCGCTGGCGCAAGGCCTGTGGCCGACCTTCCCCGGCCTCGCCGGCTCCAACGCCGTGCGCATGGGGCCAAACGGAGCCGTCGTGCGTGCCCGTTGACACGAGCCGGACCTTCACTCCGATCAATATCGCGGTCCTGACGATTTCCGACACCCGCACGCTCGATGACGACACGTCAGGTGCGCTTCTTGCCGGCCGGGTAACCGGCGCAGGTCACAACCTCATCGAGCGCGCGATCGAAAAGGACGTTGTGGACCGCATCGTCAGCCGCCTGAACGACTGGATCGACGACCGACGCGTCGATTGCGTGATCACCACCGGCGGCACGGGCCTGACCGGGCGCGACGTCACGCCCGAGGCGCTCGACCGCGTCAAGGAGAAGGACATCCCCGGATTCGGCGAACTGTTTCGCTGGCTGAGCTTCAAGACGATCGGCACGTCGACCGTACAGTCGCGAGCGATGGCCGTGCTTTCGCGCGGAACCTACATCTTCGCCTTGCCTGGCTCGAACGGCGCGGTGAAGGACGGCTGGGACCAGATCCTCGCCGAGCAGCTCGACAGCCGCAATCGGCCCTGCAACTTCGTCGAGCTGATGCCGCGCCTGCGCGAGGTCTAGCGCCCGGTCAGCCCGGCGCTGCGCCGTAGACCGGCGGAACTGCGGCTTCCTGGCGCTTCTCGCTATGCTTCTTGAGCAGGTAACCACCGGCCAGCGCCGCGAGGATACCCGCAGGCCCGAGCCGGCGCGCGACCGTGGCTGCGACCACGCCGATCGCTGCGCCCTTGGCGCCGTTGCCGCCGCTGAAGCGCTCTGCGACCTGCTGTCCGGCGATTCCCGCGACCAATTTACCAAGCATCGACAGTCTCCTTTGGCAAAAGGAAGACCCGACGCCCGCAGAAGTTCCCTATTCTCCGACCAGCGCGCGCACCTTGGTGAGCAAGGCGCCGATCCGTTCGGCCGCTTCGGTGAAGGTCTTGACGTCGTCGCGCTGGTTGTTGCCGCGCGCCTCCTTGGCGGCTTCGACGTAGTTTTCCATATCGACCTCGAGCGCGTCGGCGATGATTTCGGCCTCGTCCTCGGTCAGGGCAAGCTTGATGGTATTGGCCATGGGGGGAACTCCTCTAATCGACGGGCGCGATAGGCAAATCGGGACGAGCGTTCAACCTCACCCGGCGAATATCCGCATCCGGGCGAGTTCGGCGGCGGGAATATCGAGACCGAAGACCTCGCGCAGCGCGGCGGCATAGTCGGCCACGTCCTCGATCGCGCGAAACTCGGTCTCGCCGGCGCGATAGATCGTCAGCCGCCGATCGCTCATCGCGGCAAAGCCGTCGGGCAGAACGCGGCTGACGACGTGCAAGGTCGTGAACCGCGTGTCGGGCCGCGTCGCGGTCCAGTGGTTGCACTGTTCGAGATCGGCGGGCTGAACCCGCGCCAGATCGAAGCTGTATTGCGGCTGCCAGTCCTCGTGCGGCGCCGAGCGGCCGTCGGTCGCGGCGACCGGACCGGCGCGTTCGAGCAGCCATTCGCCGGCCATGCCGCCTTCGGGGCCGAGCCGGCGCAGCCGATGCGACGCGCCATCGGGCGTCCGCCCTTCGGCCCCGTCCACCAGCGGCAGCGGCGGCACGAAGCTTCCGCCGAAACCGGCATCGGCGATCACGTCGCGGCCATCGACCGCCACGAGCAGCAGCACATGGGTGCGCGGCGGTGTGGCACCCTCGGCCACCTGCAGCCAGACGCGCGCGAGCAGCGGCCGGTTTGCCAGGCCCGCAGCCGCGAGCATGTCGGAGAACAGGCGGTTCTGCTCGAAACAATAGCCGCCGCGCCGCGCGCCCACGAGCTTGGCGAACACGCTGCCGCCGTCGATGGCGATGCCGCGGCCCAGCGGAATATCGAGATTCTCGAAGGCGATCGCCTGGCGGTGTGCGGCCAGCAGGCGTTCGAGCCCCGCCTCGTCCGCAGGCGGCGCTTCGGCAAGGCCGATGCGCTGAAGATAGGCGGCAAGGCGTTGATCGATCGTGGTCATGCCCTGCTTCTAAGGGCGACAGATGCCATGCGCCAGACTCGACAGGACATTTTGTTCTTATTATGTTCCATTCCATGAGTCCCAAGCCCACCGTCCACGGCCGCGGCGCCCAGTCCGGCAGCGTCTCGCGCCGCTTCGGCCTGGCCGAGCGCCACGACGATGGCGACTGGCTCGACGCGCGCGAGGAGATCGACGGCCCCGGCCCCAAGCTGCGCACGACCGTAACCGAGGAGCGCCCCAAGACGATCGTCAGCTTCAACCAGTCGCCCGACATCGTCTTCGACCGCTCGATCAACGCCTATCGCGGCTGCGAGCACGGCTGCATCTACTGCTTCGCGCGGCCGACCCATGCCTATCACGACCTTTCGCCCGGGCTCGATTTCGAGACCAAGCTCTTCGCCAAGCCCGATGCCGCACGGCTGCTGCGCGAGACGCTGGCGAAACCGAGCTACAAGCCCGCGCCGATCGCGATGGGGACCAACACCGATCCCTACCAGCCGATCGAAGGGCGTTACGAGATCACCCGGCAAATCCTCGAGGTCTGTCTCGAGGTGCGTCATCCGGTGACGATCACGACCAAGTCGGCGCGGGTCGTGCGCGATCTCGATCTGCTGCGCGAGATGGCGCAGCTGCGGCTGATCGCGGTCGGCATATCGGTGACGAGCCTCGATCCCCGGCTATCGGGCCTCCTCGAACCGCGCGCCTCGGCGCCGGCCAAGCGGCTCGCCGCGCTCGGGCAACTGGCCGCGGCGGGGGTGCCCGCGCATGTCTCGGTCGCGCCGGTGATCCCGTCGATCACCGACGAATTCATGGAGGCGATCCTGTCGCAGGCGGCCGAGCGCGGGGTCACTTCGGCCAGCTGGATCATGCTGCGGCTGCCGCACGAGGTGGCGCCGCTGTTCCGCGAATGGCTCGAGGTCCACTATCCCGACCGCGCGGGCAAGGTCATGCACATCGTCCAGTCGATCCGCGGCGGGCGCGACAACGATCCCGGGTTCTTCTCGCGGATGAAGCCGGAGGGCGTCTGGGCGGACCTGTTTCGCACGCGCTTCCGCCTCGCCTGCAAGCGGTTGGAAATCAATCGTATCGCGCTGGATCTCGACGTCAGCGGCTTTCGCAAGCCATCGGCGAACGGGCAGCTCAGCCTGCTGTGATCAGCCCGTGGCTTAGATCGAGCTCGGATCGACCGGCACGATCCGCGGCGAAGTGCCCTGCGGCAGCGGCGCCGGCACAGGGGTCATCGCCGGTGCGGAGACGGGCGGCGGGGCGATCTGGCCGGCGCAGCCTTCGCCGCTGTCGACACGCTTCACCCGCGGTTCCTTGTTCTTGCCCTGCGAGGTCCATTCGGTGCGCTGCGAGCAGACCTTGCCGTCGGTGCCGGTGGTGATCAGCGTATATTCGTAAGTGCTGCCCTTGGGCTGATCGCCGGCGATGACGAATTGCGGCGGCGCGGAAAGTGGTGCACTCGGCGCGGCATATTGCGGCGCGTACTGCGACACGCCCGGCGCGGGCGGCTGGATCATGCGGCGCGCGCGCGGGATGCCGCCATAGGCGATCGGCGTGCCCTCGGCCTCGACCGCGGCGGGGCTAGCGCCCTGGACCACGGGCATGGCGACGCGCACGCGCGGCTCGATATCGCCGACGTACTGGATCTCGATGTCCGAACCGTCGGGCATCTCGACGATCGTCGTGTGCCACTGCGGATCGGCGGCCTGGGCCGCGGTCGCCGAAGTCAGGATCGCAGCGCCGGCAAGGAGCGCTGCCTGGAACCTGGGCATGGTTGTTCTCCCCATCATGGTTTCCTAAATGCTACGATCCGCGCGTGAACGCCAGATGAGCCGAGCATCGCGCTGTCCGGCTTTGGGACGCCCTATTGCTCCAGACGATAGTCCTTGAACCGCTCGCGCAGGTCCTTCTTGCTGATCTTGCCCGTACCCGTGTGCGGGATGTCGTCGACGAATTCGACTGCATCGGGCAGCCACCACTTGGCGACGCGCCCTGCGAGCAAGGCGCGCAATTCCTCGCCGGTGACCTCCATGCCCGGCTTCTTCACCACGACCAGGATCGGCCGCTCGTCCCACTTCGAATGGGGCACGCCGATCGCTGCCGCCTCGGCCACGGCCGGATGCGCGACCGCGGCGTTCTCGAGCTCGACCGAGCTGATCCATTCGCCGCCCGACTTGATCACGTCCTTGGTACGGTCGGTCAGTTGCAGGGTGCCGTCGGGGTGGATCGTGGCGACGTCGCCCGTGTCGAACCACTGGTCGGGATCGGGCGCGGCGTCGGCCTCTGCCTTGAAGTAGCGCTTGATCGTCCAGGGCCCGCGCACCTGCAGCGCGCCCGAGGTAGCGCCGTCGCGCGGCAGGACCTTGCTCGGATCGTCGAGATCGACCGTGCGCAACTCGATGCCGAACAGCGCCTTGCCCTGCTTGGCCTTGATCGAGACCTGCTCGTCGAAGGGCAGGCTGTCGAAGTTCGCGGGTTCGAAGGCGATCGTCGCGATCGGCGAGGTCTCGGTCATCCCCCAGGCATGAGCGATGCGGATGCCTTCGCGCATCAGCCGCTCGATGATCGCACGCGGCATGGCCGAGCCGCCGGTCAGCGCCTTGGTCAGCGGCGGCAGCGGCTGGCCGGTGGCCTCGCAGTGCTGGATCACCGAGAGCCAGACCGTGGGCACACCGGCAAGGTAATTGACCTCTTCCTCGTCGATCAGCTTGCAGAGGTTCGCGGCCTCGTTGTTCGCGCAATAGACCAGCTTGGCGCCGACCGCCGCCGCCGCCCAAGGGAAGCCCCAGTTGTTGGCATGAAACATCGGCACGACCGGCAGCACGGCACAGCGCGCGTCGAGATCGAGGCACTGCGGCATCAGCGCGGCATAGGTGTGGAGCATGTTCGAGCGATGCTCGAACAGCACGCCCTTGGGATTGCCTGTGGTGCCGCTGGTGTAGCAGAGCATCACCGGATCGCGTTCACTCCCCTCGATCCATTCGGCATTGCCGTCCTCGGCGCCGATCCAGTCCTCGAAATGCGGAGCGTGGTCAGAAGAGTCGAAGCAGACGTAGTGCTCAATCGTCGTCCAGCGGTCGCGCATGCGATCGACTATCGGCTGGAACGCTGCGTCGTAGATCAGCACGCGGTCCTCGGCGTGATTGGCGATGTAGTCGAGCTGGTCGTCGAACAAGCGCGGGTTGATCGTGTGGAGCACCCCGCCCGCCCCCGTCGCGCCGTACCAGGCGACCAAGTGGCGGCCGTGGTTCATCGCCAGGGTGGCAACGCGATCGCCGGGTTTGATGCCGAGCCGCTGCAGCGCCTGGACCATCTTCAGCGCATCGCGGCGCACCGAAGCCCAGGTCGCACGGGTCTGGCTGCCATCAGCCCACTGCGTAACGATCTCGCGCTCGCCGTGCTCGCGCGCGGCGTGATCGATCAACAGGGAGACGCGCAGCTCCCAGTCCTGCATGGCGCCCAGATTGCTCATTCGGTCCCGGTCCCCTGACAGCTCAAGCGTCGGAGACAGCTTAGCGATTCCGCGGAATCCCGCCAGCGGTGTCTTGCACCGGAAATGTTTGTTCACCGATGGCCCCAGGATTGCCGAACCCGGGAAAGCGCGTCACACCTCCGGCATGAGCCCGCTGCAGCAGACGAAGCTGTTCCTCGTCCAGCATCTCGACCTCGCGAAGGACGCGCTGCACATCTACGTGGCTTTGACCGTGTTTCTCGGAGCCTGCCTGCTGTTCCGCTGGAAGGCGGCGCAGTGGAAGCCCTGGCTGGCCGTACTGGTCGTGGCCTCGCTCGGCGAGGCCTGGGACCTGCGCGACAGCGTGACGTACCACACGCGGATCGATCTCTGGGGCAATTGGAAGGACCTGTGGAACACCATGCTGGTGCCGACGGTACTCATGCTCGCCGCGCGCCATACGCGGGTTTTCCGGCGCTAGGCTACCAGCCGCAAACTCGCCCCGCGCTCGGCCCTGAGCGAAACGTTGGCCACGCCTTCGATCTCTGCGATGCGATCGACCAGTTCGCCATCTAGCACGAAATCGCGACCCAGGCGGACCTTCTTCACCGTGTCCTCGCCGACATGCAGCGCTGCACGAACCTCACCGCGCCCCGGCGCGCCGGTAACGAGCATCATCGCCAGCTCCTGCACCGCATCGATGCTCGATACATCGAGCGAGAGCACCATCTTAGCGGCGTCGCGCACTTCGGCGAGCGGACGCGCCCCGCGCACGGTGATACGCGGCGGTTCGTCGACGCTGGGACTGTCGAGTTCGACCGTCAGCAGAACGCAAGTACCCTCGCGCCCCCATTTGACGAAGTTCTCGACCAGCGTTTCCTCGAAGCAGGCCGAGGAAAACTGGCCGGTGTTGTCCGAAAAATCGCAGCGCACGAATTCGGCGCCCTTGCGCGTGCGGCCCTTGCTCGCGCCCTCGACCATGGCCGCCATCGTCGCCTGCAAGCGTCCGCCCGCCACGCCCGAGGTCATCAGACTGGCATGGCTGCGCGAACCGTTGGCCGACGCGATCGCGCGGTATTGCTCGATGGGGTGCGCGGCGAAATAGAACCCGAAGTTCTCGCGCTCCTTGGCCATCTGGTCGGCGCGCGACCAAGCCTCGGCCTCGACCATGCGCAGCGCCTGTTCGGTATGATCGCCGAGCAGGCTGTGCTGGTCGCTGACCCGCTCGCGCGCCGAACGATCGGCTTCCATCAGCAGGGTATCGGCATTGGCCATAACCTTGGCACGGTTCGGCTCGAGGCTGTCGAAGGCACCCGCGGCAGCCAGCCCTTCGAGCTGACGGCGGTTCATGGACCCCGCGGGCGCGCGGCGGAACAGGTCGTCGAGACTGACGAACTTGCCGTTCGTCTCACGCTCTTCGACGATCTGCTCCATGGCCTTTTCGCCGACGTTGCGGATGCCGGCCAGGGCATAGCGCACGGCATAGCTTTCCTCGGTCTGCTCGACGGTGAACTCGGCCTCGGAGCGGTTCATGTCCGGCCCCTCGATCGACAGGCCGGCGCGGCGCATGTCGTCGACGAAGATCGCCAGCTTTTCCGACTGGTGCATGTCGAAGCACATCGAGGCCGCGTAGAATTCGTGCGGGTAATGCGTCTTGAGCCAGGCGGTGTGATAGGCGAGCAGCGCATAGGCGGCGGCGTGCGACTTGTTGAAACCATAGCCGGCGAACTTGTCGATCAAGTCGAACAGTTCGTTGGCCTTCTTGGCGTCGATGTCCGAATTGGCCTTGCAGCCCTCGACGAAGCGCTGACGCTGCGCGTCCATCTCGGCCTGGACCTTCTTGCCCATGGCACGGCGCAGCAAGTCTGCGTCGCCGAGCGAGTACCCGGCCAGGATCTGCGCGGCCTGCATCACCTGTTCCTGGTAGACGAAGATGCCGTAGGTTTCGGACAGGATGCCCGCGAGCTTCTCGTGGGGGTACTCGATCGATTCGAGTCCGTTCTTGCGCCGGCCGAACAGCGGAATGTTATCCATCGGGCCCGGGCGATAGAGCGAGACGAGCGCGATGATGTCGCCGAAGTTGGTCGGCTTCACCGCCGCCAGCGTTCGCCGCATGCCTTCGGATTCGAGCTGGAACACGCCGACCGTGTCGCCGCGCTGGAGCAGTTCGTAGACCATGGCGTCGTCCCACGGCAGCGTCGCCAGGTCGATCGTGATCGAGCGCCGCTGCAACAGATCGGTGGCCTTGCGCAGCACCGACAGGGTCTTGAGGCCGAGGAAGTCGAACTTCACCAGCCCCGAGTCCTCGACATATTTCATGTCGAACTGGGTGACCGGCATGTCCGAGCGCGGATCGCGATAGAGCGGGACCAGCTGGGCCAGCGGACGATCGCCGATGACCACGCCGGCGGCGTGAGTCGACGAATTGCGCGGCAGGCCCTCGAGCTGGATCGCCAGATCGATCAGCCGGCGGACCTCGTCGTCGTTGTCGTATTCGCGCTTGAACTCGGCGACGCCGTTGAGAGCGCGTGGCAGCGGCCAGGGGTCGGTCGGATGGTTGGGCACCATCTTGCAGAGGCGGTCGACCTGGCCATAGCTCATCTGCAGGATGCGGCCGCAGTCGCGCAGCACGGCGCGGGCCTTCATCTTGCCGAAGGTGATGATCTGCGCGACGTGATCGTGGCCGTATTTAGACTGGACGTAGCGGATCACCTCGCCGCGGCGGGTTTCGCAGAAGTCGATGTCGAAGTCCGGCATCGAGACGCGTTCGGGGTTGAGGAAGCGCTCGAACAGCAGGCCCAGCCGCAGCGGGTCGAGGTCGGTGATGGTCAGCGCCCAGGCGACCACCGAGCCCGCGCCCGAACCACGCCCCGGCCCCACCGGTATGCCGTTGTCCTTGGCCCACTTGATGAAGTCGGCAACGATCAGGAAGTAGCCGCCGAAACCCATGCGGTTGATGATCGAGATCTCGAACTCGACGCGGGCCTTGTAGCTCTGGACCTCTTCCCACAGCCCTTCGGCCTCGAGCTTCTCGTAGCGGCATTCGACCAGTTCGGGCGCGGCGGTCAGCGCTTCGTGGAGTTCGTCCCAAACGTGCTCGGGGTAATAGAGCTTGAGCCGCTCGACCAGGCCCGTCCGCGAATCCGCAGCCATGACCCGAGCCTCGCCTTCCTTGTCGCCGGCGAGGCTCGGCAGGATCGGCTTGCGCTTGGGCGGCGAGAAAGCGCAGCGCTGTGCGACGACGAGCGTATTGGCCATGCTTTCGGGAAGATCCGCGAAGGATTCGGCCATCGTGTCCGCGGGCTTGACCCAGGCTTCAGGGCTCGACCGCGGCCGCTCGGGCGCATCGATGTGAGTGGAATTGGCGATGCACAGCGCCGCATCGTGCGCCGGGTGGAAGCCGGGCTCGGCATATTGCGCGGGATTTGTGGCGACGAGCGGCAGGTTCCGCGCATAGGCGAGGTCGATCAGTCCGTCTTCCGAAGCGTCCTCCGCCGCATCGCCGCGGCGGGCGATCTCGATATAGAGGCGGTCGCCGAACAGCGCCTGGAGCCGATCGCAATAGGCTTCGGCACCGTCGGGCTTGTTGTCGGCATGGAGACGCGCCAGCGCACCTTCGCCCGCGCCGGTCAGCGCGATCAGACCGTCGCTGTGACTTTGGAGATCCGACAGAAGGACATGCGGATCGAACTCGGCCGGGCGATCGAGATGCGCCCGGCTTACCAGGTGGCAGAGGTTGTCCCAGCCGGTCTCGTTCTGGGCATAGAGCGCCAGCCAGTCGATCGTACCGGCCCCCGGCAGGTCCACCGGACGCGCGACGGCCAGAAAGGTGCCGATGACCGGCTGGACGCCCACGTCCTTGCAGGCTCCGGCAAAGGCGGTCGAAGCATAGAGGCCGTTCCGATCGGCAATGCCGATCGCCGGAAAGCCACGATCCTTGGCCAGCTTGGCGATCGCCTTCGGCTCGATCGCGCCATCGAGCATCGTGTAACTGGAAAAGACCCGCAGGGGCACGAAAGGAGCGTAGGCCATGGCCCTCAGATTAGGGACGAGCCCCCCCAAGTATCAAGCAGGCGCCTGCAGGTCCTTGGGGAAATGTCGCCTGCAAGCTTGCAAAATTGCACAGATATGCTCCTATCGAGGCCGCGAGAGGTTGAGGGGAAGGCGCTTTATGGTCGATCTGTCTGGTGCAGACTTGTCCGGGGTCGATCGGCCACCGTCGCTGGTGGATCGTGCCAAGGCGATCATCCTGACGCCCAAGGACGAATGGCTGAAGATCGGCCGCGAGCCGACCTCGCAGGGCGATATCCTCAAAAGCTACGTCCTGCCGCTCGCGGCGATCGGTCCGGTAGCCTCGCTGATCGGCGGTCAGGTCTTCGGCTATGGCGCCTTCGGCGTCTCCTTCCGGCCTTCGCTCGTCGGCGCCATCGTCAGCGCGCTGATCCAGTATGGCGTGGTCATCGCCGGCGTTTTTCTCCTGGCCTTCATCGCCGATTTCCTCTCGCCGAAGTTCAACGGCCAGAGCAATCGCCTGAACGCCTTCAAGCTCGTCGCCTATGCATCGACGGCCGCCTGGCTTTCTCAGGTGTTCGGCCTGATCCCGGCGATCGGTTTCTTCTCGATCCTCGGGCTCTACACGATCTACCTGTTCTATGTCGGCGTCGGCCCGATGATGAAGGTGCCCGAGGACAAGGCCGCGGGCTATACTGCGGTCACTTTCCTGTGTGCGCTCGTCGGCGGGTTCATCCTGTCGCTGATCATCGCGCCGATCACCCTGCTGTTCGCGGGGCTGAGCGGCGGCGCGATCACCCAATCGGACGGTGACATTTCCGGCAAGGTGACGATCCCCGGCGGTGGCTCGGTCGATCTCGACAAGATCCAGCAGGCCACCAAGCAGATGGAAGACGCCGCCAATGGCAAGTCCCCGCCGATCGCGCCCGACCGGATGAAGGCGCTGCTGCCCGAAACGATCGGCGCCTATCAGCGCTCGGCCACCGAAAGCGTCTCGGCCGGCGCGATGGGCTCCACCGCCCAGGGCACCTACACGGCCGGCGACAAGAGCTTCGTCCTCAAGATCGCAGACATGTCGGCACTCGGCGCGCTTTCGGGCCTAGGCGCCGCCATGGGCGTCGAGCAGAGCAAGGAAGACGCCGACGGCTACGAGAAGACCTATTCGGTCAATGGCCAGCTCCAGAGCGAGAGCTGGAACAAGACCACCAATTCGGGCAAGTTCGGGACGACGATCAACAACCGATTCATGATCGAGGCCGAGGGCTCGGCCGGCTCGATCGACGAGCTCAAGCAGGCAGTATCGTCGATCGACCACGACGATCTGGCGGATCTGGTCGGCTAGAACGCACTCATCGTTCGAACGCGAAGTCGGGGTTAGAGCAAAGCCTCGATATCACCCGCCAGCTTTTCGGGCTTGTCGGTAGGCGCGTAGCGGCGAACGACCTGCCCGTCGCGGCCAATGAGGAACTTGGTGAAGTTCCACTTGATCCCGCGCGTGCCAAGCACGCCCGGCGCCTCCGCCTTCAACCAGTCGTAAAGTGGTGCTGCATCCGTCCCATTGACGTCGACCTTGGCCATGAGCGGAAAGCTCACGCCGAAGTTCAGATCGCAGAAGCTGGCGATTTCGTCGGCATCGCCGGGCTCCTGGTGGCCGAACTGATTGCACGGAAACCCTATCACCTCGAAGCCTTGGTCGCGGTACTGGCGCCAGAGCGCCTCGAGCCCAGCATATTGCGGCGTGAAACCGCACTTGCTCGCCGTGTTGACGATCAACAGCACCTTCCCCGCCTTGTCGGCCAAGCTCACACGCTCGCCGTTCGGCAATGTTGCGTCGAAATCGGCGATCGTACGGGGCGGTGTCATTGATGTCCTTTATGCGCGCGGGAAATCGGCACGCCGTGACAGCGAGCGAATCTCGCCGATGCTCAGGCGATGATCACCAGCCTTTTCGATGACGTAATGGTCCTGTTCGTCGTTGGGCAGATTGACGACGAAACGGATCAGGTCGGCCAGGCTGCCGTGACGCACGGCCTTCAAATCCGAAAGCAGACCGCCGCCGTCGTTGCTCCGGTGAAGCGAAGCGTGATCCCCCCAGTCCGGGCCGGTAGCACCGTTCGGTTCAGCCTTGAAAGTGCTGGGATTGCTCATTTTCGCTCCTTTCTCCGTGTCCGCCATATTGCAGGGCGTGATCCTTAGTGAACACTTTTCCCGCACGGAGGTTTCAGCGCGAAGTCGCTATTCGAGCTTGCCCTCGTGCAACCGCACCACGCGATCCATGGCCTGAGCCAGCCGCTCGTTGTGCGTCGCGACGATCGCCGCGCTGCCCTCGCCGCGCACGAGCTTGAGGAACTCACCGAACACGCGGTCGGCAGTCGCTTCGTCGAGATTGCCTGTGGGCTCGTCGGCGAGGACCAGACCGGGCTTGTTGGCAAGCGCGCGCGCCACGGCGACGCGCTGCTGCTCGCCGCCCGAGAGCTGGCTGGGACGATGATCGAGCCGTCCTCCGAGACCGAGCGCCACGAGCAGTTCGGTCGCCCGCGCCGTCGCCTCCTCTTGCGAGCGCCCCGCGACGAGTTGCGGCAGGAGCACGTTCTCGATTGCGTTGAAATCGGGCAGCAGGTGATGAAACTGGTAGACGAAGCCCAGGTGATCGCGGCGCAAGGTCGTGCGCGCGTCGCCATCGAGCGCGGTGGCATTCACACCCGCGATCTCGATCTTGCCCTGGAAACCGCCCTCGAGCAGGCCGATCGCCTGGAGCATCGTCGATTTGCCCGAGCCCGACGGGCCGAGCAGCGCGACGATCTCGCCAGGCCGAACTTCGAGGTCGATGCCGCGCAGGACATCGATGGTAACGCCACCCTGCTCGAAGCTGCGCTTGAGCTCGGTAATGCGGACCACGGGGCTCGCAGAAGAACTATTCATAGCGCAGCACCTGCACAGGATCGGTGCTCGCCGCGCGGAAGGCCGGATAGAGCGTGGCCAGGAAGCTGAATACCAGCGCCATGACGCTGATCACGCCGATCTCCACGGGATCGGAGCGGCTCGGCAGTTCGGTGAGGAAGCGGATCGACGGATCCCACAGGTTCTGGCCGGTGACGAGTTGGACCAGGTTCACGATTGGCTGGCGGAAATAGAGGAAGACGAAGCCCAGCAGCAGCCCGGTCAGGGTGCCCAGCGCGCCGATGACGAAGCCCGTGGTCACGAAAATCTTGAGCAGCGAGCGCCGCGTTGCGCCCATCGTGCGCAGGATCGCGATGTCGCGCGTCTTCGCTCGCACCAGCATGATCAGCGAGGACAGGATGTTGAACACGGCAACGAGGACGATGATCGACAGCACGACGAACATCGCCACACGCTCGACCGCGAGTGCCTCGAACAGCGAGGCGTTGATCGTTTTCCAGTCGGTCACCACGGCCTGGCCCTGGAGCCGCTCGGCCAAGGGTTTCAGAATCTCGCCGACCTTGTCGGGATCGTTGGTGGTGATCTCGATCATGCCCACCGAATCTCCGGTCAGCAGCAAGGTCTGAGCATCGGGGATCGGCATGACGACGAAGGCCTGGTCATAGTCGTAGACGCCGATCTCGAAGATCGCCGAGATCTGATAGGCCACCTGCCGCGGCACCGTGCCGAAGGGTGTCGAGCGGCCCGCCGGATTGATGATCGTGATCGTGTCGCCGATCTGCGCCCCCAGATTCTCGGCAAGCCTTGCACCGATCGCGACATTGCCCGAGCCGGGCTGTAGATCGATCAGGCGGCCGGACTTCACGTTGGGCTGGATACGGCCGATGTCCTGCGGGGTGTTGCCCCGGACAAGTATCGCCTCGACCCGGCCGTTGAACGTCACCAGCAGCGGCTGCTCGATCAGCGGTGAGGCACGAACGACGCCCGGCGTCTTGCGCACGTCGGCAAGCACGCTCTGCCAGTTCTCCAACCGCCCGCCATAGGCATTGACGATGGCATGGCCGTTGAGCCCGACGATCTTGTCGAACAGCTCGGCGCGAAAGCCGTTCATCACGCTCATGACGATGACCAGAGCGGCAACGCCGAGCGCTACCGCGACAAGGCTGATGCCGGCGACGAGCGCGATGAAGGCCTCGCCGCGTCCGGGAAGCATGTAGCGCTTGGCGATCGTCCATTCGAAAGGGCTGAGGATCAAGCGGAGGGAGCCTGTCAGATAACCGGTATGGGTTGGCCGGCGGTTTAGGGTGAGCCGTAGGGACTTGGCAAGCACCGTGACGGCGCCTTGCTTAACCTGCGCGAAACCAATTCGCTTGGGGCCTGCTGAACCATGCTCCTTGGTCCCTCGTTAGAAACCCGCGGCTAGGTAGGATGCAACGATCATGAAGGGATCTGACGCGTGTTTGTTACGAGAAGCAGCAATGGACCGCTCGTCGCCGAGCGCCGCACTCCGGTCGCCCCCAAACCGCCCGAGCCGGCCAAGCCGCTTTCGCAGCAGCCCGAAGTGCGCTTCGTCGCCCCCGAGCGCACCGCGCCGCCGCGCGTGGTGGTAGAAGCCGGAGCGCTCAGCGCCGTCCAGCACAGCGCCAACAAGGTCTACGGGATGGTCTCGAAGTTCACCTGACCGGCCACTTCGCCGAACGGCAAAACGCCCCTGCGCGACGCGCCGGAACGGCACATGAATATCTCAAACCGGGGAGTTCGGCGGACAGCCTGCCGCGCCGCCCTTGCTTTCGCGACCGACAAGGCCCAAATGCGCGGCCTGTAGGGCGCGCAGGCCGGACGATTCTATGAACTTTACCAATCCCTTCCTTGATCGCGATGGTGACAAACTTCGCGAGGAATGCGGCGTTTTTGGCGTTATCGGCGCCAAAGACGCAGCCGCTATGACCGCATTGGGGCTCCACGCCCTCCAGCATCGCGGTCAAGAGGCCGTCGGCATGACCAGCTTCGACGGCAGCGAGTTCTACTCGCACCGTGGCATCGGCCACGTCGCTCAGGTGTTCAACAGCGCCGAGCGGCTCGCGGAACTGCCAGGCGCGATGGCCTCTGGCCACGTCCGCTACTCGACGACGGGCGGCTCTGGCCTGCGCAACATCCAACCGCTGTTCGCCGATCTCGCCTCGGGCGGGTTCTCGATCGCGCACAACGGCAACATCTCGAACGCGATGCACCTCAAGCGCGATCTCGTGCAGAAGGGTGCGATCTTCCAGTCGACCTCAGACACCGAGGTCATCATCCACCTCGTCGCCACGAGCCGCTATCCGACCTTGCTCGATCGCTTCGTCGATGCGCTGCGCATGGTCGAAGGCGCCTATTCGCTGATCTGCATGACCAGCGAAGGCATGATCGCCTGCCGCGATCCGCTGGGCATCCGCCCGCTGGTCATGGGCCGCATCGGCGATGCCATCGTCTTCGCCAGCGAGAGCGTCGCGCTCGACGTCGTCGGGGCCGAACTGATCCGCCAGATCGAGCCGGGAGAACTCGTCCAGGTCGATCACAAGGGCATCATCTCGAGCCATCGTCCCTTCGGCAATTTCAACGCACGCCCCTGCATCTTCGAGCACGTCTACTTCAGCCGTCCGGACTCGGTGCTCGACGGGCAGTCGGTCTACGGCGTGCGCAAGCAGATCGGCGTCGAACTCGCCAAGGAATCGCTGGCCGACGCGGACCTCGTGATCCCCGTGCCCGACAGCGGCGTGCCTGCGGCGATCGGTTATGCCCAGCAGTCTGGCATTCCCTTCGAACTCGGCATCATCCGCTCGCACTACGTGGGCCGGACTTTCATCCAGCCGTCGGACGGCGCGCGCCATGCCGACGTCAAGCGCAAGCACAACGCCAACCGCGCGCTGGTCGAGGGCAAGCGCATCGTGTTGATCGACGATTCGATCGTGCGCGGCACCACGTCTATGAAGATCGTGCAGATGATGCGCGATGCCGGCGCGGCCGAAGTGCACATGCGCGTCGCCAGCCCGCCGACCGAGCATTCGTGCTTCTACGGCGTCGACACGCCCGAACGCTCGAAGCTGCTCGCTGCGCGGATGGACATCCAAGCCATGGCCGAATTCATCCACGCCGACAGCCTGGCCTTCGTCTCGATCGACGGCCTTTACCGTGCCGTGGGCGAAGCCGGCCGCAACAAGGGCTGCGCGCAGTATTGCGACGCATGCTTCACCGGCGACTATCCGACCCGCCTCACCGACCTGGCCGAGCGCGATACGCCCGATCTGCTGACCCTGCCGATCAATCGCGTCGCGTAAGGGAGCTGCGACATGAGTGAAGGGCCCTTTTCCGGCCAGGTGGCGCTCGTCACCGGCGCCAGCCGCGGCATCGGCGCCGCGACCGCCGAAGCCCTGGCCAAGGCCGGTGCCCACGTCGTCCTGACCGGTCGCGACACCAAGCGGCTCGAGGAAATCGAAGAGCGAATCTTCCAGGCCGGCGGCAATGCGACGATCGCGCCGGTCGACTTGTCCGAACCCGACGGCATCGCCCGCCTCGCCACGGCGATCTCCCAGCGCTGGCAGGCGCTCGACATGCTGGTGATCAACGCGGCGCTGCTGCCCGAGCTGACCTCGGTCCCCGACATCAGCCAGCGCGCGCTCAACCAGGCGTTAACGGTCAACGTTCTCGCCACGCAGTCGCTGATCGCCAATTTCGATCCGATGCTGCGACGGAGCGCCGATCCGCGCGTGATCGGCGTGACCAGTTCGGTCGGCGCCCAGCCGCGCGCGTTCTGGGGCGCCTATGGCGCAACCAAGGCTGCCTTCGACGTGCTGCTCGACTGCTACGCGCAGGAGACGCGGAACGTGTCGAAGCTGCGCGTCGCGATCGTCAACCCGGGTGCCACGCGCACGGCCATGCGCGCACGGGCCTATCCGGGCGAGGATCCGGCATCGGTGAAGGCTCCCGAGGTCGTTGCAGAAAGGCTCGTTTCCCTTTTGGCAGAACCCTTTGCCAGTGGGCATAGAGAGTCCGTTAACTAGCGAAATAAACCCCCCCGTAGCCAGACCGGCCGCATAAACGGTCGACCGACGGCGATCGACGCGCCGCGGCTAGGATTACGGAGCCCCGCGATGTCCAGTTTCGCCCCGCAGGATAGCTATGCTACCGCCGCCCAGGAGGATCGCTCCTCGCCGCGGACGCGTATTTCGATCCCCGCCTCGCTGCGCCCCTCGGGCTCGCGCGGGTTCCAGACCGTGGTGCAGGATCTGTCGCTGTCGGGCTTCTCGGCCATGGCGATCAACCGGCTGCATCCGGGCACGCTGTGCTGGCTGACGATCCAGGGCATGGAATCGATGGAAGCCCAGGTGATCTGGTGGAACAACAGCCTGGTCGGCTGTGCCTTCAACCAGCTGCTCAACCCTATCATCCACGACAATCTGCTCGAGCGTTGGCGCGGCAGCGGGATCTTCCGCTCGGTCTCGTAAGCGCTAGGCTTTCACGAGCGTGACTTGCGCGACGTCGATCGCGCCGCCGCGAAAGCCGCCTTCGCAATACATCAGGTAATACCGCCAGAGCCCCACGAAGCGCGCATCGAAACCCGCCGGCAGACGCCCTTCCTCAACCGCCAGATCGAACCTTTCGCGCCAGATCCGCAAGGTTTCGGCATAGTCGAGCGCAAAGCCTTCGCGATCGCGCCAGCTCAGCCCGCGCTCCTCGGCCAGCCGGCGAAATTCGCTCTCCCGGATCAGCATGCCGCCGGGGAAGACGTAGGTCTGGATGAAGTCGGCGCTGCGCGCATAGGCCTCGAACAATTCGTCGCGGAAGGTGATGAACTGGATTGCCGCGCGTCCGCCCGGATTGAGACAGCGCGCGACCGCATCGAGGAAATCGGGCCAGTATTCACGGCCCACCGCCTCTACCATCTCGACGCTCGCCACGGCGTCGAACTGCCCGGTGAGGTCGCGATAGTCCTGCTTGCGGAAATCGATAGGCAAGTCGCCCGCAAGGTTCCGCGCCCACACCAGTTGCTCGTCCGACAGGCTTATCGCCGTCACCGAGACGCCGCGATCGGCAAAGTGGCGTGCCAACGCGCCCCACCCGCAGCCGATCTCGAGCACCGTCTCCGCCGTGTCGATCCGCGCGGCGATGCTGGCGAGCTTGCGCTGCTGGCCGGCATCGAGCCCGTCGAGCTCGGCCTCGAACCGCGCGCTCGAATAGGACATCGTCGGATCGAGCCAGGCCGCGTAGAAATCGTTGCCGAGATCATAGTGCGCATGGATGTTGCGGAGCGCACCCGACCGCGTGTTGCGCTTGAACCCGTGCAGCAACCTTGCGACGATCCGCCAAGGCCCATGCGCGCGGGCGGCACTGCCGAGAGTCACGAGATTGTCGGTGAACAGCGCGAAGAGCTGGACGGGATCGGGACTGTCCCATTCGCCCGCCTCCCAGGCCTGATACCAGCCGACCGAGCCGCCGGTCGCCAGGCGCAGCAGGGCGCGATAGCTGTTCAGCGTGACAAGGGCCTGGAAACCGGGAGCCCGACCGCCCAGCTTTCGCGTCGAACCATCGGGCAAGGTCGCTTCGATCGCGCCGCGCTGAAGGCCCTGGTCGATGCGGTCGAGGATCCGGTGAACCCCGCCGGACCACAGACGCGCGAACCACTGGGAGCCGATGCCGATAGACCGGCCGCCCCCCACCAGTTCTGCACCCCTGACCGCTGCTTCTGCGTTCATGCGGCGAGTATGTCGCGCCTCCAGGGCTTCGGCAATCGGCGCGATGAGCCGCGCGCGAACTTTTCCTCCACCGTCATTCGGGCTTCGAGATCGTGGTCTTCATGGCCCGATAGGCGCCGAGCGCCCGCTCGCGGGCTTCGCGGTGACCGATGATCTTCGCGGGATAGCCGCCGCGCTGCTCGTCGGGCGGATCGTGGATGTCGGCATCGGACAGATCGGCGAGTTCGGGCACCCATTCGCGGATGTAGCCGGCCGCATCGAACTTCGGCGACTGGGTCAGCGGCGCCATGATGCGGGTGAACAGGTTGGCGTCGACGCCGCTGCCCGCGACCCATTGCCAGTTGACGGCGTTGTTGGCGTAGTCGGCGTCGACCAGGGTGTCCCAGAACCAGCGCTCGCCCTCGCGCCAGTCTATGAGCAGATGTTTTATCAGGAAACTTGCCGCGATCATGCGCACGCGGTTGTGCATCCAGCCGGTCGTCCAGAGCTGGCGCATGCCGGCGTCGACGAGCGGATAGCCGGTGCGGCCCTGCTGCCAGGCCGCGAGGTCCTCCTTGCTGCGCCGCCATTTCAGGTGGCGGAAGTCGTGGCGATAGGACGCTTTGGCATAGTCCGGAAACTGCCAGATCACGGTCTGCGCATAGTCGCGCCAGAGCAGTTCGCCGCGGAAGGTGGAGACGCCCTCTCCGCGCTTGCCGGCCAGCGCGTGCCACACCTGCGTGGGCGATATTTCGCCCCAATGCAGATGCGGCGATAGGCGCGACGTGCCCGCGATCGACGGCAGATTGCGGTCTCGCTCATAGTCCGGGGCGATGTGCAGGAACTCGTCGAGCGAATCGTGTGCGGCTGCCTCGCCGCAGACCCAGTCCTTGCGCAGGCCCGCGGCCCAGTCGGGCCTGGTCGGCAAGAGGTTCCAGTCGGCGAGTTCGTCTGATTTCGGCCAGGTCGCGGGGCTCGTCAGCGCCGGCTCGTCGAGCGGATCGCGTTCGGGCAAACGCTGAAGCGCGGCTTTGGCGAAGGGCGTGTAGATCTTGTAGGGCGAGCCCGATCCCGTCGTGACCGCGCCGGGCGGCAGCAGGTAGTTGCCGTCGTGGATATGGAGGTCGAGCTTCCGGGCGAGCGCTTCCTCGGCCTCGCGCCACCAGGGTTCGTGGTGGGCGATGGCGTGGACCGCCTTCGCGCCGGTCTCCTTGGCCAGCTTGACCAGCTCTGCGACGCTGTCTCCCCGGCGCAGGATCAGCTTCGAGCGATGCCGCCCCAACGAGCGCGCCAAGGCCTCGAGGCTGTGATGCAGCCACCAGCGCGAAGCACCGCCGAGCTTGCGATCGCCCGGGATCTCATCGTCGAGCACGAAAACCGGGATCACCGGGCCTTCGCTGGCGGCGGCGCTCAGCGCAGGCTGATCGGCGAGCCGCAGGTCGCGGCGTAGCCAGACAACGACGGGCGCGGTCATGGCTTGAGCTCGACCCGGAAATTTCCCGCGGCGATGCCGGAGAAGCGCTGATCGCCTAGCACGATCGTATCGCCCTGGACCTCAGCGAGCGGCATGCGCGACCAGAACAGGAAAGCCTGCGCCTCGGGGTTATGGACCACGCGCAAGGCAATGCGGGGATCCTCCATGCCGATCGGGCGGATCGGCGAGACGGCCTTCAGCGCCTGAAAAGGCACGCTATCATAGCTGCGATAGGTGCTGTCGGTGCGGACCAGAACCTCACGCCGCCAGAACGTCACCGGTGTAGGATTGGCCACGACCATGCGAGCGCCTGGCACCAGATCGCGCGCCTGCGCGGCCGCCTGGGTGCTGATTCCGAGATTGAGCGCAAGATAGGCGACGATTCCGGCGAATGCGGTCCGCGCCGGTCGCCGCCAGTCGCCGCGCGCCGCCTTGTCGCGCTTCCGCGAAAACCACACCCCGACGATCAGCATCGCCAGCAGCCAGGGATCGACGATGAACAGCGCATCGCCATAGAACCAGCGGTGCGAAAAAGGTTCCAGCAGGCGCACGCCGTAGGAGTTCATCCAGTCGAACAGCGGATGACTGAGACAGCCGATATAGGCGAGCGCCAGCAGCCAGCCCGGCCGCAGCGGCAGGCGATCGGCGGGCCGCGTTCCGCGGCGCGTCTGGCGGCGGTCGTACCAGACCATGACCGCGGTCAGCGCCAGTGGCAGGAGCAGCATGGCGATCGGCCCGTGGGTGATCCCCCGCCGCATCGCCAGGCTGACCGTGCCGAGCACGGTACAGCCGGCATCGATGTCGGGGATGTTGGCAGCGATGATCAGGGTCGGCATCGCCAGCCCGGTCTTGCGCTTGAGCCCCATCTGGCCGAGCAGCGCGCCGACGAGACTGTGCGTGACATTGTCCATGCGCACCTTGGTGCAAGTCCGCGCGAACAAAGGCAATCCCCGCTTGCAGCATCGCCTCGCCTCGGGCGTTATCCGCAGCGATGACCGATCACGCGCCCCTCCCCCACTCCACCCACGGCTGGCGCATCGACCCGCGCCACGCGCTGATCGCCGGGCTGCTGTGCTGGGCGGGTTTCGCCGCGATGGCCGTGCTGATGCAGAGCGGGAGGATGGGCATTTTCGACGCGGCCGGGCTCAAGCTGTGGCGCGATCATGCCAATCTCGGACTGCCGCGCGGTCCGGGCTGGCTGATCGAGGCGGTGCGCGACTATACCGCGCTCGGCGGATTGCTGCTGCGCCACCTTTTCGCGCTCGCGGCCGTGGGGGCGCTGCTGTTCCTGCGGCTGCGCCGCGAGGCCGTGCTGTTCGCAGCCACGGTGATGAGCGGCTGGCTGGTCGGCAGCGCGCTCAAGGCGCTGTTCGGTCGCGCGCGGCCCGACATCGTCCCGCACCTGATGGCGGTCGACGGCGCGAGCTTTCCGAGCGGACATTCGTTCAACGCCGCCGTGGTCTATGTTGCAATGGCGCTGGCCTTCGCTGCGCTGAGCCCGCTTCGGCGCTTGCGCTGGACCTTGATCGGCTGCGCGCTAGCCCTCACCTTCCTGGTCGGACTGAGCCGGGTCTGGCTGGGCGTACACTATCCCAGCGACGTCGTGGCCGGCTGGCTCGGCGGTACGGGCTGGGCCTTTCTCGCTTCGGCCGTTCTGTATCGGCCGGCAGCGATGGTGGCCGAAGCCGGAACTTAGAGCTCCGGCCCGCCCTCCGTCACCGTCCAAGTCTGGCCCTTGGCGAGCAGCTTGGCGAGGTCGGCGGACTTGCCCGAATTTACCGTGCGATCCTGGCCCAGCAGTTCCTGCTCGAAGGTCGGCCGCGGGTCGTCGTAGAGTACGCCCAGAGCCATCGGGAACGGCCCGAAGGGCATTTCGACCAGCATATGTGCGATCGCACGGTTGGTCACGTCATGGACGATCACGCCCGCCGCCTGCCAGTCGCCATCGACGACGTCGACGACTTCGAGATGCAGGTGATCGACGTTGAGCGCGATGCCCTTGATCGGTCCGGTCTTGGGATTGCCGAACAGCATCGGCTCGCCGTTCTTGAGCCAGAGCTGGCTGGCCTCGGCGCCCTTGGGGGCGGCGAAGTCCTCGAACACGTCCTTGTTGTAGACGATGCAGTTTTGGAAGATCTCGACGAAGGCCGCGCCCTGGTGCGCGTGGGCCGCCTTGAGCACGCCCGAAAGCTCCTTCGACACGTCGAAGCCGCGCGCCACGAAGCGCGCGCCGGCGCCGAGCGCGAAGGCCGCGGGCTGCGCCGGGCGATCGACCGAACCGACCGGCGAGGACGGCGACGGCGTGCCGAGGCGGCTCGTCGGCGAATACTGCCCCTTGGTCAGGCCGTAGATCTCGTTGTTGAACAGCAGGATCTGGCAGTTCAGGTTGCGACGCAGGATGTGCATCGTGTGGTTGCCACCGATCGACAGGCCATCGCCGTCACCGGTGACCAGCCAGACGTCGAGCTCGGGATTGGCGAGCTTGATACCCGTCGCGAAAGCCGGCGCACGACCGTGGATCGTGTGGAAGCCGTAGCTCTCGACATAGTAGGGGAAACGGCTCGAGCAGCCGATACCCGAGACGAACACGGTGTTCGCCGGATCGGCGCCGATCTCGGGAAGCGTGCGCTGCACGGCCTTGAGGATCGCGTAATCGCCGCAACCCGGGCACCAGCGGACTTCCTGATCCGACTCCCAATCCTTGAGAGTGGTCTGGATGGGGGTCATGTCGTTCATGGATTCACTGCCTTGGTGCTGGGGAGCTGGGTGTCGTCGGCATCGACTTCACCGCTCTCGTCATAACCGTTGAAATAGGTCGCGATGGCGTCCTGGATTTCGGCGATGGTGAAAGGCTGCCCGCTGGTCTTGGTCAGAGGCTTGGCATCGACCAGGTACTGGTCTCGCAGCACGGTCTTGAACTGGCCCGTGTTCATCTCGGGCACCAGCACGTGATCGTAGCTGTGCAGCAGTTCGCCCAGGTTCTGCGGCAGCGGCCAGATATGACGGACGTGGACGTGGCTGACGTCGAGGCCCTTGGCGCGCATACGGCGCACCGCCTGGTGGATCGGCCCGAAGGTCGAACCCCAGCCGACGACGACCATCTTGCCGCCAGCCTGGCCGAGCGCGACGTCCTGATCGGGGATCGACTTGGCGATGCCGTCGATCTTGGCCTTGCGCGCGTCGGTCTGCGTCTGGTGCGCGAGCGGCGAGTAATCGATGTTGCCGGTGTCGACCGCCTTCTCGATGCCGCCGATGCGGTGCATCAGGCCCGGCGTGCCCGGCTTGATCCAGGGACGCACGCCCTTCTCGTCGCGCTTGAACGGCAGGACCACACCGTCTCCGTTCTTCTCTTCGAGGAACGCGACGGGGAATTCCTCGAACGAGGCCGGATCGGGCACCTTCCACGGCTCGGCCGCATTGGCGATATAGCCATCGGTCAGCAGGATCACCGGGGTCATATACTGCACGGCGATGCGGCAGGCCTCGATCGCGACCTCGAAACAGTCGGCCGGCGAGCGCGCCGAGATCACGGGGATCGGGGCATCGCCGTTGCGGCCGTAGACCGCCTGGTAGAGGTCCGACTGCTCGGTCTTGGTCGGCAGGCCGGTGGAAGGACCGCCGCGCTGCGAATTGACGATGACGAGCGGCAGCTCGGTCATGATCGCCAGGCCCATCGCTTCGCCCTTGAGCGCGATGCCCGGGCCCGACGACGAGGTGACGCCGAGCTGGCCGGCATAGGAAGCGCCGATGGCGGCGCAGATCGCGGCGATCTCGTCTTCCGCCTGGAAGGTCGTGACGCCGAATTCCTTCATCTTCACGAGGTTGTGAAGGATCGCCGAGGCCGGGGTGATCGGATAGCCGCCGAAGAACATCGGCAGCTTGGCCAGCTGAGCGCCCGCGACGAGACCATAGGACACTGCCTCGGCGCCGTTGACCGTGCGGTAGAGGCCCGCCGGGCTTTGCGCCGGCTCGATGCTCAGCTTCTTGAGCGGGCCGGCCAGTTCGGCGGTTTCACCATAGGCATGGCCAGCGTTGAGCGCGGCAATGTTGGCGTCGGCAAGGATCTTCTTGTCGCCCTTGAACTTGGCATTCAGTCCGTCGATGATCGGCTGGCGATCACGGTCGAACATCCAGAGCGCCAGGCCCAGCGTCCACATGTTCTTGCAGCGCAGCGCATCCTTGTTGCCAAGGCCGAAGGGCTTCACGGCTTCCACGGTCAGCGCGGAGATGTCGAAGGCCAGCAGGTCCCACTTGGCGAGGCTGCCGTCCTCGAGCGGATTGACCTCGTACTTGGCCTTCTCGAGGTTGCGTTTGGTGAACTCGCCGCTGTCGGCGATGATCAGGCCGCCAGCCTTGAGCGCCGGGGCGTTGGTCTTCAGCGCCGCCGGGTTCATCGCCACCAGCACGTCGGGCTGATCGCCCGCGGTGGTGATCTCGGTCGAGCCGAAATTGATCTGGAACGCCGAGACGCCGAACAGCGTGCCCTGGGGCGCGCGGATTTCCGCCGGGAAGTCCGGGAAGGTCGCCAGGTCGTTGCCAGCAAGCGCGGTGGAAAGCGTGAACTGACCGCCGGTCAGCTGCATGCCGTCACCGGAATCGCCGGCGAAGCGCACCACCACCGCTTCTGGAACGTCATTCTCGTGCGGCTTTGCCGCTTCGTCACCTTCGGCCAAAATCGTTGCCATTATCGTCCTCTATGGCGTCGGTCTGTTTCCTGCCGGTCGCCCTAGGCTGCCCGTGCGGAAGCACAATCCAGAAAAACTGTCAGGTGACAAAGTCGCCATCACCCACATAGTTTTGCAAGACGCCGCAGGCGCAGCCTAGTCAAGCAGCAATGCAGGCCATATGGGTATGGCCAACCGTTTGTGCCCGGAAAGATAACCCATGCCCGAGTCCCGATCCTGTTTCCCGGCACGGACCGTGCGGCGCGCGCGATGAACGATTTCACCGCACTGCCCTATCGTCCCTGCGTCGGCGTCATGCTGGTCAACGGCGACGGGCAGGTCTTCGTCGGCAAGCGGATCGACAACAAGGAAGGCGACGCCTGGCAGATGCCGCAGGGCGGCGTCGACGAGGGCGAGGAGCTTCGCCCCGCCGCACTGCGCGAGCTTGCCGAGGAAACCGGCGTCAGCGAAGACCTGGTGACGATCATCGCCCAGTCGCGCGAGGAGTTGCTCTACGACCTGCCCGACGAACTGATCGGCAAGCTTTGGAAGGGCAAGTACCGCGGCCAGCGCCAGACCTGGTTCCTGTTGCGCTTCGCCGGCAGCGACGCCGACATCGATCTCGAAGCGCACGATCCGCCCGAGTTCGAAGCGTGGAAATGGGTCGCGCCCGAGACGCTTCCGGACATCATCGTGCCCTTCAAGAAGCGGGTGTATCGTACGGTTCTGGAAGAGTTTCGCGATCTGATTTGAAAATGGATCCTCCCCTGCAAGGGGAGGATCGACCTAACTCAGTTCTCGCTGACCACCGGTTGCGGCTTGACCGCATCGGCCGAGACCACGCGCGGCGGCGGACCCTTGGCGATCACTGCCGACAGCGTGCGCGTGGCCTCGCAATTGCTGCCGCACAGGCCCTCGAGCCGGCTGAGGTTGCGGCGCGCCTTCTCGATTGCGCCCTTCTCGGCCAGGGCCGCGCCCTCACCCGAAATCGCCTGGACGTTGCTCGGCTCGGCCTTCAACGCTTCGCGGTAATAGTGGAGCGCCTTGCCCTGCATGCCCTGGCGGCGAGTCGCCTCGGCCAGGTCGAGCAGGATCTGGATATTGCCTGGCTGGACCGTCAGCGCCGCCTCGTAGGCGTCGACCGCTTCGTTGACTCGGCCGGCGGAAAGCTCGCTCCGGCCTTGGGCCAGCAGCGCAGAAGCGCGCGGATCGAGCGGTTTCGACGGCGCGGAGAAGCTGACACTGGAAGTTACGGCGACGAGCAGAGATAGAGCAAGTGCAGCAGGCGTATAGCGCATCAACAGGTCCTTGGCCGAAGTAGCGGTCATGGGCATTTCCGTGACAGTTAGCAGCTTCGGGTTAAGATCGCGACGAAAAATCCGTCGGTTCCGTCGTGAAACGGGCTAAGTCGCAGGCCTTGACCGCGCGGGCGGCCCGCCGGGAGATGCGGCAGCGCCGCCGACCAGTCCCGATGGCGCGCGAGGAAGCCGTCGATCTGACGAGCGCCCTCGACGTCGAGCAGCGAGCAGGTGACGTAACCCAGTCGACCGCCCGGCCGCACCAGCATGGCGGCCAGATCGAGCAGCCGCGTCTGGAGCGCGACATAGCGCGTGAGCTGGGCTTCGGTCAGTCGCCAACGCGCCTCGGGATTGCGGCGCCAGGTGCCGACGCCCGAGCACGGCGCGTCGACGAGCACCGCGTCGGCCTTGCCCCGCCAGACGGCCAGTGCCTCGCCCTCGCGTCCGGCGTCGAGCAGCACGGTCTCGACGATCGACACCCCGGCGCGCTCAGCGCGCGGCATGAGGCGCGACAGGCGGGCGCGATCGGCATCGCTCGCGATCAGCCGGCCGCGGTTCGCCATCGCCGCGGCGAGCGCCAGGGTCTTGCCCCCCGCCCCGGCGCAGAGATCGATCACGGTTTCGCCCGGCTGCGCCGCCAAGGCCTCGCAGGTGAGCTGCGAGCCGGTATCCTGAACCTCGATCCGGCCAGCCTGATAGGCCTCCCACTGCTCGACCGGCGTACCGAACGGCAGGCGCAGGCCCTGCGCCGCAACGGTCGGCTCGACGGGAAGCGGCAGTTCGACCGTTTCGCGATCGGCCTTGAGCGTGTTCACGCGCAGGTCGAGCGGCGCGCGATCAAGCAGGGCAGAGGCTTCCTCGCCGACGAGACCGCTGCCGGCCAGAGCCTCTTCCAGCCAGGCGGGGGCTATGCCGGGCCGCGCGACGGGCTCGTCAGGTGTTATGGGTTCCGGTGCATGCCGCTCGCCATCGAACAGCGCCGCCAGCGCCGGATCGTCCTGCGCCAGCAGCAGCAGGGCCGCCCGGCCGCTTTCGGGAATCTCACCACAGGCCCGGATCGCGGCATAGGCGAGCTCACGCACCGCGCGCCGATCGCCGCTGCCGGCGAAGCGGCGCGACTTGAACCAGTCCGAGATCAGCCGATCCGCCGGCGCGCCGTTGCTGCGCGCGGCCTCGATCACCAAGTCGAGAACCTCGATCGCCGCCTGGACCCGCGCGGCGGGCGTCATCGCCGCTTACCGCGACGGATAGTTGGGCGCCTCGCGCGTGATCGACACGTCGTGGACGTGGCTCTCGCGCAGGCCGGCATTGGTGATGCGGATGAACTGCGCCTTGGTGCGCAGGTCGTCGATCGACTGCGAGCCGGTGTAGCCCATCGCCGCGCGGATGCCGCCCACAAGCTGGTGGATCACGTCCTTGGCCGGACCCTTGTAGGGCACTTGCCCCTCGATACCCTCGGGCACGAGCTTCATCTGGTCCTTGATGTCGCCCTGGAAATAGCGGTCGGCCGAGCCGCGGCCCATCGCCCCGACCGAGCCCATGCCCCGGTACGACTTGTACGAGCGCCCCTGGTAGATGAAGGTCTCGCCCGGCGCCTCCTCGGTGCCCGCGAGCATCGAACCGATCATCAGCGACGACGCGCCCGCAGCAAGCGCCTTGGCGGCGTCGCCCGAAGTGCGCAGACCGCCATCGCCGATCACCGGCACGCCCGACTTCGCCGCTTCGGCCGCGGCTTCCATGATGGCGGTAAGCTGCGGCACGCCGACACCGGCGACGATGCGCGTGGTGCAGATCGAGCCCGGGCCGATGCCGACCTTGACCGCATCGGCGCCCGCATCGATCAGCGCGCGCGTCGCTTCGGCCGTCGCGACGTTGCCGGCAATGACCTGAACCGAATTCGACAGCTTCTTCACGCGATCGACCGCGCGGGCCACGTCCTTGTTGTGACCGTGGGCCGTGTCGATGATGACGACGTCGCATTCGGCGTCGAGCAGCGCTTCGGTCCGTTCGAAGCCCTTGTCGCCCACGGTCGTCGCCGCGGCAACGCGCAGACGACCCGATGCGTCCTTGGTCGCATTGGGGAAGTTGACCGCTTTCTCGATGTCCTTGACCGTGATCAGGCCGATGCAGTGGAAGCTGTCATCGACGACCAGCAGCTTTTCGATCCGGCGCTGGTGGAGCAGGCGGCGCGCTTCTTCCTGGCCGACACCGAGCCCCACCGTGGCGAGGTTCTCGTGCGTCATCAACTCGCGCACCGGTTGCGCGGGATTGGCCGCGAAGCGCACGTCGCGGTTGGTCAGGATACCGACGAGCTTGCCACTGGCCTCGACCACGGGGATGCCGCTGATGCGGTTCGCCTGCATAATCGCCTGCGCCTCGCCCAGGGTCGCGTCGGGCGTGATCGTGATCGGATTGACCACCATGCCGCTCTCGAAGCGCTTGACCGCGCGGACCGCGGCGCACTGTTCCTCGACCGTGAGATTGCGGTGAAGCACGCCGATGCCGCCGAGTTGCGCCATGACGATCGCCATGTCGGCCTCGGTCACCGTGTCCATTGCCGAGGAGATGACGGGGATATTAAGCCCGATCTCGCGCGTCAGACGGGTCCGCGTATCGGCCTCGCTCGGCAGGAAGTCGGACTCGGCCGGACGCAGCAGGACGTCGTCGAAAGTCAGGCCGAGAGGGATGTCCATGGTGCCACTGCGCCTTTCGCGGTTGGATTCGTGGCGGCCCATGTAATCAAGCCCGCCCGATATCGCTAGGGCTGAATTGGCCTTGAGACCGTTGCGGCCTACTTCGCCCTCTCGCTCCGCCTCGGAACGCGCCGCAGATCGGCGAACCAGCGGCCGAGCGCGACCTGGAAGGCGACGTCCTCGGCCGCGCCGCCCAGTTCGATCGCCTGCGTCAGATCGTCTTTGGGCCGATGATAGCCGCCCTCGAAGAAGCTTTCGAGCCGCGCCATGTCGCCATAGGCACTGGTGACCATGACCGCCGGGATATCGTGCTGGTGCAGCGCCCAGCCGTCCTGGCGGCGAACATAGGCTTCGATGCCGCCGCTCGTGACGAGCTTGCGCTTCTGCCGCTTGGCCACGGCCGCGATCTGCGCGTCGAGCGAGGTCATGCCCTTGCCGACGATCGCGATCGGCGTGCCCGCGGGGGCGATGGCAAAACTGTCGATATTGAAGGCAGCGACGATCTGTCCCAGCGGCAGTGGCGGATTCTCGGCAAAGGCATGGGCACCGAGCAGACCCAGTTCCTCGGCGGTCGTCGCGAGAAAGTAGATGTCGCGATCGGCCTGCGGCATCCGCACAAGACGTCGCGCGGTCTCGGTCAGGACGGCGATGCCGCTGGCGTTGTCGATCGCGCCGTTGCAGATCTGGTCCTCGGCCGGTGGCTCGCCGCAGCGGCCGAAACTGTCCCAGTGGGCGAGAAACAGCACGGCGCCGGCGTCGGGACGGCGCCCCGGGATCTTCCCGATCAGGTTGTGAGTGCGGATCGTCGTTTCACTGCTCGTCGCCTCGATCGTAGCGGTCAGGTCGAGCAGTTGCGCAGCGAAATCGGGGGCGGCCGCGGCCTTTTCGAGTGCGTCGACGCTGCGGCCGCTGCCCTGGAGCAGCGCAGCCGCGCCTTCGCGGGTGATGAAACCCTCAAGATCGCCGCCGACGGCATCATCGGCCAAGGCATAGCCCGAACGGCGGCGGCGGGCGGCGACGCTATCGAGCGTTCGGTCGCCGTCGAGCACGGTCAGCACCGCCGAGGCGCCCGCGGCAAGCAGCGCGTTCTGCCGCTCGCTGTCGTCGATCCCAGCGTCGAGCAGCAGCGCGACGCGCCCTGCGAGTTCGTTGCGCGAGGACACCGTGCCGGGATTGCGATAGGCCATCCCCTTGCCGACGAAGAGCAGCGGCGCGTCCTTGACCATCGAGCGCCGGCCAGAGGTCAGCATCAGCATAGCATCGCGCGGGACGTACTGCCGGCGCCCCTTCCGCGCGAATATCGCCGAGGACGAGGCCGGCTCGCGCGCGATCAGCGTGACCGGCGCGAACCATTCGTGTCCTGGAGTATTGGTTCCCGAGACGAGACCGATGTTGAACCATTCGCGCGCCAGATAGCGCAGGGTCTTCGCCTCGCCGTCGGTGCCCGGCTCGCGTCCTTCGAAATCGTCGCTCGCCAGGACGCGGATGTGCTGCATCAATTGGGCTTCGAGGACGGTGTCGCGACGCGGCGCAGCGACGCTAGCCGACGACAGGCCGAGACCCGTCATCAGCATGCAACCGACGATCGCAAGCCTGCCCCTGTTCATCCGGCCAAATTACAGCATCGTCTAACGTCAGCAAGATTTATGACTGTTAACCAAGAGGTTTTATTCCGCCGTCCAACCACCATCCATGCTCATGTTGGCGCCCGTCACATTGGCTGCGGCCTCGCTGCACAGAAACAGGGTCATGGCTCCGATGTCGCTCGGCTGGACGAACTGCTTGGTCGGCTGACGCACGAGCAGCACGTCCTCGATCACCTGCTCGCGCGTAAGACCGCGCGCCTTCATCGTATCGGGGATCTGGTTCTCGACCAGCGGCGTCCAGACATAGCCGGGGCTGATGCAGTTCGCGGTGACACCGTCGGTCGCGAGTTCGAGCGCCAGCGTCTTGGTCAGCCCGGCGAGCCCATGCTTGGCCGCGACATAAGCGGATTTGAACGGCGAAGCGGTCAGCGAATGGGCGGACGCAACGTTGATGATCCGCCCCCAACCTGCCTCCTTCATGTGTGGTACGGCAAGGCGGCTCGTGTGAAAGGCCGCGGTCAGGTTGAGCGCGAGGATCATGTCCCACTTTTCGACCGGAAAGTGCTCGATCGGCGCGACGTGCTGCATACCGGCGTTGTTGACGAGCACGTCGACCGGACCCGCCCCCGCCATCAGCGCCTCGACACCCGCGCGCTGCGACAGGTCGCCCGCGACATGGCGCGCCGAAAGCTCGTCGCAGAGCGCCGCAATGGCTTCAGCCTCGCCGAAACCCGATAGCACGATTTCGGCACCCTCGGCACGCAGGGCCCGCGCAACGGCAAGGCCGATGCCCGAGGTCGAACCGGTAACGAGGGCGCGTTTGCCTTTGAGGAACATGCTCGACTCCATGGGGTTGTGAGCTAGAATTGCAGACTGTCTCGCACCTGCGGAATGATCTACGCAAGTGCGGCAAGGGAGGAAAAAGGCCGATGCGGCTCGACGATTTCGATCCTCGTGACATCAACGTCGAGGATCAGCGCGGCGGCATGCTGCCGATCGGCATGGCCGGCGGCAAGATTGGCTGCGGCACCCTGGTTATCGCGCTGATCGCGGCCTTGGTGTTCGGAGTGGATCCCACGCAATTGCTCGGCGGGCTCGAACAATCGCAGCAGCAATCGACGCCGATGCAGCCGCAGGGCGCGCCCAAAAGCCTGAGCGAAAGTTGCTCGGTCGATGCGGTCAGCCGCGAGACCTGCAACGCACTCGCCTCGCTCAACCGCACCTGGCAGCCGATCTTCGCGCGGTCGAACGTGCAGTTCCAACAACCAAAGCTGGTGTTCTACTCGCAGATGGGCCGCTCGGGCTGCGGCGCCGCGCAGAGCGCGATGGGGCCGTTCTACTGCCCCAGCGACAACGGCATCTACATCGACACCGATTTCTACCGCGAGATGGAACAGAAGCTCGGCGCCGGCGGGGACTTCGCGCGTGCCTATGTCATGGCGCACGAATACGGCCACCACGTCCAGACCCTGACCGGCCTGTCGCGCCAGGTGCGCAGCGCGCAAGAGCAGAGCCCGAGCGAGGCCAATGCATTGCAGGTGCGCATGGAGTTGCAGGCCGATTGCTATGCCGGCGTCTGGGCCGCCAAGAACAAGGACCGCATCGAGTCCGGCGACATCGAAGAAGGCCTGACTGCGGCGAGCTCGATCGGCGACGACACGCTGATGAAGAATGCCGGCCAGCGCGCGAATCCGGAAAGCTTCACCCACGGTTCAAGTGCGCAGCGCATGCAATGGCTGCGCAAGGGACTCGAAAGCGGGAACGAGGACGCCTGCGACACGTTTGCCGATCTGAGACGGTAGGACGGGTCGTGTCGCGACGACGCCGCGCCGATGAAACCCTGACGAACAAGCCGGTTGGAGATTCGCATGCGTAAGATGAACTGGCTCGCGCTTTCGGCCTTTGCCTTGGCGGCTTCGCCGGCGATCGCCGAGCCGGGTGTCGCCGATCGGCCCGACAAGCCGATCATGCAGAAGGATGTGACCGCCAAGGACGTGGTCTCCACGCCGGCGACCGATCTCAACCTCAAGAAGGACGAGATTCCGGCGCTACTGCTGGCAGCCGAGGAGCGCCCCTATACCCTGACCGGCCTATCCACCTGCCGCCAGCTGGCGACCGCCATCGGCGAACTCGACGCCATCCTCGGCGAAGACGTCGACGTGCCGCAGACCGAGGGCCGACGCACCACGCCGGGCCGCGTCGCGCAGTCGGTGGTCGGCTCGTTCATCCCCTTCCGCGGCTTGATCCGCGAGGTATCGGGTGCCAACAGCCGCGATCGCGCGCTGCAGGCGGCGATCCTCTCGGGCGTCGCGCGGCGCTCGTTCCTCAAGGGCATCGGTCAGGGCAAGGGCTGCCGCTATCCGGCACGCTCGGCGACGCTCGACGTGTTCAACGCGCGAATGGCCGCGCTCGAAGAGGGCAAGGAACCGGCGCGCGCGCGACCGGCCGATGCCGAGCCTGTGAGCACGCGCGGCGACACGCGCGCGGTACGCTACGTCTCCCGCCCGATGGTCCAACGCGCCGACTGACGCGCGCCTGTCTCTTCGGCGAGGATTGTTGCTTTTGAGCGATTGCGCTAGCGCGCGATCATGCGCCTGACCGACTGCCACAACATCGACGATTTCCGCCGCCTCGCTAAGCAGCGCCTGCCCTGGCCGGTGTTCGACTACATCGACGGCGCCGCCGACGACGAACTGACCAAGGGACGCAACACCGCAGCCTATGCCGACTGCGACCTGGTGCCCGACGTGCTCGCCGGGGTGCACGAGATCGATACCTCGATCGAGATCCTGGGTCGCAGGAGTGCGCTGCCGCTGATTCTATCGCCGACCGCGCTCCAGCGCGTGTTCCACTGGCAGGGCGAGCGCGCGGTGGCCAAGGCGGCCGAGAAGTTCGGTCTGTGGTTCGGCATCTCGAGCCTCGCGACGGTCTCGATCGAAGAGATCGGCGCCCTGGTCTCGAGCCCGAAGATGTTCCAGTTCTACTATCACAAGGACCGCGGACTGAACCGCTCGATGATCGAGCGCTGCCAGGCCGCGAAGTTCGACGCGATCGCGCTGACGGTCGACACGATCGTCTCGGGCAAGCGCGAACGCTGCGCGCGTTCGGGCTTCACCTCGCCGCCGAAGTTCACCCCCTCTTCGGCGCTCTCCTACGCGATCAAGCCGCGCTGGGCGCTCGACTACGTGTTCCGCGAGAAGTTCGCCCTGCCCAACCTCGACACGCACGTCAGCGAAGGCAGCGGCGAGGCCGTGTCGATCGCCGGCTATTTCAACACGATGCTCGACCCGTCGATGGACTGGAAGATGGCCGAACAACTCCGCGAGGACTGGGGCGGCAAGTTCGCGCTGAAGGGCGTGATGAGCGTCGCCGACGCCCGGCGCGCGGTGGCGATGGGCGCCGATGCGATCATGATCTCGAACCACGGCGGCCGCCAGCTCGACGGCAGCCGCGCGCCGTTCGACCAGGTCCGCGAGATCGTCGACGCGGTCGGCGGCCAGATCGAGGTGATCTGCGACGGCGGCGTGCGCCGCGGCACCCACGCGCTCAAGGCGCTGGCCGCGGGGGCAGACTGCGCTTCGGGCGGACGGCTCTACCTCTATGCGCTAGCCGCCGCCGGCCAGGCCGGCGTCGAGCGCGCGATCGGCCTGCTCAAGGACGAGATCGAGCGCGGCATGAAGCTCATGGGCGTCAAGAATGTCGCCGAACTCAACCGCGAGCGGCTACGCTGGCGCTGAGCCCGGAGCGCGGCCCACCGCGCTCCAGTCGACCTTGCGCGTCGCATACATCACTCCGGCAAGCGCGCCGAACAGCAGCACCGAGCCGATCACCAGCGACCAGGCCTCGAGGTTGAGCAAGACGAACAGCAGGGCGTAGAGCCCGACGAGCAGCGCACCGATGAAGCGTGCGCGCTGCCAGGACTTGAGCACGGCCGCGCTGTAAGCCGTCAGCAGCCCGATGATCGCGGCCGAAGCCAGCAGATAGGCCGCGGTGAAGCCGATCACCTCGGCGAAGGCGAGCAGCATCACGAAGAACAGCACGAGCCCCGCGCCGGTCAGCAGGTATTCGGCCGCCGCGACGCGCGCGCCGCCGACGACGTCGAACAGCAGGAAAGCGAGGAAGGTGAAGCCGATGAACAGGAAGCCGTATTTCACCGAACGATCGACCTTCGAATAGAGGTTCACCGGCTCGATCAGTCCGACCGTGACCGCGAGCGCCTGACCCGAGCTCGCGCCGACGCCGTCCGAGGTCATCGCGATCCGGCTCGCGGTGCCCTCGGGTGAGCCCGTGTCGATAACCGGCGGGCCCTGGTCGTCGGTCGCCACCGGCGCCTGGCCGAGCGCGAGCTTGTCGATCGTATAGCTGGCCTTGAATCCCTTGTCCGAGATCTGGGGCTTTTCAGGCAGGAAGGCACCGCCGAAGCTCGGGCTGGCCCAAGGCGACGTCACGTCCCACTTGGTCTGACCGCCGCGCGGGACGAGGCTCAGCGAGCGGCTGCCACGCAGGCCGAAGGCATAGTCGACCGCCAGCGTGCCCTCGCCCGTCCAAGGCACGAAAGCGAAAAAGCCCTGCCCCCCGGTTGCGCCCGGACCCTTGCCCGGCTGCACAGCCAGCGCTTGACCGTTTGCCGTGAGCGTCCCGCCGGTGGTGAGTCCGCGAGCATCGGAGGCGCCGAGGCGCAGTTCGGCCCGGTCCCAGATCAGCTTGTCCGCCGTCACCCCGAAGCGCGGCAGATCGGCGGGCAGCGCGAAGCTGGCCTTGCCCTTGACCTGAGCTTCGTAGAGCACCGAGCGATAGATCGACTTGCGCCGCTCCTCGGGCTTGATCGCCGTGGTCACGTCGTTCTGGATGGGCGAGACGTAGAGCAATTTCTCGACCTCGACCGTGCGCGTCGTGGTCTTGCCGTCGCTGCCGGTCTCGTTCTGCGTCTCGGTCGTGCGGAAAGGCACGACAATCACGGGGCCTGCAAGCACCTGCGGCCCGCCCCAGCCGGCGTTGATTGCGGTCTGCGCGGTTTCCGACTGACTCTGCCGATCCCAGACCAGCGCATAGACCATCATCAGCGGGATCACGAGCGCGAGCCCGATCAGGCTCGCAAGCAGCAGCTTGATCCCCGGCGAGCGTTCCTTACGCACTGGTTCGGTCATGAATGCCCTTCCCGCGATGTTCGATCAACCTCGCCTACCGAGACTTGCTCACCGCTGAACGAAGGTCAATGCCGCCGCGGCACGTCTGCCGGCAACATCGCGGTCGCCGGATCGTCGGGTGCGAACCAGGCTTCGCTCACGGTAGCCGGCGCGCCGGGCTCGCCGATCAGGCGCGCGAACTTCTGGCCTTCGTAGGGCGCCGCCGCGAGCATCCGCGCCGCCAGCGCATCGCCGATCGTGAAGAGCTGCGGCACGCGGCCTTCGAGCGCGCGGGCGATGTGATCGATCGGCTCGCGCGCGGTCGAGAGCACCACGGCGTCGGCGGCCTCGCGGCTCTCCTCGCCGGTGTGGACGTCGTAGAGCACGACCGCGCCCGGCTCGATCCGGCGGATCCAGGTGCTCGGGCGCAGGCGCACACCGGCGCGCTTCATCCGGGCGACGAGGTAGCGTTCCTCCCAATTGTCGGTGTTGCGGCCCGAGACCGGAGAATAGGTGGCGGTGACGAATTGCACCTCGGCGCCGTCGCTCGCGAGGATCTCGGCGAGCCCCGTGCCCGTGTGATAGCCCTCGGCATCGATCACGAAGACCTTGCCCGTGAGCCGCACGCCGCACGCCAGCAGAGCCTCGGGTCGGTGGACGAAAGGCAGGTCCCATCCCGGAATGTCGGCATCGAAGGTGATGCTGCGCCCGCCGGGGCTGTAGCGCGCGCCGGTGGCGACGATCACCGCGTCCGGCGCTTCGGCGAGAACGCTGTCGGCATCGGCCGCGATACCGAGCCGAACCTCGACCCCGAGCCGTGCCATCTCGCGTTCCCACCAGTCGATCGCCGGGCGATAGTGCTCACGTCCTGGCAGCGCGGCCCAAAGCGCCAGCGCTCCGCCGAGATGGTCATTCTTCTCGATCAGGGTGACCGCGTGACCGCGCCGCGCAGCGACGCGCGCGGTTTCGAGCCCGCCGGGCCCGCCGCCGACCACCACGACCTTGCGTCGATGCGGCGCGGACTTGAAGCTCTCCTCACCCCACACCCGGTCGCGGTAACTGGCCGGATTGATCGCGCAGCCCTGCGCGCCGTCCCCGCCCGCTGCTGTGCACCAGTTGCAGGCAATGCAGGTGCGGCTCAGATGTTCGACCCCGTCGCGCGCATTCTGGACGAAGCGCGGTTCGGCAATCAGCTGGCGCGCCGAGCCGATCACGTCGCAGACCCCTGCCGCGAGCGCCGCCTCGGCATCGGCCATGTCGGTGAGGTTGCCGAGCACCGACAGCACGGGCACCGCGCCCGCGGCCTTGCGCACCTGCTCGACGAAAGGCCGGTAATACTGCTTGCGCTCGAAGCCTGTCGGCATGCCGTGATGGAACTGCTGCGGCTCGAGCCCGACATCGAGATCGATGTAGTCGAGCAGGCCGCGTTCGCAGAGCCGCTGCACGACTTCGAAGGCGGTGTCCGTGCCATAGCCGCCCTCGATCTGCTCGTCGCAGTTGAAGCGCATGCCCACGGCGAATTCCGCGCCTTCCACCTCGCCGGCCCCGTCGCGCGCCGCCTGCAGCGCCTCGGCGACGAAGCGCATGCGGTTCTCTAGGCTGCCACCGTATTCGTCGGTGCGCTGGTTGAAATAGGGCGAGAGGAACTGCTCGACGAGCGCGGCGTGACTCGCGTGGAGCATGATGCCGTCGAATCCGGCTTCGGCCATGTGCCGGGCCGTCTGGCGGATCGCGCCGAGCATGCCGGCAATCTCGGCCTTGGTCATCGCGCGGGTCGAGGCGGCGCGGCCGTTGAGCCCGAACTGCCGCACCGAGGGCGCCAGCGACGGCGCCGGCGGGCTCAGCGCCTGCCACTGCCCCGCGCCGATCCAGTGGTAGAGCGTCTCGCCAAATATCTTGCCGCCGGCCGCATGGATCGCATCGGCCATGACGCGGAAGGCCGCGACGTTCTCGGGCGGGTGCGGCGACGGCTGGCGCGTGCGCCCGCGCTCGTGGATCGCCAGTGCCACCACGACCAGCCCACAGCCCCCGCCGCGCACCCGCTCGGCACTATAGGCGACGAGATCGTCGAGCGGCTTCGAGCCGGCGCTCAGCGCCGAGCCATGCGGCGCGAAGAAATAGCGCGTAGGGATTTCGACGGGACCGAGCCGGATCGGCGAGAACACATTCGGATATTTCGGGTGCATCGCTCTCTCCGGGGCATCTTATATTTTCGATTCAATCGTACCCATAAGTACCTTTACTGCAAGCCAAGGTTTGTGCGCGCAAGGCCTCAGTCCTCGTCGATCGCAAGACAGCCGGCCTCGATCAGGTCGGCGAGCAGCGCGATTGCCGCTTCGGACGGATCTTCCACCAGCACGACGCGGGCCACGGCGCACAGCTGCCTTGCCAGCCCGGCCACGTCCGCGCCGCACTCCCAGGTGCGACCATCGACGAACAGCAGCACGCCCGCCCCTTGCGCCACGTAGGAAAACCGGCTGGCCGGATTGCGCGACAGCGCCACGCCGGCGCACAGATCCGCGCGATCGAACGGCTGTTCGGGCCGCCAGTCCATGTCGGGGTATTTCGGCGCGGTGGTATATTCGCCGAACCAGCGCGCAAAGCTGTCGTGATCGAGCATCTTCTCGGCGATCATCGCCTGCAGCCGGGCAATGGCATCGGCGGTGACCTCGCCGGGATTGTCCTGCGCCGCCAGTCCGTGGTCGCCATAACGGTCGCCATCCTGCAAGCCGCCCAGCACATGATCGCACCAGTGGGCGATCAGTTCGCCGCGCGACGGCGCGCGGAAGCCGATCGAATAGGTCATGCAATCGTCGCCGAGCGCCACGCCGTTGTGCGCCACGCCGGGCGGGACATAAAGGATGTCGCCGGGCTCGAGCACCCATTCCTCGACCGGCTCGAAATCCGCGAGCAGGCGCAGGTCGTCATGCGGGAGAAGCGGCGTGGTGTGGTCGCAGGTGCCGCCGATCTGCCAGCGCCGCCGGCCCAGACCCTGGATCAGGAACACGTCGTACTGATCGAAATGCGGCCCCACGCCGCCGCGGTCGCTGGCGTAGGACACCATCACGTCGTCTATCCGCCAGTTGGGCACGAAGCGGAACGCCTCGATCAGCGCGGCAACGTCGGGAACGTGGTGATCGACCGCCTGGACCAGCAAGGTCCACGGCTTCTTGCCGAGCTTGCCGAAGTGCGCCGGCTCGAACGGCCCGCCCTCGGCCTTCCAGCCCGCCTTGCCGGTCGCCACCAGCCGCGATTCCACCGTATCCTCGCAGGCGAGACCGGCCAGTTCGTCGGGCTCGAGCGGGTTCTGCCATAGCGCCCAGGGATTGCGGATCAGCAGCGGCCGCTGCTGCCAGGTGTCGCGCAGGAAGGCGGCGGTGTCGAATTGGGTCAGTCGCACGATCGTCCAACGCTCCATGCAAAAGGCCGGAGCATCCGCCCCGGCCTTGCTAGTGTTCTCAACGAAGCGCGATGGCTCAGTATACGCGCTTCTTGGGCTTGATGTACTCGATGTCGTCGGTCAGCGTGTATTCGTGGACCGGGCGGTAGTCGATCTTGACGCCGCCGCCCTTGCCGCCCCAGCCGTCGAACCAGGCGACGGTGTGCTTCATCCACTCGCTGTCGTTGCGATCGGGGAAATCCTCGTGCGCGTGAGCGCCGCGGCTTTCCTTGCGGTTCTGCGCGCCGTGGAGCGTGACGCTCGCCTGGCTGATCAGGTTGTCGAGTTCCATCGTCTCGACCAGATCCGAGTTCCAGATCAGGCCCTTGTCCGAGACGTGCAGGTCGTTCATCCGCTCGTAGGTCTTGGCGAGCTTCGCCTTGCCTTCGACCATCAGCTCGTCGGTGCGGAACACGGCCGCGTGTGCGGTCATCGTACGCTGCATTTCCATGCGCACCTGCGCCGTCGGCGAACCGCCCTTGGCGTTGCGGAAGTGGTCGAGGCGCGTGAGCGCGAGGTCGGCCGAATCCTTGGGCAGCTCGGGCCAGGCCGCGGACGGATCGACCAGCTGCTTGAGGCGGTGGCCGGTGGCGCGGCCGAAGACCACGAGATCGATCAGCGAGTTCGAGCCCAGGCGGTTGGCGCCATGGACCGAGACGCAGGCGGCTTCGCCCACCGCGAACAGCCCGGGGACGACCGTGTCCGGGCCATCCTTGCCCAGAGTCACGACCTCGCCGTGATAGTTACAGGGGATGCCGCCCATGTTGTAGTGGACGGTCGGAACCACCGGCAGCGGCTGGCGCGTCAGGTCGACGCCCGCGAAGATCTTGCCGCTCTCGGTAATGCCCGGCAGGCGCTCGGCCAGCACTTCGGGCGCGATGTGATCGAGGTGCAGATAGATGTATTCACCGTTGGGGCCGACGCCGCGGCCCTCGCGGATTTCCATCGCCATCGAACGGCTGACGACGTCGCGCGAGGCGAGGTCCTTGGCCGACGGGGCATAGCGCTCCATGAAGCGTTCGCCGGTCGAGTTGGTCAGGTAACCGCCCTCGCCGCGCGCGCCCTCGGTGATAAGCACGCCCGCACCGTAGATGCCGGTCGGGTGGAACTGGACGAATTCCATGTCCTGCAGCGGCAGGCCCGCGCGCAGCACCATGCCGCCGCCGTCACCCGTGCAGGTGTGGGCAGACGTGGCGGTGAAGTAGCAGCGGCCGTAGCCGCCGGTCGCCAGGACCACGGCCTTGGCGCGGAAGCGGTGGATCGTGCCGTCGTCCATGCACAGCGCGATCACGCCGACGCACTTGCCGTTGTCCATGATGAGATCAATGGCGAAGTATTCGATGAAGAAGTCCGCGTCGTACTTCAGCGACTGCTGGTAGAGCGCGTGCAGCATCGCGTGACCGGTACGGTCGGCCGCGGCGCAGGTGCGCTGGACCGGCGGGCCTTCGCCCATGTTCTGCATGTGACCGCCGAACGGGCGCTGGTAGATCGTGCCGTCGGCGTTGCGGCTGAACGGCACGCCGGCGTGCTCGAGCTCGTAGACCGCGGCGGGCGCTTCGCGGACCATGTATTCGATCGCGTCCTGGTCGCCGAGCCAGTCGGAACCCTTGACCGTGTCGAACATGTGCCAGGTCCAATGGTCCGGGCTGTTGTTCTTCAGCGAAGCGGCGATGCCGCCCTGCGCCGCGACGGTGTGCGAGCGCGTCGGGAACACCTTGGTGATGCAGGCCGTCTTGAGACCGGCCTCGGCGCTGCCCATCGTGGCGCGCAGGCCCGAGCCGCCGGCGCCGACGACGACGGTGTCATAGGTGTGATCGATGATCTTGTATGCGGGCTGACCCGAAGCAGCAGTGGCCATCTTAGGCAGCTCCCAGCGCGAGGCGGACGACGCAGAACAGGCCGAAGGCCGCGGCTGCGAAAGTGATGAGGTTCAGCGCGACGATACTCGCGAACTTGTTGGCGTCTTCATGGACGTAGTCCTCGAGGACGACCTGCACGCCGAGGCGCGCGTGCCAGATGTTGATCAGCACGAACAGCGCCAGCGCGGTCGCCGGGATCGGCCGGACGATCCATTCGCGGACCGCCTCGTAGCTGAAGTTCGGCAGGAGGAAGAGCGAGACGCCGAACCACACGGTCAGCAGCAGGCTGCCGATGGCGGTGTAGCGAATGATCAGCCAGTGATGCGCGCCGTTGTGCGCCGAACCGAGGCCGCGAACGCGTCCGATCGAAGTTCCGTTGCCCATGTGTTTCTTCCTATCTCAGCGCAGCAGCAGCGCGGCCCAGAAGGCCGCGGTGAGGACGAAGCCAAGCAGCGTGCTGACGGTCGCCCAGAGGTTGTTCTGCCCCAGCTCGTAGCCCGCGCCGATGTCGAGCACGAAGTGACGGATGCCGGTGATCGTATGCGCGATCACGGCCCAGCTCACGCCGACCAGCACGACCTTGCCGTACCAGGCCGAAGCGAGGCCGTGGAACGTGGCATAAGCCGCCGGACCGCTGACCAGCGCGCCGAGCCACCAGAGCAGAAGGAAGATGCCGACGGTCGCGCCGACACCGGAAACGCGGTGCAAGATCGACGAGAGCATCGCGGGACCCCAGCGCCAATGAAGGCGGGCACCGTCCATCAGGTGCGGCGATATCGGTCGCTTGCGTGCCGAAGGGCTGGCTTGGGCCATTTTCTCGAATCCCCGTTGTGCATAGCAGCATTCGACGCTGCTCTATGCGCTCCCCCTTAGCCAAATCGCCGAGCCGTGCAAGTCGGTGCGGCCTTCGCCTTGGCGATCCCGCCACGCCTCCCTATGGGAAGCGCCATGAGCAAAGCCTGGAAACTGACCGCCTTCGCGCCGCGCGCCGTGATCGAAGCCGCGTTGATCGCGCACGAGGACGCCTTCGACTGGGATCCCGACATGGTGCTCTCGGGCAGCGAGATCGCGGAAGACAAGCCCGACGACTGGCGGCTCGAGGTCTGGCTGCCACGCAAACCAGGCAGAGCCGAAAAGGCGGCGATCACCGCGCTGTTTGCCACGGAAGCACCGGGGCTGGCGGTCGAGGAACTGCCCGAGACCGACTGGGTGACGCAGAGCCAGCAGGGCCTCGAGCCGATCCGCGCGGGCAAGTTCCACGTCCACACGCCCGAGCACCCGCCGCTGGCCAGGCCCGGTATCCGCGACTTCACGATTCCCGCGAGCCGCGCCTTCGGCACGGGCCAGCATGCGACGACCGCGGGCTGCCTGACGATGCTCACCCATATGAAGCGCGAAGGCGTGGTCGCGCGCAATCTGGCCGACATTGGCACGGGCACCGGCCTACTCGCGTTCGCCGCGCTCGATCTCTGGCCGCGCGCGCTGGCGACCGCGAGCGACATCGACGACGTCTGCATCGGCGTGGTCGACGACAATGCCGCGCTCAACCATATGCCATTGGGCGCTGGCGCGGGTGCCGTGACGATGGTCGTGGCCGACGGCATGGCACATCCCGTGCTGCAGGTGCGCGGACCCTACGACCTGCTGATCGCCAACATCCTCGCCGGCCCGCTGATCGAACTCGCCCCCGATTTCGCCAAGGCCCTGGTGCCGGGCGGCAGCCTGCTTCTCGCCGGCCTGCTCGAGACGCAGGAACCCCAGGTCCGCGCGGCCTGCCGCCGCGCCGGCCTGCGGCTCGCCGCGCGGCTGGTGAACGGCGACTGGTCGATCCTCTGGCTGCGCAGGCGACCCGCGGTTCGTTCGCGGAGCAGCCGGCCCGGCCAGCTGCCCGAGTGGTCGAGGCGCTGGTAGCCAGCCTCTCCATTCGGCGAGCACACTGTTCCCTTAAGTCGTAGAACAATTCCGCAGGGCAATCGACTTTGCCTGTGACGGTCAAATCCCTCCGTTCCGGTTGCAGATTCGGCGCGCGCGCCGCAAGCAACGGAAACAAAACGATACGGAGGGGGATCATGCAACACACGAAAATGGCGCTGCTTGCCAGCGCATCCTTGGTGCTTTTCACGGCACCGGCGCAAGCTCAGGACACGACTTCGGCGCCCGCAGCGCAGGAAAGCGAGGCCCGTCAGGGTTCGGCCGCGGCGCTGATCGACGACATTGTGGTCCGCGCGCGCAAAAAGGGTGCCGCCGAGCGCGCGCAGGACGTGCCGATCGCGCTGACGGCGGTCAGCGGCGCACAGATCGAGGCGATGTTCGCGCAGGACCTGACCGACATCGGCATGACCATGCCCAACGTGCGCCTCGACGACGGCGGCGCCTTCCCGGGCGTGTCGAACTACACGATCCGCGGCATGGGCTTCAACTCGACGATCGCCTCGGTCGAGCCCACGGTCGGCACTTTCGTCGACGGCATCTACATCGGCGCCAACCTGGGCGGCCTGCAGGAAACGCTCGATCTGGAATCGGTCGAAGTGCTGCGCGGCCCGCAGGGCACGCTGTTCGGCCGCAACGTCACCGGTGGCGCCGTGGTCATGCGCTCGCGCCGGCCCGAGGGCGAGTTCGGCGGCATCTTCCGCATCGGCTCGGGCAGCGGCAACCGCAAGGTCCTGGCCGCGGGCATCGAGGGTCCGCTGTCGGAAACCGTCGCCGCGAAGGTCTTCGCGCAATACAGCGACTATGACGGCGACTGGCACAACCTGACCACCGGCAGACGCCACGGCGCCGACGAGACCTTCGCGGTCCGCCCGATGATCCGCTTCCGCCCGTCGAGCGCGGTCGACATCACGCTGATCGGCGAATACGGCAAGACCGACGGCGACGGCGTCGCCAGCCGCTTCATCGAGGATCCCGCGCAGCTCCTGTTCCAGCAGGGCATCCGCGAGCCGAAGGGCGCCGAGAACCTCTCGAACAACTTCCAGGGCGATACCGACATCGAGTGGAAGCAGGCCGTGCTCGACGCCAACGTCGAGCTGGGCGGCGGCACCCTCACCTCGATCACCGGCTATCGCAAGGTCGACTACTTCTCGACCGGCGACACCGACGGTTCGCAGAGCGAGACCGCGCGCGCGATCAACCAGATGAGCCAGCACCAGTTCAGCTCCGAGCTGCGCTATGCCGGCAAGGCGCTCGGCGGCAAGCTCGACTATACGATCGGCGCCTACTACTTCGAACAGCGCATGGAGCAGTTCTACCATGTGTTCTTCTTCGGCGCTTCGAACCAGCGCTCGCGCGGCGTGCTCAACCACCACACCTGGTCGGTCTTTGCCCAGGGCGACTACGAGGTGGTGCCCGGTTTCTTCGTCACCGCCGGCGGTCGCTACACCTGGGAAAAGAAGCGCGCGGCGACGGGCCGCACGAACGAGTGCACGGTCCAGCTCGTCTGCAGCCTGACCGACGAAGGCTCGACCGTCTGGAAGAACTTCGCCCCCAAGGTCGGCCTGAGCTGGAAGGCGACCGACGACGTGCTGGTCTATGCCAGCTGGACCAAGGGCTTCCGCTCTGGCGGCTACAACATCCGCACGACCGGCGCCCGGTTCAACCCGGCCAATCCCGCCGCGGCCAACGAATCCGCGGGTCCCTACGACCAGGAAGTCGTCAAGGCGCTCGAAGGCGGCATCAAGACCGAATTCCTCGACGGCAAGGCGCGAGTCAACCTGGCCGCCTTCCACAACCAGTACGACGGCCTTCAGCGCACGGTGAACCAGGGCCTGGTCAACTTCATCGCCAATGTCGCCAAGGCGACGGTCAACGGCGCGGAGATCGAGACCACCTTCCTGCCCTTCCCCAACCTCGCGCTGACCGCGAACCTGGGCTACCTCGACGCCAAATACAAAGACTACATCCTGCCGGGCACGACCACGAACCTGAGCGGCAAGCAGCTGATCCGCGCGCCGAAGTGGACCTATACGCTGGCCTTCACCCACGACCTCGACCTGGGTTCGGGCGGCGTCATCACCAGCCGCGCCTCGCTCAACTACAGTGGCAAGACCCCGGCCAACGATCCGGGCAACTACTTTGCCGCGGCCTATCACCTGGTCGATGCCAGCCTGACCTGGTCGCCCGAAGGCAACAACGACCTCAAGCTGTCGGCCTGGGTCAAGAACCTGACCAACGAGAAGTATTCGCTGACCGCGACCTATGTCGGCACGCTGTTCACCAACCTCTACCAGGCGCCGCCGCGGCGCTGGGGCGTGGAAGCGACCTACAAGTTCTGAATGTGGCTTGGGGAGTCGTTCGCACGGCTCCCCAACTTCCGCCGCCCCTCAATCCTTCGACTGCTTCCTGACGAACGGATACTTCATCTGCGCCCAGTACCCCGTGGGCACCTTCTCGGGTACGCCGTAGTCCTTGGGCCAGCGGCTCTCGGGCAGGTGGAACGTCCCGAACAGCTTGTCGAGCAACGGCAGGTGGATCGCGAAGTTCACGTCGACCGCCTCCTGCTCGAGCCCGTGGTGCCAGTGGTGGAACCGCGGCGTCGCGACCCACTGGCCGAGCCGGTTGAAATCGCCGCCCAGGTTCGCGTGAAGCAGCGACGAGTAGACGTAGACGAAGCCGATATAGGCCTGCATCACCGAAGGGCTGAAGCCCAGGGTGAACAGCGGCAGCGAGGTCACGCCGCGCAGCAGCACGACCTCGACGAAATGCATGCGCGCGCCCGCCAGCCAGTCCATCGCCGGCGCCGAATGGTGCACGGCATGGAAGCCCCAGAGGAACGGCACCGTGTGGAACAGGCGGTGATACCAATACTGGAACAGGTCCGAGAGCACGACCACCGCGAGGAACTGGACGATCCACGGCAGCGAGGCGACCCACAGGCGGAAGCCTTCCCAGCCGCCGGTCTGCGCGTTGACATAGGCCTGCGGCGCCAGCGCGAGGAAGGTGAAGGCCTGCACCATCATCGAGCTGATCAGGTAGTAGAACAGGTCCTCGCGCCACTCGATGCGGAACAGCCGCTGCTCGGCACGGTGCGGGAAGAACCGCTCGATCGGCGCGAACATGAAGCCGGTGACGAGCAGGTTGACGATGAAGAAGTCGAGCCCGAAGAAAATGCCCCAGTCGCGCGTCTCGGCGGGCTGGACGTTCGACCCGCCGATCAGCGCGGCGACGAGGCCGATGACCAGCGCCGTCACGCCCAGCGCCTTGCGCGGTCGCAGCAGCAAGGACAGCAGCGACAGCGCATAGGACAGCAGCAGCACGACGTGGACCGCGACGCGGAATTCGGGCCAGTCCTTGAGCGTCTGCAGTTCGGGCATCGCGAAAAGGCCCGGATAACGCAGCGCCACGACCATGCCGAAGCCCGAGATCGCGAAAAGCAGCGCGAAGAAGCCAGCGAACCAGCCCGAGCCGAACCCGCGCACCTCGATCGGCGCCTGCAGATCGCGCTCGAGATTGTGGAAGAAGTCTTTGATCATCGGCACCGTCCCCCGAAAGCATGACGCTTCTAGGACAGGCGGCGCGCCATTGCGAGCCTGGCTTGCGCGCCGCCGGGCCCGATCTTCAGTTCGTCACCGCCTCGCGATAGCGCGGGGCGACCTGGCCCTTCGACAGACTCGGCGCCATCGCCAGCCGCGCCGCCTGCATCGCCTGCCATTGGCCCTCGTCGGGCAGCGGCGGGATCGTGATCGTCTCGCGCCGATCGAAGCCGAGCAGCGCCGCGTCGACGAGATCGTCGACCCCCATGACGAAATCGGGCGGAAAGGCATCGACGTCCTTGCCCGAACGCTCCCAGATCTCGGTGCGCGTCGCGCCGGGAAGCACCGCCTGGGTGTAGACGCCCTTGTCGGCAAGCTGCGCCGACAGCGCCTGACTCAGGTTGAGCAGGAAAGCCTTGGTGCCGCTGTAGACGCCGTCGAACATCTCGGGCGCGAGCGCGAGGACCGAAGCGATGTTGACGATCGCGCCTTCCTGCTTCGCCACGAAAGCCTTCGCGGCCGCGGCGGCGAGGCGCGTCGGTGCGGTGACGTTGAGCGCGATGATGCGTGCGAGCTCGGCCGGGCCGTTCTCGAGCACGCTGCCATCGAGCGACATGCCGGCGTTGTTGATCAGCAGGGCGACGTCGCCCGCCGCCAGCCGCGCCTCGATCCTGGCGACATCGGCATCGGCGGTGAGATCGGCGCCGATCACCTCGATCGCGACGCCCGTCTCGCCGCGCAGACGTTCAGCCAGACCCTCCATCCGCGCGGTGTCGCGCGCGACCAGGACGAGGTCGAGGCCACGCTTGGCCAGTCGATCGGCATAGACCGCGCCGATCCCGCTCGAGGCGCCCGTGACGAGGGCGGTGCCGTTGATATTGCTCATGTCGCAACTCCTTTTCGACTCGATGTCGAGTGACTTGCATTTTGATAGTTATGTCGCTATCATTCTGCAATGGACATCGAAAAATATTCCGCCGGCCCCTGCCCCCTCGCTCGTGCACTGCTGCGCGTGGGCGACACCTGGTCGATGATGATCCTTCGCGATGCGGGTTTCGGGGCGACGCGGTTCGACCAGTTCCGCACCAGCCTGGGCATCGCCCCCAACATCCTGACCAGGCGGCTGACCGCACTGACCGAGGACGGCCTGCTCGAGAAGCGGCGCTACAGCCAGCGGCCGCCGCGCGACGAATATGTCCTGACCGAGAGGGGCCGCGACCTCCTGCCGATCCTGTCCGCGCTCGGCGCCTGGGGGCGCCGGCATTTCGGCGAAGGCTGCCTCAATGTCATGACCGACGGCGCGACCGGCGCGGCGATCGAGCCCATCGTTATCGATCGGGTCAGCGGCAAGCCGCTGGCCGAACTGGAACTCCGCATGGTCGCGCCCGAGGAAAACGCACCGCCAAGGTGAAGTTAAGAGAACTGATCCGATGCGGATCCGGCTATCCTTCTCCCGCTGGCGGGAGAAGGATACGCAGGCTTGGCGCGTCAGCGCCTAGCCGGAGTTGGATGAGGGTGGCAATCACGCGCCGAACCAGTCCGCACGCGCGCCACCTTCGGCGCAACATGACCGACGCCGAGCGGTATCTCTGGCATGCGCTACGTGCACGGCGGTTCGCGGGCTGGAAGTTCCGCAGACAGGTCTCCGTGGGACCGTTCGTGGCGGATTTCCTGTGCCATGCAGCCAGATTGATCGTCGAAGTCGATGGCGGGCAGCATAGCGCAGCGGTCGATGAGCAGCGCACTGCATTGCTCGAGAGCATGGGCTATCGCGTGGTGCGCTACTGGAACCACGAAGTGCTGGAAAACATCGAGGGGGTCCTGCGGGCATTGGAGGTCGCGCTTGGCCACCCTCATCCAAGCTCCGCTAGCTCCTGACGGAGCAAGCTACGCTATCCTTCTCCCGCCAGCGGGAGAAGGGCTTGCCCAATTCCCCTACCCTGCCGCCTTGAAGATCTCCGCCCAGGCCGCCTCGTCGATCACGTCGATGCCGAACTTCTCGGCCTGCTTGAGCTTCGAACCGGCGCCCGGCCCGGCGACGACGAGGTCGGTCTTGGCGCTGACCGAACCGGCGGCGCGCGCGCCGAGGGCTTCGGCCTGGGCCTTGGCCTCGTCGCGGCTCATCGTCTCGAGCTTGCCGGTGAAGACCACGGTCTTGCCCGCGACCGCACTGGCCTTGGTCTCGACCACGTAAGGCGGCGGCGAGACTTCGGAGAGCAGGTCTTCCCAGACCGAGACGTTGTGCGGTTCGTGAAAGAAGTCGCCGAGCGCCTCGACCACGACGGGGCCGACACCCTCGATCGAGAGCAGTTCGGCCTTGGCCTCGTTGGCGACATTCCCCTCGAGGTCGGCTTCCTCGATGCGCGCCTGCTGTGCGACGTCGCGCAGTGCGGGCAAGGTGACGAAGCGCTTGAGCAGGTCGCGCGCGGTCACCGCGCCGACGTGACGGATGCCGAGGCCGAACAGCAGCCGCGCCGCGTCGGGCGTGCGCTTAGCCTCGATCGCCGCGAGCAGGTTGTCGACCGACTTGTCCTTCCACCCCTCGCGCCCGACTATCTCCGAGCGACGCTTGCGCAGGCGGAAGATGTCGGCGGGGCTCTCGAGCCAGCCCTCGCCGAAGAACTCGGCGATCGTCTTGTCGCCCAGCCCTTCGATATCGAGCGCGCCGCGGCTGACGAAATGGCGCAGGCGTTCGGTGCGCTGCGCCGGGCAGATCAGCCCGCCCGTGCAGCGCACGTCGACTTCGCCCTCCTCGGCGACGGCTTCGGACTGGCACTCGGGGCAGTGGTCGGGGAAGTGGTAGGCCGCGCGCGGTTCCTCGCGCGTCAGGTTCTCGACCACCTGGGGGATCACGTCGCCCGCGCGCTGGAGGACGATGCGGTCGCCCACGCGCAGGCCGAGCCGGCCAATCTCGTCGCGGTTGTGCAGGGTGACGTTGGTGACGGTGACCCCGCCGACGAGCACGGGCTTGAGCCGCCCCACCGGGGTCAGCTTGCCCGTGCGGCCGACCTGGATGTCGATCGCCTCGATCGTCGTCTCGGCCTTCTCCGCGGGGAACTTGTGCGCCATCGCCCAGCGCGGCGCCTTGGCGACGAAGCCAAGCCGGCCCTGCCATTCGAGGCTGTCGACCTTGTAGACCACGCCGTCGATGTCATAGGGCAGGTTCGGTCGCAGCTCGCGAATGCTGCGGTAATGCTGCAGCACCTCCTCGACCGTGGCGCAGCGCACGAGCAGCCGCGAGACGGGCACGCCCCACTCGGCGATCTGGCCCATGACACCGAACTGCGTCGCCGCGGGCACCTCGCTGACCGCGCCCCAGCCGTGCGCCAGGAAGCGCAGCGGGCGCCTGGCGGTGATGCTCGCGTCCTTCTGCCGCAGCGATCCCGCCGCAGCATTGCGCGGATTGGCGAACTGTCGGACCTTGGCCGGATCGAAGTCCTCGCCTTTGCTCTCGGCGAGCGCTCGGCCCTCGGCCATCAGCTGTTCGTTGAGCGCGAGGAAGGCGGCCTTGTCCATATAGACCTCACCGCGGACCTCGAAGACCGCGGGCGGCTTGATCGCGCCGTTGCCGCGCAGCTCCTGCGGAATGTCGGGAATGTGCGCGACGTTCGGCGTGACGTCCTCGCCGACCTGACCGTCGCCGCGCGTGGCCGCGCGCACCAGCTTGCCGTCCTCGTAGCGCAGCGAGCACGACAGGCCGTCGATCTTGTCCTCGGCGGTCATCGTCACCGGCGCGTCCTCGGGCAGCGCCAGGAAGCGGCGGACGCGCGCGACGAATTCCTCGACCTCCTCGTCGGAGAAGGCGTTGTCGAGGCTCATCATGCGAACCTCGTGCGCCACCTTGCTCAGCGGCGAAGCGGCGATCTCGTGGCCGACCTTGCGGCTCGGGCTGTCGGCGCGGATCAGTTGCGGGAAGGCCGCCTCGAGTTCGGCATTGCGGCGCACGAGCGCGTCGTACTCGGCATCGCTGATCTCGGGCGCGTCCTCGGCGTGGTAGAGCCGGTCCGCGCGCGCGATCTGCCTGGCAAGCCGCATCAGTTCGTTGGCGGCTTCGGCCTCGGGGATCTCCATCACACGCCCTCTAGCAATCGGTCGGCCTGCGCCCTTGCCTCAGCCGTGATCTCGGCGCCAGAGAGCATGCGCGCGATTTCCTCCTGGCGGCCGGCGGCGTCGAGCAGGGCCACGCCGGTGCGGGTGACCGTGCCCTCGCTCGACTTGGCGATGACGTAGTGGCGGTTGCCGCGCGCCGCGACCTGCGGGCTGTGCGTGACCGCGAGGAGCTGGCCATCCGACGCCAGTCGCGCCAGACGATCGCCGATCGCCGAAGCGACGGCGCCGCCGACGCCGCGGTCGATCTCGTCGAAGATCACCGTCGCCGCGCCGCCCTCTTCGGCGAGCGCGACCTTGAGCGCGAGGATGAAGCGCGAGAGCTCGCCGCCCGAGGCGATCTTGTTGAGCGGGGCGAAGTCCGCGCCCGGATTGGTCGCGATGAGGAATTCGACCGCGTCCATGCCGCCGGGGCCCCAGCGGTCTTCGGGCAGGCGCAGCACGGCCGTGCGGAAGCGCGCGGCGTCGAGCTTGAGCGGCGCGAGTTCGGCGGCGACCGCCTTGTCGAGCCGCTGTGCCGCCTCGATCCGCGTGACCGACAGCGCCTCGGCCTTGGCGCCATAGTCGAGCGCGGCGACCTGCGCGGCCTGTTCGAGCCCGGCGATCTCGGCCTCGCCGCCCTCGATCGCGTCGAGCGCGGCGCGCATCGTCAGCATGCGGTCGGGCAGATCGTCGACCTGGCAGCCGTGCTTGCGCGCGGCGGCGCGCAGCTCGAACAGCCGCGTCTCGATGCGATCGAGCGCGGCGGGATCGAACGACAGCGCCTCGACCGCGCGACCGATGCGGTCCTCGGCCTCACCCGCCTCGATCACGGCGCGATCGAGCGATTCGAGCGCCTCGGCCAGCAGCGGATGCTCGCCGGCGATGCGATCGAGCCGCCGCGCCGCGCCGCGCAGGGCCGCGAGCGCCGAATCCGATCCGCTCCACAGATGCTGGAGCTCGGCGAGATCGTCGGAGAGCTTCTCGCCCTTCTGCATCGTCGCGCGCTGCTCGGCGAGCTCTTCCTCCTCGCCGGCTTCGGGCGCGAGCGTAGTCAGCTCGGCAAGATGCGCGAGCAGCAGATCCTGGTCCGCCGCGGCCTGTTCGAGCCGCCCGCGTGCCGAGGCCAGCGCCTCCTCGGCCGCGCGCCAGGTGCGCCAGGCCGCCTCGAGCCCGGCAGCATCGGCGCGCGCATAGCGATCGACCAAAGCGCGGTGCCCGCGCGGATTGACCAGACCGCGATCGTCGTGCTGGCCGTGCAGCTCGACCAGATAGCCGGCCAGCTCGCGCAACAAGGCGACGCCGACGGGCTGGTCGTTGAGGAACGCCTTGGAGCCGCCATCTGCCTTGAGCTGGCGCTTGACGATCAACGGCTCGCCCGGCTCGATCTCGATCTCCGCATCGTCGAGCAGCTTGGCAATACCGGACGGCAAGGCCGCGAATTCGAAGCTCGCGGTGACGCTGGCCTTGTCCTCGCCCGCGCGGACCAGGCCGCTGTCGGCGCGGTTGCCCAGGACGAGCCCCAGCGCATCGAGCAGGATCGACTTGCCCGCGCCGGTCTCACCGGTGAGCACGCCGAGACCGCGCGCGAAATCGAGGTCCAGCGCCTCGATCAGGACGATGTTGCGGATAGAAAGGCGGGTCAGCATGTTCGCGGGACGTTCTAGCTCAGCGAAATCAGATCGTCACTCGACTTCGACGCCTTCGAAGGGCGGCACGAGTTGGATCGGATCGGCGAGCGAAACCTTGTCGAGCATGGCGGCCATCTCGTCGCGCAGGGTCAGCATCAGTCCGCGCAGGCGGCATTCGGCCTCGGGCAGGCAGTTGTTGCAATGCTCGTGCGCATTGCGCGCGGCGCAGGGCACGAGCGCGAGGCTGCCGCGGGTCAGACGGATGATGTCGCCATAGCGGACGTCGATCGGGTTCAGCGCCAGCTCGTAGCCGCCCTCGCGACCGCGGTGCGAGATGACCAGGCCTTCGCGCACCATCTCCGAGAGGATCACGGTGAGGAACTTGCGCGGAATGTTCTGGGCTTCGGCGATGGCATCCAGACGCACGGGTCCCTGCCGCCAGGTGTCGGACAGATGCTGCAATGCGCGGATCGTATAGCGAGTCTTCTGCGAAAGCATGTGCCCGCACTCAGCGCGCCCCAGTCGGAAATGTCAACTTGGGGAGTAGAAAGTCCTGAAGAAAATCAGCTCGCAGTGGTGCCCGGCGCGTGCTGGCTCATCAGTTCGTAGGCTTTCTTGTACCACTCGCTGTCGGGATAGTTGTTGCCGAGCACGGCCGCGGCCTTCTGCGCTTCCTCGGGCACGCCGAGCGACAGGTAGGTTTCGACCAGGCGAAACAGAGCCTCGGGCGCATGGCTGGTCGTCTGATAATTGTCGACGACATTGCGGAAGCGCAAGGTCGCGGCGACCCAGCGGCCCGTGCGCTCGTAGAGCCGGCCGATCGTCATTTCCTTGCCCGCAAGGTGATCGTTGACGAGATCGATCTTGAGCCGCGCATCGCTGGCATAGCGCGTGTTGGGATAGCGGCGCGTGACTTCGGTCAGCGCGGTCTTGGCCTGGAGCGTGATCTTCTGGTCGCGGGTCACGTCGCTGATCTGCTCGTAATAGCAGAGCGCGATCAGGTAATAGGCGTAAGGCGCGTCCTTGTTGCCCGGATGGATCGACAGGAAGCGCTGCGACGACTGGATCGACTTGGTATAGTCGCGCGCCACGTAATAGCTGAAAGCGCTCATCAGCTGCGCGCGGCGTGCCCAGGGCGAATAGGGATGCTGGCGCTCGACCTCGTCGAACAGAGCTGCCGCCTGGCGGGTATCGCCACGATCGAGCCGGGACTTGGCCGCCGCATAGAGCGTATCGACGTCGCGCGCGACATAGGCGGTATCGCGGTTCTTGCCCCCGCGCCCGCCGCACCCCGCGGTGAGCAGCATGGCGCCGGTGGCGATGGCAAGGACGGTGAGTTTCAGCGGCGATCGATCGAGCATGGCGGGGTCTATAACCAGCGGTGTGCTGAACGCCAAGTGAAGTTGCGAAGGGTGTCTACAGCCACGAACCTACCGCAGCGCCAGCATCGCCGTCAGGCTCGCGCCGAAATCGCGCCGCGCCCAGAGATCGAGGAAATTGGTCGAGACGTGGAGAAAGCCGCGGACCACGGGATCGCGGTCGATCAGCGGGTCGCGCGGGCCGGCCGCCTGTGCCGCTTCGGGGAGGCGCGCGGCGAGCAGCGCGGGGAAATCGAGCATCAGTGCGAGACCGAGCATGGCGACCGACAGGTCGAAATGAATATCCAGCAGGTCGCGCGGCAAGTCGGGTCCGCCATGCCCCGCGAGTTCGCGCGCGAACAGGGTCAGCAAATCGTCGAGATGCGCCGCGATCATCGTGCCCTCTGCGGCCGAGAGCCCGCCCCATAGGCCGTAAGCGAGGTTCATCTGGCGGGCCATGCCCCAGTCGAGCAGGCCGCAGCGGAGCACGCCACCCGCGTCGCGCCAGAACCAGGCGTTGTCGATGTTGGTGTTCCAGTGGGTCAGCGCGACGAAGCGCGGATCGGCGTGGAGGAAGCGGCGCACGGCAGCCTCGTGGCGGAGCAAAGCCAGCGCGTCGCGTTCGAGCCGCTCGACGAAGCCAGGATCGCGGACCGCGGCCGGGAACAGCTGCGGGCTGCCCTGCACCAGCGCGCCGATCGCGGCGACCTTGGCGCGAATCTGTTCGGGCCCCTGCGGGATCGGCAGGTCGGCGGCAGCGGCGGTCCGGTCCCACGGGAACAGCCGTTCGAGTTCGGGCGACAGCGCGCCCCGATGCTGCGCAGCGGCGAGCGCCGCAAGCGCGGTCACGGTCGCCTGGTAGTGTTCGAGCGCGTTGGTCAGCTCGTGATCGCGGCACTTCGCGCGCAGCGGTTCGAGACCCTGCTCGCCAAAGGCGATCTGCTGGGTGATGAGCAGGCCAGAACCGGTGTCGGGATCGAAGTCGGCAAAATAGGGCCTCGCCACCGCAACCGGGAAAGACGACAGCCGGGCGAGTTCGGCAAGGCGCACTTCGGCTTCGAGCTCGTAGCGTCGGCGATCCCGGAAGGCGTCGGCGAAATCGCGCGACAGCTTGACGAAAAGATCGGTGTGCAGCGCGGGATCGGGCCGCGCATATTCGACCGACAGCAGCAGCTTCTGCCCCGAATTGCCAGCATGACACGGCTCGACCGCAACGATCCGCGCAACGGCGTTGTCTGACGGCAGCGAGCCGAAGGCGTGAAACGCCTGCGTAAGGAACTCGGCACCGGCCTCGCGCAGCGCCGCGGGATGGCTCGGCATCGCCAGACCCGTGGCCCGGCCGGTCGCGAAGTCTTCGATCATGTCAGTCCTCGCCGTCGACGATCGCCTGCAGCGAACGCGCGAGCCAGCGCAGCGAATGCTCGGGGATCGTCTCGGGATAGAGCCCATCCATCTGGATGACGAAGCCGGTCATCAGCGAGAACATGTCCATCGCGCGCTCGAGCGCATGCGGCGGGCCGAGCCAGTCGACCAGCGGCTGGATCATGTGTTCGCGCGATACGCGGCGCGCGATCTCCTTGGCCTCGGGATCGGCCAGCGCCGTCACCAGCATGACGGTGATGTTCGTGTTGCTGCGCTCGGGGATCAGCCGCGCCATCGCCTCGCCGAAGCCGATCTTCTGCCAGGTGAACACCGAATTGGTGCGCAGGACGTGGACCAACGCCTCCTCGAACAGCGCCGCCTTGGAACCGAAGTAGCGGCTGACCAGCGAGGGTGCGACCTGCGCCTCCACCGCGATCTCGCGGAGCCCGGCCTGGGCATAGCCCGAGCGCGTGAAGACGTCGGCGGCCGCCGCGAGGATGCGTGCGCGCGTCTGCTCGAGATTCCGGCGCTTCGGCTCGGGCTTGGCGGCGAGAACGGACTCCATCGCCCCGGCCTATCAGAGTGCTTCCCGTTGACAAGGTATCGTAAGTGGCCGATTGACCACTTATTGGGCTTTTGGGGAGAACGGCCGTGGAAAATGCGGTCAGCAAGAAGACCTATTGCCGCATCTGCACGAACCAGTGCGGCATGGTGATCGATGTCGCCCGGGACGAGGCCGGCATCGAGCAGATCGTCAAGATTCGCGCCGACCGCGAGCATCCGCTGAGCCAGGGCTACTCCTGCCCCAAGGGTCGCGCGATCGGCGGCATCCACCATCACCCCGATGCGATCACCCGCCCGATGATGCGCAAGCAGGGCGCTCTGGTGGAGGTAAGTTGGGACGAGGCGCTCGACGATATCGCCGCCAAGCTGCGCGGCGTGATCGACGCGCACGGGCCCAACGCGGTGGGCGTCTATTTCGGCAGCGGGCTGGGCATGGACGCCTCGGGCTATCGCCTGGTCGATACGTTCTACAAGGCATTGGGAGCCCCGCCCAAGTTCTCGCCGCTGACGATCGACGGCACGGCCAAGCTGCTCGTGGCGATGCAGGTCGGCGGGTTTCCCGGGCTCAATCCCAAGACCGACGACAAGGCCTGCGATATGCTCGTCTATGTCGGCACCAACCCGATGGTCAGCCACGGCCATAACACCGGCATGTTCAACCCTGCCGGACCGATCCGCGCCATGGCCAAGCGCGGCGAGGTCTGGACGATCGACCCGCTATTCACCGAGACCGCCAAGTTCTCGACCCGCCACGTCCAGCCCCATCCGGGCAAGGACTATGCCGTGCTCGCCTGGCTGGCGCGCGAGATCATCGAGGGTGGGCCGATGACGCCGGCGCAGCCGATCCAGGGGCTGGAAGAGTTGCGCGCGGCGCTCGCCGGCTTCGACCTCGCAACGGCCGCGCAGATCGCCGGCGTGCCCGAACAGGATCTGACCGACCTCCTCGCCGCGGTCCGCCGCAAGGGCCATGTCACGATCGAGACGGGAACCGGCGTGACCATGTCGCGGAGCGCCAACGTCACCGTATGGCTCGGCTGGGTCATCAATATCCTGACCGGGCGGATGAACCGCGCAGGCGGTACCTGGTTTCACCCGGGCTTCATCACCCAGTTCGACTCCTTCGAACTGCCCGTGCTCGACGATCCGTTCACGCCGGGCGCGCCGACCATGCCCGAAGTCTCGGGCATCTTCGGCGACTGGCCCTGCGCGGCGCTGCCCGGTGAGATCGAAGCGGGCAATATCCGCGCGCTGATGAACTTCGGCGGCGCGCTGCTGCGCTCGTTCCCCGATGCCAACGTGCTGACGCCGCAGCTCGAAAGCCTCGACCTCCACGTCACCTTCGAGATCATCGCCAACGAGACGACCGCGCTCTCGACCCACGTCCTGCCGACCAAGGACCAGGTCGAACGCCCCGACATCGCCTTCTGGGACACGCTCTCGGGCAGTCTGTCGATGCTGCACACGCCGGCGCTGGTCGAACCGCAGGGCGAACGGCGCTCGGCCTGGTGGGTGATCGCGCAGATCATGAAGCGCGTCGGTTTGCCCCTGCCCGACTACGTGCCCGAGAGCGATCTCCAGCAGGGCGCCGACGAGGCGATGCTCGCCGCGCTGATGCCCCATGCGCGCGTCAGCTACGAAGAGGTCGCGGCAAACGGCACCGTGGTGCTGCCGCTGGAGTTTCCCGGCACCTGGGTCGATGCCCACATCGAACGCATGGGCGGCTGGAAGCTCGCGCCGCCCGCACTGGTCGGCTTCTGGCAGGAACTGCGCGCCGAGGACCAGGCCGCGCTGGGCCGACCGCGCCCGCTGTGCTTCATCTCGCGCCGCCAGCGCCGCAAGCTGAACGCCGCGCTGAGCTTCCTGGGGAGCCCCGCGGACATTATCCTCCACCCCGCCGATGCCGAGGCCAACGGCATAGTCCACGGCGACGCGGTGCGCGTGAGCACGACGCGCGGCGAGATCGTGCTGACCGCAAACGTCAGCGATACTATCCGCCGCGGCGTCGCCTCGATTCCGCACGGGCACGAGGCAGCGAACGTCAACCTGCTGACCAGCGTCGAGGAGGTCGATCGGCTGACCGGCATGGTGCTCTATACGGGGATCCCGATCGCGGTGGAGCCGGTGGCGGCCTGAGCCACCGCGCTCACTTCACCTTGTAGGCCCCGTACTCCGCGGGCGCTATGCCGGTCTGCTCGCGGAACGAGGGGGCGAACTGACCGCCGAGGTCGGTGATGCCGTAGTGCTTGGCCATGTCCGCGCCGACCAAGGTCTTGCCGTTGTAGTCGAGCAGCTTGGGATCGTTGAAGAGCGCCCATGCGACATGACCGGTGAGGCCGGTGGACTCGAGCTGGCCTTCGAGGTGTTTGAACTTCTCGGGCTCGGCCGCCATCATCTCGAGCAGGCGTTCGGAGGTCAGCGCGCCCATCCAGATCGACACGGCGGCGACCTTGGAACCGGCATCGGCAAAATCGACGCCCATGTCGAAGGCCATCTTGTCCATGCCCGCCTTGTGCGCGCCATAGGCGGGGCCGAAGCAGTAGTGCATGGCCCCGGGCGACGAGGTGAACAGGATCAGGCCGCCCGTTTTTCCATTTTGGCCCTGCCTCACCATATGCGGCGCGACGTGCCACGAGGCGACGAAGCCCGAACGCACGCCGACGTTGATCATGTCGCCGATCTTGAGCGGCTTTTCCCAGAAGTTTCCGGGCATCGACAGTTCGTCGTAGATGGCGCAGGCGTTGTTGATCAGGATGTCGACCCGGCCTTGCTCGGCGATGACCTGCTCGACCAGCGCGCCGACCTCCTCGTCCTTGCTGCTGTCGCAGGCGACGGCGATACCCTTGCCGCCGGCCGCGGTGACCTCGGCGGCGGTGGCGTGGATCGTCCCCGGCATCGAGGCGTCGCCTTCCTTCTGCGAGCGCCCCGTGACGTAGACCGTGGCGCCATGCGAACCCAGCGCCGTGGCGATCCCCCTGCCCGCGCCGCGGCTCGAACCGGTGACGATCGCGACTGGTGGCTGGCTCATACTGCTCTCCCTGAAAAGATTCGTCAGGTTGTTAGCGGGATGCGCACGGGACGGTCAATGCCGTCCCGGCACTTCGCCAACCTGCTGGGAAGCCTCAGGCGAAGGCTTCCTCGCCTTCGAGCTTGGTGCGCATCATCAGGCGGCCCGACTTGTGGTCATAGGGCAGCGCGCGGTGCATGGTGCCGGTGTTGTCCCAGATCACCATGTCGCCGAGCTTCCAGGTGTGGCGGTAGGAGAAGCGCTCCTGCGTCGCCCAGTCGCGCAGACGGACGAGCAGCGATTCACTCTCGGTCGGGTCCTTGCCGAGCACCGAAAGCGCGGTCGCGCCGAGCACCAGCGACTTGCGGCCTGAACGGTGCTTCCACACCAACGGCAGCGTGTTCTTGCCGCGCGACTGCCACTGCTGGAGCAGGGCATAGCTCGGCTCGGGGTTCACGTAGAGCTGCGAACGCCACATCGCATGGTCGACCTGCAGGCCCTCGATCTGCGCCTTCTCGTCCTCGGGCAGTTCGTCCCAGGCGGCATAGGTGTTGCAGAAGTCGGTCTCGCCACCGACGGGCGCTAGCGCACGCGCGCTCATGATCGAGGCGAGGATCGGCTTGTCCGACATCGTCCCGTCGAGGTGCCAGAAGAAGGCGCCCTTGAGGTATTCGGCGATCGGGTTGATGCTCGAATCCATCGTGATCGGATAGACCGCATCCTTGCCGCCGGCCGCCTCACCATCCTCGTGCGCGAAAGTGCCGAGCGTGTGGGTGAAGGCGATCTGCTCGTCATCGGTCAGGTTGATCTCGGGGAAGACGATGACCCCGCGGCGCTCCATGAGCTCACGAATTTCGCTCGCGCGCTCGCCCGAAAGCAGCGTCGTCTTGTCGGTGTGGATGGCCGAGCCGATCTTCGGCGCGACGTCGGTGACTTCCCAGCGTGAGGATACGGCTGTCGCCATCTTCGTGTTCTCCCATAAGCCTTGCGGGCCTTGTTGTTGAACACTTGTACAGCGCGACGCGCGCGAGCGTCAACGCGAAACGGCCGCCCTCTCGCGAGGACGGCCGCTGCAAACGTTGCGAACGAAGGCGCTCAGACGAGCGGCTCTTCGCCTTCCAGCTTGGTGCGCACCATCATGCGGCCCGTGGCGGGATCATAGGCTTCGGCGCGGTGCATCGTGCCGGTGTTGTCCCAGATGATCATGTCGCCGACCGACCATTCGTGGCTGTAGACGAACTGCTCCTGCGTCGCCCACTCGCGCAGCCAGTTGAGGATGCGGACGCTCTCGAAGTGGTCCTTGCCGACGATCGTGTGCGCGGTGTTGCCGATGACCAGCGACTTGCGGCCGGACTCGTGGTTCCAGACCAGCGGGATCTCGACGTCGCCGATGCTCTGCATGCGCTCGAGCAGTTCCTGGTTGGGCTCCGGGTTCCAGTACATCAGGGTCGGCCAGGCGCCGTGACGGACGCGGTAGCCGTCGAACTCGGCCTTCTTGTCCTCGGGCAGCGCGTCGTAGGCGGCATAGGTGTTGGCGACACCGGTGTTGCCCGTACCCTTGGGCGACGGAACGACACAGCGCAGCAGCGAGGCGCGGATCGGCATCTGGTTCATCGTGCCGTCGATGTGCCAGAACAGCGAACCCTTGAGGTAGATCGCCGAGCTCGGGTTGACCTTCTCGTCGAGGGTGATCGGGTGGACCTTGTCCTCACCGCCCTTGTCGGTCATCTCCGGCGCGAAAGTGCCGAGCGTCTTGGTGAAGGCGACCTGCTCCTCGTCGGTGAAGTTGACCTGCGGGAAGACCAGGACGCCGCGCTGCTCGAGCAGATCGCGCAGCTCTTCGGCGTTTTCGCCGCGGAGCAGCTCTTCCTTGCTGTTGAGAATGCGGCTGCCGATCCCGGGCTTGATGTCCTCGACGGAAAGGCGGGTCTTGGCGGCGGTGGCCATGGCGAACTCCGATCAATGAGAAAAACGAACTGCTCGCGTCTATTTCTGCCAAGCAAGGCTGGCCGTCAAGGACGCCGAGGCGATCACTGTGATCGTGTACAGTTTAATTTGATCTGAATTCGAACAGCGATTTGCTCAGCCCAGAGGCTCCTCGCCGGCAAGCTTGGTGCGGACCATCAGACGGCCGCTGTCGGCCGGATAGGGCCGCACGCGGTGCAAGGTCCCGGTGTTGTCCCACATCACCGCGTCGCCGCGCGACCAGCTATGCGCATAGTGGAAGCGCTCCTGCGTCGCCCATTCGCGCAGCCAGACGAGCAGTTCGAAGCTCTCGAGCGGGTCCATGCCGACGACGTTGACCGCGGTATTGCCGATCACCAGCGAGCGGCGGCCCGAACGGTGCGTCCAGACCAGCGGCAGGGTCCGGCGCGGTACCTCGAGCCATTGCTGCAGCGTCTCGTAGCTCGGCTCGGGATCGACCGCGCGCTGTGCGCCAGCCATCGCGTGGACCGCCTGCAGCCCCGCAATCTGGCGCTTGCGCGCTTCGGGTAGCGCCTCCCAGGCGGCATAGGTGTTGCAGAACTCGGTCTCGCCGCCGCTTTCCGACAGGACCTTGGCGCAGAGGATCGAGGCGAGGATCGGCGCGGCGTTCATGTAGCCGTCAAAGTGCCAGAAGAACGAAGCGCGGGTGTAGTCGGCGCTGCGGCCGCCGGCGGGGTCGATAGAGATCGGCGTGACGCCCTCGTCGTCACGATCGGGCGCATAGGTACCGAGCGTCTTGGTGAAGGCGACCAGTTCGGCCTCGGAGAAATCGATCCGCGGGAAGATCAGGACGCCGCGATCTTCGAGCAGCGCGCGCAGCTCCGCGGCATGGCCTCCCGAGAGCAAGGCCGGCTTGTCCGCCAGCACCTCGGCACCGATCGCCGGCTTGATCGCACGATGGTCGAGCCGGTTCGCCGCCTCGCTGGCCATGGCTTCTCTCCCGAACCGGGCGGGCCTCAGCCTTGGCGCAGGGCCTCCGCCAGTTCGGCGCTTTTCTCCAACGGCGGCGCGAGCTTGTCCAGCCATTGCTCGACGAAGGCGCGCGCCTCGTCATGGCCCGAGGTCACGCCGAGCCCGCCTTCCATGACCAGCGCGCGGCCGATGCCCGCGAGCACGAGGCTGAGCCCCGCCGGCGGCACGCCGTCGGGACCGGCCAGGCGTTCGCCCAGCAGCTTGGTGAAGATCTCCACCTCGCGCTGGCGCATCGCTTCGCAATGCTCGGCCATATGCGCGCGCACCGCCTTGCGGTGGTTCGCGAGCGCCATGAATTCGAGCGCGATGGCGATGCGGCTGGTGTCGGTCAGATAGGCCCAGAGCGCGCGGATCGGATCGTCGGAGAGCAGCGCCTCTTCGATCATGCGGTCGCTGTGCTCGGCGCCGTGACGCGAAACCGCGAGCAGCAGGTCGTCGGTGGTCGTGAAGTAGTAATGGACGAGCGAGGGCTTGAGCCCGGCCTTGGCCGCAACCCGGCGCGTGCTCACGGCGGCATAGCCTTCGTCGCGGATCAACTGTTCGGTCGCTTCGAGGATCAGCGCCCTTGTCGCCGAATTCTCCGCTCCAACCCTGCGTGGCGTGACTGCCATCCAAAACCCCTGACTACGGGCTCCATCACCTAGGACCACGGGCGCTCAAGTCAAGGAAAGCGGGGCTCGCACCTGTGGGCTTTGCCCGCGGAAGCCTGCGACATCGCCCCCACGAGCATAGCAAACTCAGTGCGCTTCCAACCGCCAATCATGCTTCGGCCGGCCCATCGTCGCCATGGCCACAGCACCGATCGTCATCGCCACCATCACCGTGACGAGCAGGCCGTCGTAATTGCCCGAGCGGTCGTGCAGCCAGCCCGCGACATAGGGACCGATCGCGGCGTTGATCGCGCCGAAGGTGATGATCGCACCGAAGAGCGCGGCAAAGGCACGCAAGCCGAAATGCCGCGTCGCGAGATAAAGGGCGACGTCGATCTCGGCGCCCGTGGCGATGCCGAAGCAGGCGACCGCCAGGGTCAGCAGCAGCACGCTGGGCGCGTCGAGCAGCAGGATGGCGCAGCCGATCACCGGCAGGAACTGGGTGGCCGCGCCGAGCAGGCCCCCGGGAAAACGATCGAGCAGGAAGCCGACGGTGAGACGTGCGACGATACCGACGAGGCCCATGACCGAGGCGATCCGCGCGGCCTGCATCGGCCCGATCCCGGTCTCGCTCAGCAGCGGCACGAGATTGGCCGACATCGCCATGTTGTAGAGCGAAAAGGCCCCGAAGGCGACGAGCAGCCGCCAGAACGCGGCCGTGCGCATGCCTTCGCGCAGGGTCAGGCCAGGCACCGGTCCGGCGACGACCTGCGCCGCCTCGCCCGGCTTGCGACCGTCCCTGAAGAACAGGAACACGACCGGGAAGGTCGCGAGAATCCAGACGCCAGCGACACCGACGAAGCCCACGCGCCAGCCGTAGTCGCCGATCAGCCAGGTCGCCAGCACGGGCACGACCGCGGCGGTGATCGGCGTACCCGAGAGGGCGACTGCCATGGCGAGCCCGCGCGAATGGTCGAACCTGGCGGCGACGGCGCTGGTCCAGACGGTCGACTGCACGAGCACCACGCCGACCGCAAGGACCATCCAGAGCAGCGACCAGTTGAGCAGCGTGCCCGTCGCCGTGGCGAGCAGCGCGAAGGAGCCCGTCTTGACCAGCAGTCCCGTCAAGGCGACGCGGCGCGGGCCGAAGCGATCGACGATCATGCCGATCAGGATGTTGAGGAACACGCCCACCGCGTTCGACAGCGAGAGGCCGATCATCACATCGGTCCGCGTCCAGCCGAAGGCCTGTTCGAGATGCGGCACGAACGGGCCGATGCCGTAGCTTTGCAGCCCGATCGTCGAATAGCCGACGAGAGCGGCCAGGGTCAGCGGCCAATAGGCGCGCCATTCGACCGCGCCTGCCTTGCGATCTCCAGCTTGCATCAGTGTCCGAGGCTCCAGTCGTGCTTGGGCCGGCCCATCGTCGCGATCGCCACGGCGCCCGCGCCCATCAGCACCATCAGCAGGATCAGCATCTGGTCGTAGCCGCCCGAACTGTCGTGCAGCCGGCCGGCGATGAACGGTGCCGTCGCGCCGCCGAGCGCGCCCGAGGTCAACAGCGCGCCCATCAGCGACGCAAAGCTCTTGAGCCCGAAATGGCGCGATACCAGGTAGAACACGACGTCGTATTCGGCGCCGATGGTGATGCCGAAGCTGGCCACGGCGAGCGCCAGGACCAGATAGCCGGGCACGTCGACCAGCATCAGGCCACAGCCGATCACCGGCAGGGTGAAGACCACGGTACCGAGGATCGTCGCCGAGAAGTGATCGAGCAGGAAGCCGGCCGATATCCGCGCGACGATCCCGACGATGCCCATCAGCGCCGCGAGTTGCGCGGCGACCAGCGCGGTCTGCCCCTTCTCGCTCATCAGCGGCACGAGATTGGGCGCGATCGACATCGTATAGAAGGCGAAGGCGAAAGCCGCGACCATCAGCTGCCAGAAGGCCCGCATGCGCAGCCCTTCGCCGATCGTGACGCCGGGCAGGACGGCAAGCGCGGCGGGTGCTTCGGCCTCGGCGGGCCGCGTCTTGCGGGCCTGCCTATCCTCGTCCTGCCGGCCGTGGAAGAACAGGAACACGACGGGCAGCGCGACCAGCAGCCAAATCCCGGCAACGCCGGCAAGCGCCAGCCGCCAGCCGTATGCGCCGATCAGCCAGGTCGCGAGCACGGGCACGATCGCGGCGCAGAACGAAGATCCACTGAGCGTCACTGCCAGGGCCAGCCCCCTGCCCTTGTCGAAGCGGCTGGCGACGGCGCTGGCCCAGACGTTGGCCTGGGCGAGCACGGCGCCGAAGGCAACGAGCAGCCAAAGCAGCGACCAGTTCAGCATCGTGCCCGTCGCCGTGGCCAACATGGCGATGGCGCCGGCCTTGACGATGACGCCGCCCAGCGCGACGCGCCGCGGCCCCACGCGATCGGCGAGCACCCCGACCGCAAAGTTCAACAGGACGCCGATCGTGTTCGAGATCGTCAGGCCCAGCATCACTTCCGAGCGCGACCAGCCGAAGGTCTGCTCGAGCGGCGCGACGAAAGGCCCGATCCCATAGGTCTGGATCGCCATGGTCGAATAGCCGATCCCGGCGGCGATCGGCAGCAGCCCGTGCCGCCGCCATTCGCCCAACGCCGTCAGCGGCGCGTCCTGTTTCATTGTCCTCTCCCGCGCGTCCCGCACGGTTAAACGAGACGGCGGCCCCTTTGGCAAGGGACCGCCGCCGTTTTGTTCCGCTCGGGGAAAGACTTAGCTGCCGAAGTGGATCTTCACGCGCATGCCGTACATCCGCGGTGCGCCGAGGAGTATCCATTCGGCCCCCGACGACGCGAGGCCGTTGCTCGAAGCCACCCAATACTTCTCGCCCGTGACGTTGGTCGCGAACACCGCAAGATCGACGCCGCTGCCGGCGATCGAGTTCCAGTTGAAGTTGAGGTTCAGCAGGTCGGTCGCCGGCGCGATGCTGGCGTTGTAGGGGATCGCGCCCTGGGCGAAGGCGCGATCGTTGCCGTGGTTGCTGAACTGCTTGTCGGTATGGGTGAAGGTCGCCCCGAACGAGACCTTCCCGACCTCCTCGGAAAGCGGCAGCGTATAGGTCGCGGTCAGGGTCACGCGGTTCTTCGGTGCGAAGGGCAGGATCGTGCCTTTCGCGAAGCCGCTGGCCTGGTCGCAGTTGAACGCGGCGTTGTTGCAGTTCGTCACGGTACCGCCGCCCTGAACGACCTTGGCATCGAGATAGGCATAGCCCAGGTCGAAGCGCCAGGAATCGCCGATCATCAGCGAGCCATCGACCTCGACGCCCTTGAGTTCGGACCTGCCGACGTTCTGGATGCCGTTGATTCCCGTCGGCGCCGGCGCCGTGCAGGTCGCACGGCCGCCGGTATTCGGCACGCCGTTGGCGTTGGTCAGCGGCAGGCACTGCGGGATGAACACCGAGACCTGCTGATCCTTGAACTTGTTGAGGAAGGCCGCGAAGTTCAGGTTGCCGCGCACGTCGCCGCTGTTGAAGCTGGTCTTGGCACCGAGCTCGAAGCTGTCGACATATTCGGGCTGCCAGGCCTCGAACTGCAGGTTCGCCTCGTTGACGCTGCCGCCGCGATAGCCGCGCGCGTACTTGGCATAGAGCAGCGTGTCGGGATCGGGCTTGAAGTCCAGGTTGATCAGCCAGGTCGGCTTGCTCGAACGGGTCTGGAACGAGCGGCCGATGCCGCAGGCACCGTTGGTCAGGACGGCCGCGGTGGCGCCGCCTACCGGCTGCGCCGCGCGGGCGCAGCGATAGGTCAGCACGCCCGTCGCCGCGTTGCGGATGACCTGGATGTTGTCCGCTTCCACCCGCACCCGGTCCCAGGTGTTGCGGATGCCGCCGGTGATGGCGAACTGCTCGGTCAGCTTGAACGTCGCCTGGGCGTAGAGGCCGTAATTCTTGTAGAAGTAATTGTTATGCGCGATCGAGATGTTGCCCAGCGCGCTGCAGCGGAAGGCCCAGACATCGGCCTGATTGACGCAGTTCGACAGGATCGCGGTATATTGGGTCTGCTGCTTGTTGGGCGCGCTGTGCTCGAGATAGCCGCCAACCTGCCAGACCAGCTTGTCGCCCGCCGTATGACCCTGGAGCTGGAGCTCCTCGCTCAACGTCCATTGATCGCCCTGTCCGCCGTCGGGACCGGGATTGGTGATGACGAAGGACCGGGGAACGGTATCACCGGGCAGCAGGAAGGCGTCGCCCGACAGGTTGAACGAGTACGATTCCTTCGCCTTGCCGTAGCTGAAGATGTTCTTGACGGTGATCTCGTCGCTCGCGCGCCATGTCGTCGTGTTGATGGCCTGCCAGGTCTCGTTCTTGACGAAGGAATTCTGGTTGTTGTTGGCGACGTCGTAATAGCCGTACCGGGCCGCGGTCTGTCGATCGAGCTCGGTGCAGTTGGCCGCGCGCGAGGTCAGCGCCGTACCGATATTGCCGTCCGAACCGGCCACCGTACCGCGGTTGCAGTAGGCATATTTGCCCATGTAGCCGTTGGTGTCGGACTTGGCCCAGCTGAAGATCGCGTAGTTCTCGAGATCGGGAGTCAGATCGATCACCAGGCTGACGCGCGCCGCCCAGTAGTCGATGTCGTTGAACGTGCTCGGCCCCACCCCCGAGCGGTTGCGGATGTAGCCATCGCGCTTGTTGCGATCCACTGCGACGCGGAAGCGGATGCTGTCGCTCAACGGCACGTTGAGCACGCCCTGCACGCGCCACTGATCGTAGTTGCCGATCGTCCCTTCGACATTGCCCTCGAACCGGTCGGTCGGCTTCTGCGGCACGAGCAGGATCGCGCCACCGGTGGTGTTGCGGCCGAACAGCGTGCCTTGTGGGCCTTTCAGCACCTGGACGTTTTGCAGGTCCATCATCTGGCCCACGCCGGCTCCGTTGCCGCTGGTGATGTTCGAGGACAGACGCGGCGCCGTGGCTTCGGCGAAGTAGACGGCGACCGAGGGCGCCGTGTTCAGATCCTGCGAGAAGCCGCGGATCGCGAAGCTCGACTTGTCGGGGCCGTAGCGGCCGTTGACGGTCAGCGACGGCGTATAGGTCGCCAGGTCGGTGCTGTTGACGATGTTGCGCGCGGCGAGCTGCTCGGGATTGTAGACCGTGATCGAGATCGGCACGTCCTGCAGGCGTTCGTCCATGCGACGGGCCGTCACGATGATGTCGCCGGCGCTGGCCTCGGCCGCCTCCTGGGCGAAAGCCGGTGTCGTCATGACCACGGCCATGGCCGTTGCCGCTAAAGCAAAGTTCCTCGTGCTTTTCATTTTATCCTCCCCACTATCCCCGCCGGTCGGCCGCTTTCCGCAGCTGTCGCTCGTGCTTGGTACGATGCGCAGGATCGGGCGGTTTTCTGCCCACCTTCCCAACCGATTTCTTGCTTTTCGCATCGGTTTTTTGGCCTTTATTCGTGAGGTGTCAAGCAACACTTGGAACTTTAGTCCCATGTTTCCGACGGGCGGGCGGCGCACCGGCTTGACCTCAAACGAAAAAGCATCGTGCTGCTTGGGGACCCAGCCCGCCGAACCGGTCGAACGGAGCGAAAAGCGACTGCCCGGCGATTGACACGGCGGCCTGCAATTGGGAGCTTCGCGCAAAAGGGAGAGAGGATTGCCAGAAAAGCTGCCGGCCACGGCCGCAACCGAGTGGCGCGCCCACTGGACCGTGGTGCTCGCCGCCGCGGCGGGCGTTTCGCTCTCCGCCGTCAGCGTCTCGTCGCTCGGGGTGATGATGGAGCCGATCGAGCAGGAGTTCGGCTGGAGCCGGACCCAGATCTCGCTCGGAACCTCGCTCGTCTCGTTCATGGCAGTCCTGCTCGCCACGGCGGTCGGCCTGGCGATCGACCGGCTCGGCGCCCGCTTCGTCGGCATCGTCGCGGCGGCGCTGATGTGCGCGGGTGTGTCGCTGATGTCGGCTGTCGCGGGCGAGCTTTGGCAATGGTGGAGCCTCTGGCTCGTGGTCGGCCTGGCCGCCTCGGCCATGCCCACGGTCTGGCTGCTGCCCGTCACCAGCCTGTTCCAGTCGGGCCGCGGCCTGGCCGTGGCGATCACGCTCTGCGGATCGGGCATCAGCACCTCGCTGATCCCCATCGTCGCCAATGCCCTGCTCGCCGAATATGGCTGGCGCGGCGCCTATCTCGGGCTCGGCGCGATCTGGGCGGCGGTCGTGCTGCCGCTGGTCCTGCTGTTCTTTCGCAGCGCCCCCAAGGCACCCGTCGCACCGAGCAGGACGGCGGGAGAGGCGCTCGAGCCGATGGCGCCGCTGCCCGGCCTGACCGCGCGCGAAGGCTTCGCCTCGCCCAAGTTCTACAAGCTGGCGCTCGCGGCGTTCCTTTCGATGTCGGCCGGCGTCGCGCTGATCCTGAACCTGGTGCCGGTCCTGCGCTACACCGGCCTCACCCCGGCGAACGCCGCCGCCGTCGCCGGGGTGATCGGCCTGGCCACGATCGTCGGCCGCATCGCCGGTGGCTGGCTGATGGACCGCATGAGCGCGGGTACGATCGCAGCGCTATCCTCGGCCGGCGCGATCGCCCTGCCCGCGCTGCTGCTGATCGCGCCGGGATCGGTCATGGCAGCCACCGCGGGCGTCGCGATCTATGGCCTGCTCGGCGGCGCCAAAGTGCCCGCGGTCGCCTACCTCGCCAGCCGTCATTTCGGCGCGCGCGCCTTCGGCACGCTCTATGGCGCGACCAACACGGCGATCGCGCTCGGCGTCGGACTCGGCCCGCTCGCGGCCAACTACGTCTACGACCTGACCAAGTCCTATACCCCGGTGATGTGGACCGCGGTGCCCTTCCTGGCGATCGCCGCGCTGCTCTATCTGTCGCTCGGGCCCTATCCGGATTTCACGAAACAGGAGGCCGCGGCCTGATGGCGACGACGATTCCGGGCTCGGCGCTGGCCGAATGGCGCAAGCACTGGCCGCTCGTCGCCGCGACGATGATGGGCATGTCGCTGGCAGCGCTGCTGACCTCGGTCTTCGGCGTGATCCTCGGCCCGATCGAACGGGAATTCGGCTGGACCCGCGCCGAGATCTCGTCGGGTCCCGCCGTGGTCTCGATGATGGGGCTGTTCCTGGCGATCCCCGCCGGCCACCTGATCGACCGCTTCGGCGCCCGGCGCTGCGGGCTCGTCGTGATCGCCTGTTCGTTCGCCTCGATGGCGGCGATGTCGGCGATCGGCAACCAGCTCTGGCAATGGTGGGCCTGCTGGGCGGTGTTCGGCATCGCCGGCTCGTTCACCTCGACCGTGTGGATGGCGCCGGTCTCGACGATCTTCCATTCGGGCCGCGGCATGGCCATCGCGCTGACCGTCTCGGGCACCGGGATCAGCATGACCCTGGCCCCGGGCATCGCCGAATGGTTCGTCCAGCATTACAGCTGGCGCACCGGCCTGCTGGCGTTGGGGGTGATGTGGTGCGCGGCGGTCCTGCCGCTGGTCCTGGCTTTCGTACCCAACCACATCGCCCCAGTGGAGGAGGCGGAAGAGGCCCTGGCGCCCGTGCAGGATCGCAACGTCGGCCTAACCCCGCGCGAGGGCTTTGCCTCGCCGACGCTCTACATTCTGTTCTTCGCCTCGTTGCTCTCTGCCATGACCGGCGTGGCGCTGATCCTCAACCTCGTGCCCGTGCTGACCTTCACCGGACTGACGCGTACCGAGGCGGTCACGATCGCCGGATCGATGGGGATCGCCTCGATCGTGGGGCGCATCGTCGGCGGCTACCTGATGGACCGCTACGACGTGCGCCGCCTGGCGATCGGCGCCTGCGTGGTCTCGCTCGGCCTGCCGCTATCGCTGCTGCTCGGCGCGGGGACCTTCTGGGCGGCGATGGCCGGCATCATCGCCTATGGCCTGACCGGCGGGATGAAGATGAACGCGATCGTCTACCTGGTCAGCACGCACATGGGCGCGCGGAGCTTCGGGCTGTTCTACGGCGTCATCAGCATCACCACGACCGTCGCGATGGGCATCGGCCCGCTGATCGCCAATCACATCTACGACGTCAGCAAGTCCTATACGCCGGTGATCTGGGCGACCGTTCCGGGCTTCATCCTTGCGGGCGTGCTGTTTGCAACCCTGGGGCCCGCCCCTGCGCTGAAAGCGCGCGACACGCCGTAACCCTCAGCCGTCTTTCTGCTGCATCAGGTTGCTGATGCGCCGGCCCAGTTCCTCGACCGCGAAAGGCTTGGTCAGGACCTGCATGCCGCGTTCGATATGGCCGTGGTTGAGTACGGCATTTTCCGCATAGCCGGTGACGAACAAGATGCGCAGACCCGGCCTGAGCTGGCGCGCGCGTTCGGCCACCTGGCGGCCGTTGAGCCCCCCGGGCAGGCCAACATCGGTAACGAGGAGATCGATGTCGGGCGTGTTCTCGAGGATCTGGAGCCCCGAAGGACCGTCGCCCGCCTCGAGGCAGCCATAGCCGAGATCCTCGAGCGAATCGACGATCAGCATCCGCACCATCGGCTCGTCGTCGATCACCAGCACCGTCTCGCCCGAACGCGGCGCAGCGGCGGCCGCTTGCACGCGCGGCTCCTCATCTTCGCTCGGCCCGTCGTGACGCGGCAGGTAGATGCAGACCATCGTGCCCTGGCCGATCTCCGAATAGATGCGGACATGGCCGTGGCTCTGGCGCGCGAAGCCGTAGACCATCGACAGCCCCAGACCCGTGCCTTGGCCGATCGGCTTGGTCGTGAAGAAGGGATCGAACACGCGCTCGAGATCCTCCTTCTCGATGCCGGTGCCGGTGTCGCTGACGCAGATCGTCACGTACTGGCCCGGATCGAGCCGGTGCTGCGCGGCGGCGCGCGCGTCGATCCAGCGGTTCGAGGTCTCGATCGTGATGCGGCCGCCGTCGGGCATGGCATCGCGGGCGTTGATGCAGAGATTGAGCAGCGCGTTCTCGAGCTGGTTCTCGTCGACCAGAGTAGACCACAGGCCGCTTGCCGCGACGGTCTCCACCTTAATGCTCGGACCGACCGTGCGCCGCACGAGTTCGGCGAGTTCCTGCAGCAGCGAATTGGCCAGCAGCGGCTTGGGCGAGAGATTCTGCCGCCGCGAAAACGCGAGCAGGCGGTGTGTCAGCGCGGTCGCGCGACGGGCGGCACCCTGCCCTGCCTGGAGATAGCGCTCGACATCGGTGGTACGGCCTTGCGCCAGACGCGTGCCGATCATCTCGAAGGCCCCCGAGATTCCCGCCAGCAGATTGTTGAAATCGTGTGCCAAGCCGCCGGTGAGTTGGCCGACGGCCTCCATCTTCTGTGCCTGGCGGAGCGCCGCTTCGGCCTCCTCGCGCTCGGCCAGCGCTTCGGCGACCCGCGCCTCCAGCGTCTCGTTGAGCTCGCGCAGCGCGGTCTCGGCCTGGACGCGTGGGGTGATGTCCTTGAACAGGACCGCAACCTGGTTCTCGCTGCCATCGCCGACGCGGTAGGCAGAGACTTCGAGGTGATGGCCGGTCGCGACGATCTCGCGCTCGAAGCGGATCGAACGGCCGCTCGCAAGGACGCCGCCGTATGTCTCGACCCAGCCGTCGGCCTCGTCACCGACGAGATCGCGCACCTTCTGGCCGACGACGTTCAGCAGGCCGGCGTTTCGCTCGTAGGCCGGGTTCGCCTCGACATGGACGTAGTCGCTGAGCGGGCCGTGCGGACCATCGATGAATTCGATGATGCAGAAACCCTCATCCATGGACTCGAAGAGCGTTCGATAATGCTCCGCATTGCCCGAAAGACCCGGCATCCCCGCTCGCCCTCTGCACGTTCCATCCGCGCCCGATCGGCCGCGCTCCGGCGAAAACGACCGGAATGGTTGTTTGTGCCATCGTCGCCGGTCGGAGTCAGTTATTATTTGTGAACTGCGCCACCCCGTTCCCGTCGGGGCGGCGGCAGAATCATCGAGAATGCCGGTCTATTTGACGTCCCAAACCAGCGGCAGGTTGCGGATCGAGAGAAGGCCGGGAAACACCGAAGTGTCGCTGCCCGGCTTGGCGCGGAATTCGGGAATACGCTTGAACCACTCGTCGAGCAGCAGGCGCAACTCGCGCCGGGCGAGATGCCCGCCGAGGCACGAATGCACGCCGCCGACCAGGGTGAAGTGGCGGTTGCCCTTGCGCGTGGGATCGAATTCGCGCGGGTTCTCGAAGCGCGCCGGATCGAAGTTGCCCGCGGGGTTGAGGCAGGAGAAGCTGTCGCCGGCCTTAACCTGGACGCCGTGCCACTCGAAGTCCTTGATCGCGCGGCGCGCCGACGAGAGGATCGGCTGGGTGCGCAGGAATTCCTCGACCGCGCCGTTGATCAGCTCGGGATTGTCGCGCAGCCGGGTCTGGATCTCGGGCTGCAGCGCCATGCGGCGGAACATCTGGGCGATCGTGGCGGCGACCGTGTCGAGCCCGCCGAGCCAGAGAAACCAGACCATGCCGATCTTCTCGTCATCGGTGAACTTGCGCCCCTTGATGTCGCCGTGGACGATCGAGGAGGTGAGGAACTGGTCGGGGTTCTTTTCCTTTTCGGCGATGAACCCGCGCAGGAAATCGAGCACGCTGCGCAGCGCCCACTGCATCTTCTCGAGGCTGCCCGAATGGAGAATGTTCCACTCCCATTCGAGGAAATCGTCGAACATCTCCTTGGGGAAGCCCATCATGCCCATGAAGATGCGCACCGGGAACACGCGGGCGAAATCCCAGGCCATGTCGACCTCGCCCTTGTCCTCGATCTCGCCGATCATCTCGTCGAGCACTTCGCGGATCATCGGCTCCATCACGCGGGTGATCGTCGCCGGGCCGAGGAACTGGGTGAGGAACATGCGGTAAGGCGTATGCTCGGGCGGATCGAGGCCGAGCGGGATCGACGGGAAGGTCTCGCCGATCAGCCGCTGGAACTCGGCCGTGCCCTTGTTCGAGAAATGCTCGTTGTCGCAATAGACGCGGTCGATGTCCTCGTAATGCGTGACCACCCAGTTGCCGGTGGCCGAGCCGCCCGCGATCGCGCCCAGGCCGCCGGCGGCGGGCGGGTTGAACAGCAGGCGCGGGATGTTCTGGCCCGCCAGCCAGCCCATGTGCTCGTAAGGATCGACCTGATCGTTGGGCACGCCGCCCATCGTCCACGACAGGTCGACGATCCGGTCCTTGGGCACGTGCGAAGGCGCATCGGGGAAATCGACGCGGATATCGTCGAGGCTCTTGGGATGCGGTGCGGTGGCGGTCGACGCAGACATGATCTTCTCCCTTATTGGAGAGGTGCATGCCACCAACCCGCCTTGCGGGCAATCATCGGCGAGAACGCGGTTTCCCCCTTCGCCCCCGCGATGAAATGCGTCGCTATTCGGCCGGAGCGGCCTCCAGCGTCGGCTCCTGACGTGCGTGCAGCCGGATTGCCGGCAACCAGAACATGGCGGCTATGCCCAGCGCGCAGAAGGTCCAGAAGATCCCCTTGTAGCTGCCGGTCAGGTCGAAGATCAGGCCGAACAGCGGCGGCGTCGCCAGCATCGCGATCAGGATGACCCCCGAAAGAAGCCCCATGGCGCGACCGACCGCGCGCTGGCCGAAGACCCGCGGCGCGATGAAGCTCTCGATCGGGATCATCAGTCCGCCGAAGATGCCGATGCAGGCCACGCCCAGCGCGATCGCGCTGTAGCCGGCGCTGGCCTGGGTCAGCAGGCCGATACCCACGGCAAAACCGCCGAGCGCGACGAACATCAGCGTGCGCGGCCCCACGCGATCGGCCAGCGCGGCGAAGCTGAGCTTGGCGACGAAGCTGCAGGCCGAATAGACCGAGATCAGCGTCGCCGCCCGGGTCGCGTCGATGCCGCTGTCCTTGGCCAGCGGCGCCAGGTTGGTGATCATCCCCTTCATCCCGGCCGTGACGATCGCGACCGTGCCGGCGATGGCCCAGAACGCGGGATCGGTCAGGATCTGCCGGGCGGAGATCGGTGCCCGGCCCAGTTCCTGACGCGCCAGTTCGGGCGCTTCGGGCGCACCGTCGGGATGGAGCGCGCGATCGGCGGGCCGCTCGACGACGAGCAGCGCCGCCGGCACGGTCCAGACGATCAGCACCAGCGAGAGCAGTTGCAGCGCCTGTCGCCAGTCATGGGTATCGAGCAGCCCCTGGATGATCAGCGGAAAGGCAAAGCCGCCCGCGGAGATGCCCGCGATGGCCACGCCGATCGCACGGCCGCGCAGATTGGCGAACCAGCGCGAAAGCAGCACCGTCGCCGCCACCGGCCCCATCAGCGCGTTGGCCGGCGCAATCAGCAGGGCGAAGGCGACGAGGACCTGGACGAACGAGGTCGCCAGCGAGATCGCCGTATAGCCGGCCGCCAGGAAGCAACCGCCCGCGATCATGAGCCTGCGCACCGAAAAGCGGTCGGCGAGGTTGCCGATCAGGGGCATCAGCACCGCGCTCACGGCCGAATAGACCGTCATCGCCAGCATCAGCACCATGCGGGTTGGCTGGAATTCCTGCGCCAGCGGCACGGCAACCAGCGAATAGGTAGAGGCGATCATGCCCGAGGCGGAAAGCAGCAGGAAGCAGATGCCGACCTGGCGCCAGCCGACGGCGAACGAAGCGGGCATGGGCTGAACTCTCCTCGGCATCTTGTTGTCGGGCGCTTGTGCCAGACATCGCGCCAAGGTCAACGCGCTCGTATACAATCGCCCGCATCGGCGACGATTGGGTCAGCCGCCCGCGGTTTCGATGCAGCCGTACCAGCCGAGGCCGGCATAGGTTTCGTATCCCGGGGTCAAGGCATAGGAGACCAGCTTGGCGCCGTTCTGATAGAATCCGCGCTTGCTGCCGGCCTGGAGCGAATAGGTCTCGGCCTCGCCGTGTCCGGTCGAAGAGGCGATGACGCGGTGCTGGGCGTTCAGCAGCATGATGCGCGTGGTCTTGCGCTCTTCGGCATCGAGCGGCACCCCCTCGACGATCGCTTTGGCCTGCGGCTCCCAGTCGAAGAATATCCCGAGCACGCCCAGCGGCTGGCCGTGCTCGACGCCGCCGGCGCGGATCGCCGTGGCATAGGTCGCGACCTCGGCGCGATCGAGCGCTGGATTGCGTTCGATGTCGCAGACGGTGAAGGCGTCGCCGCTGATCGTGGCCATGCCGTTGCGGAACCACTCGGTGCCGGCGACATTGCGCCCGACGACCGAACCGTAGCGATCGGGCCGGCCATTCGCCACGACCACGCCGTTGCGATCGGCGATCCAGAGATCGAGATAGACCGTGTAGGAGCGCAGGATCGTCGCGAGCCGCCGCGTGGCATGGGCCTGGGCTTCGGACGAAGGCTGCTCGAGCAGATCGACCACGGCGGTGTCGGTCGCCCACCAGCGCACGTCGCACGAGCGCTCGTAGAGATTGCGATCGATGATCTCGACCGCGTTGTGCGCCATGTCGGCGAAGCGATTGCCGCGGGAATCGAGCAGCATCTGCCGTCCCGCCGCCTCGATACGGCCGGCGTTGTCGTTGATCGCGGTGCGCAGGCCCGCCGACAGCGCGCTGACCTCCTTGGTCACTTCGCCCATCTCGTGCGCGACGACCGCGAAGCTCTTGCCGACCTCGCCGGCGCGCGCGGCCTCGAGCCGGGCGTTCATCGCCAACATCTGCGTCTTGACCATGATCATGTCGATCGAGCTGATCTTCTCGGCCGTGTTGCGCGACAGATCGAGCGCGAGTGTCAGAATGTCGTCTTGCAATGTAGCGCCCCCGCCGTCGCGTATGATCGCCTCGCGCAGGACACCCCTTCCCAAACCCGACGTTTTCCGCCGTTTCGCGGCCATTTATCCGCATAACTACTTACTGGTGCGTTAAGCCTGTTTCTCCGCAGCGAAAAAATCCAAAAAGGCGCGTTCAGGCGGGAACCGATCGCCATGCTCGCGCGTATAGGGTGTAACTGTCGCCGCCTATCCTCCCTGGGCCCGAGTGCTCAAAGCTGGCGGCGACAGGCTTCTCCCTCAAGCTTCGGCGCTTCCCCCTTGCCCTCGCAGGGGTTCTCCGCCCATTTAGGCAGAGATGCTGCGTCAATACGAACTTGTCGAACGTGTGAAGGCCTACGATCCCGATGCGGACGAGGCCATGCTGAACCGTGCTTACGTCTATACCGTCCAGAAGCACGGCACGCAGAAGCGCGCCTCGGGCGATCCCTATTTCAGCCATCCGGTCGAAGTCGCCGGCCTGATGACCGAGCTCAAGCTCGACCAGGAGACGATCGTCACCGCGCTGCTCCACGACACGGTCGAGGACACCCTGGCGACGATCGAGGAGGTCGAGAAGTTCTTCGGGCCCGACGTCGCCCGCCTCGTCGACGGCGTCACCAAGCTCTCGAAGATCGAGACGCTGACCGAGAACGAACGCGCCGCCGAGAACCTGCGCAAGTTCCTGCTCGCGATGAGCGAGGACCTGCGCGTCCTGCTCGTCAAGCTGGCGGACCGCCTGCACAACATGCGCACGCTCCATTTCATCAAGAGCGAGGACAAGCGCCGCCGCATCGCGCGCGAGACGATGGATATCTATGCTCCGCTCGCCGAGCGCGTGGGCATGTACGAATATATGCGCGAGATGCAGTTGCTCGCTTTCGAGCAGCTCGAGCCCGAGGCCTATGCGACGATCACCGGCCGGCTCGCGCAGATCCGCAGCCAGGAAGGCAGCCAGGTCGGCGCGATCGCGCTGTCGGTCAAGCAGGCGCTGGCCGAAACCGGGCTCAAGGTCGAGGTCTCGGGGCGCGAGAAGCATCCCTACTCGATCTGGAAGAAGATGGCCGAGCGCCACGTCACCTTCGAGCAGATCACCGACATCATGGCCTTCCGCGTCATCACCGACAGCGTCGAGGACAGCTACAAGGCGCTCGGGGTGCTCCACCAGACCTGGCAGATGATCCCCGGCCGCTTCAAGGACTACATGTCGACGCCGAAGACCAACGGCTACCGCTCGCTGCACACGGCGCTGATCTACGAGAATTCGATGCGCGTCGAAGTGCAGATCCGCACCAAGGACATGCACCAGACCAACGAATACGGTCTTGCCGCGCACTGGGCCTACAAGCAGGGCGGCGAGCGCCCCGACGGTCCGCGACCCGACGAAGAAGTGGGCTGGCTGCGCGACCTCGTCGAGATCGTCGACGCCAGCCACGACGCCGAGGAACTGCTCGAGCATACCAAGCTGGCGATCTACCAGGACCGCATCTTCGCCTTCACGCCGAAGGGCTCGCTGCACCAGCTGCCCAAGGGCTCGACCCCGGTCGACTTCGCCTATGCCGTGCACACCGATCTGGGCAATGCCGCGGTCGGCGCCAAGATCAACGGCCGCCACATCCCTTTGCGCACCCCGCTCAACAACGGCGACGTGGTCGAGATCATCAAGAGCCGCAACGCCCAGCCGCAGCTCTCGTGGCTGGGCTTCGTCGTCACCGGCAAGGCGCGCGCGGCGATCCGCCGCGCGGTGCGCGCCAAGGAGCTTCAGGAAATCGCCGCGATCGGCCGCAAGCTGTTCGAGGAGATCGTCGAGCGGCTGCCCACCAAGATCGGCAAGAAGGCGATCGCCGACGCGGTCAAGCGCCTGGGCTTCGCGCGCGAGGAAGAGCTGATGGCGGCGATCGGCACGGCCAAGCTGTCAGACCGGGAGGTCATGGAAGCGCTCGTCCCCGGCAGCGCCGCCGATCTCGCCGACGATCACGACTGGCCCAAGCAGGAGCGCGCGATCTCGATCCGCGGCCTGACCCCGGGCATGGCCTTCCATCTCGCCGACTGCTGCCACCCGGTGCCGGGCGATCGCATCGTGGGCCTGCGCCAGCCCGGCAAGGGCGTGGAGGTCCACACGATCGACTGCCTGAGCCTGGCCAGCGGCATCGATGCCGACTGGCTCGACCTGTCGTGGGGCGAGCGCTCGACCGGCGCCGTCGGCCGCCTGCGCGTGGTGCTCTACAACCGCCCGGGCACCCTGGCCGAAGTCACCGCGATCTTCGCCAACAACCGCGCCAACGTCACCGATCTGCACATGATCCAGCGCGACGACCCTTTCGGCACCTACGAGGTCGATCTCGAGGTCAAGGACGTCGCGCACCTCAGCCGGATCATCTCTTCGCTGCGCGCGAGCGAGGCCGTGGCCGAGGCCGAACGCATCTGACGGGAAATAGCAGGCCATGCCTTGCGCAGCGCTCCGGCTGCCGCTAGGGCGCGCCTTCCAGAGCATGCGGAGCGGTGGCCGAGTGGTCGAAGGCGCTCGCCTGGAAAGTGAGTATACGTCAAAAGCGTATCGAGGGTTCGAATCCCTCCCGCTCCGCCACATGCCACCCTAACCGCTTGACAATGTTCAGAATTTTTTCGGATTGAAGATCTTCCCCACTCTCTTCCACACGCTGGCGAGGAGCTGACCCCGAATGATCACCGAAGCGACCGCAACCCTTCTTGCAGCAACATTGGCTGCGTTCGTTGCCCTCATCACGATAGTGATCACCAAGGAGCAGAAGGTTTCGGAGTTTCGGCAGGCCTGGATTAATGACTTTAGAGCGGATCTGGCCGAAGCGATGTCAGCAGCATCGACGCTGACGGTGATCCTGCAGCTATTGCATGAGAGCAAAAAGGATGAAGAGATGCATCGGGAGTGGGCTCGCTTCATTGCCGCGCTCTCTCGTTTGGAGCTTCGTCTCAACCTTAAGGAAGCACTTCATCGCGAGCTCGAGCAATGCATCCGGAGCGCGGAAATGCTCGTACGACGCCTCGAGGCCAACCCAGAAGACTACGCTCCATCGGAATGGACGGACCTTTCGGCAAAGGTGATCACGGTTGCCCACCCATTGTTGAAGGACGAGTGGGACAGAGTGAAGGACGGTGAGCCATTCTATCGAGCCACCAAAGCCCTCCTCATCGCCGTGGTCGTTTTGGTGCCGCTAGGTGTGGCCGCAAGCTACGTCCGTCCCTAGACTGCCCGCAAAGAGAACCCCCGCCGAAGCGGGAGTTGAAAGTTTGGTGCGAGCGGGAGGGGGCGGGATTGCGCGGCCGCTTCACCCTATCTACGTTTTGGAGAGCGGGATGGTTCCGCTCAAACGCCCCACAGCTTGGCCGCGCATGTCATAGCGCAGAATCCCGAAGGCCTCGCTCAATTTCGCCTACTTGCCCGTATCCTCCACCGTCTGGCTTGGGCGCACCTGCCCGCGTGGCTGATAGCGGAAGAGGTGAAATCCGGGTACGTTGATCGCCATCGCAGGAAGTGGCCTGCCCGGACGAACGGAGCAAATTGCCGCTATACGTCGCAGGGACAGACCTCATGGTCCGACCGGTGATGCGCTTTTGGGTCGCATCGCGAACCCGATATGCAGAAAATACCCCGCCGAAACCTAACTGACGTCGACGCTAGCCATCGTTCGCAGCGAGCGGCGTTCGACGGTCAGCCGGAACGCGATGAATCCAGCCTTGCCGCCAGCGCCGCAGTGACGCCGTTCGTCCAGCCAAAGCCCTCTTGCGTGACGTATTCGCCGCCGTCCCCACTTCCGCCCCGCTCGACATCGTACTTCTCGAGCATCCGTCCGGTGGCCGCGAACTCCGTTTTGACGGTAGCAATCCAGCGACCGGCGAGATCCTGTGCCAGCGTGGGCTCACCATGGCTCACGAACGCCTGGCAGGCGATCCACTGGAGCGGCGCCCAGCCATTGGGCGCATCCCACTGTTGCCCCGTCTCCACCAAGGTTGTCCTGAGCCCCCCGGGAGCCATCAGATGGCGGCGCGCCGCCGCGATCGTGCGGGCGGCAGCGGACGGATCGGCGCAGCCGGTAAAGAGCGGATAGAGCATGGCCGCCGTCGGCTGGTCGGACACGGTTTCGTCGTCCATGCTGTAATCGGCGAAGAAGCCCTTGGCCTCGTTCCAGTTCAGGAGCGCGATCGCCTCTCGCCTCATCAGCGCAGCACGTTCCATTGCCGGATCACCGGCCTCGGCCAGCGCGCTTTCGAGGCCGAATAACAGGGCGTTGAGGCAGCAGGGTACGATCCGCGTCGTGCGGATGGTTTCGAGACGACGGCCATCCGCCAACCAGCGTGAGGTGAAATCCCAACCGCTTTCCGCGCCCGCACGCAGTTCGCGCCAGACTTCAGCCTCGGGTCGCCCGCTCTTGCGTGCCGTCGCAAGGTCCTCGGTCCAACTCTCGTCCCGCGGGCGATCGGCGTCGTCCCAATAGCGGTTGAGGCTTCTACCGCCGGCAAGGCTCACGACGCGGCCGCCCGACATCCAGTATTCGTGCTCGCGCCGCAGCGCACGCAGCAGCCGGGGATCGCGCTTTCGCTCCGACAGGCCGACCATGAGATAGAAGACGGGCGGCTGCGAGCGCGACAGGTAGTAGCTTCGCGTCCCGTTGGGCACGTGACCGAAGCGATCGATCAGATCCGCGAAGAGATCGACCATCTCTTCGACCAGGTCCTGCCGCCCTTGGGCAACGAGACCGAGCATCGTGAAATAGCTGTCCCAATAGTAGAGTTCGCGAAAGCGCCCACCGGGGACTACGAAGCGATGGGCGAGGCCGATTGCCGAGCCCTGCTCGATGGCGCCGTCGCGCTCGAGCCGCGGCCAGGTGCGCGCGATATGCTGCGCAATGTCCTCCGCGGCACGATCCGCCGTCGGGTTGGCGTCCTCCTCTTCGGGCAGAGCGAAATTCGCCGCGACGAAGCGTCGAAGATCCTCGGGTCCGGCAGTTCCCAATGCGAGATATTCAGCCAGAATCGCCTGAGCCTCGCGCAGTGGCACGGCATCGGCGAAGGTCTTGCTGTCCGCGAAGATTCCGCTTTCCTGGATGGCCGCGAACAGCGCGCCATAGAGCAGCGACGGCGGTTCGATCCCGGCGTCATTGTCGCTTGTCGTCGAGTGCGATTGCATTATGCGTGGCCTATATGGCGGAACAGACCAACGACAAGTCCGAACCCGTTGCCGGGCCACATCGCCGCGTCACGCTGGAGGACATCGCGCGGATCTGTGAGGTTTCGAAGATCACGGTTTCCCGGGCCTTGCGGAAAAGCCCGAAGGTGCGCCCTGCCGTTCGCGAGAAAATCGAAGCCGCGGCGCGAGAAGCCGGATACCGCATCAACCTTGCCGCACGCGATCTGCGCCTCAGCCATCGTCGTCGCGTCGCGATCGTCATGGACTGGACGCCCAACGACGCGCGGCCGATGTCCGATCCCTATCCGCTGGTCCTGCTCGGCGGCGCGGTCGAAGCCCTGGCGACGGCGGGCTATGCGGCGGTGGTGACGACCAGCGATCCGGCACTGGGCGCTGAGGTCTCGGATACCAGCGGACTGATCCTGCTCGGTCAGGGTGCCGACCAGCACACCGTGAAGGAATATTCGGAGCTCGGCCTGCCGCTGGTCGTCTGGGGCGAGGCGGACGGCAGCGGGAGCCCGGGTCCCGTGGTCGTTGGAAGCGACAACCGGCTCGGCGGAGCGCAAGCCGCAACCTACCTCTTGTCGCGCGGGCGTGATCGCTGCGCATTCCTCGGCGACCTTCGCCACGCCGAAATGCGTGCGCGGCGCGACGGGTGTGCGGCGGCGCTCGGAGAACAAGGGCAAGGGCTGATCGATGTGGACAGCGACCTCACCGCAGCGGCCGCCGAAGCCGAGGTCGAACGCCTGCTGGCCGAGGACGGCGGCATCGATGCGATCTTCGCGGGCAGCGACCTGATGGCCGCCGGCGCAAAACGCGCGGCGGCGCGCGCCGGACGCGACGTGGCTATCGTCGGCTACGATGACAGTCCGACCGCCGTCGCCTTCGGGATCACGAGCGTCAGTCAGGACTGGTTTGGTGGCGGCCGGCTGCTGGCGCAGACCCTGCTCGAATTGATTGCCGGCCAAAGTCCGCATCCCCCTTCGCTACCCACGCGCCTCGTAACGCGCGACACATAGCGAAAGCCGGATGGCATCGATATCATTTTTCGCTGTCCGCGTTGGGAAAGACGGTCTACGAAGCTTCAAAAGCACGTAAACGTCTCCAGGGGGCGGCCATGAACGGCCAGAAATCAGCCAGCAAGAGCGCCGCCTTGTCGCGTCGGCTTCTGATCGCGGCATTGATGCTGTCCTATGCCCAGTTCGCCATCCTGCTCAACAGCGTCGGCACGGTCATCCTCCAGGCGATCAACGGGTTCGGTGTCAGCAAGCCCGAAGCCGCCACGCTCGAAGCCTTCAAGGATCTGCCGATCGCGCTCGTTTCCTTGGCGGTCGCGGCCTATCTGCCGCGCTTTGGGCTGCGCCGCGCACTGATCGTCGGCCAGGCGATCGTGGCGCTCGCCTGCCTGGCAATGGCACTCGTCCCGGGCTTTGCGATGGCGCGCCTGCTGTTCCTGGCCACCGGCGTCGGCTTCGCCCTGGTCAAGACCGCGACCTATACCCTTATCGGCCTGCTTACCGAGGACGCCGCTCGGCATGCCGCGCTGACCAATCGCATCGAAGGCGGCTTCATGCTGGGCGTGCTGTCGGGCTACTGGATCTTCGGCCTGTTCATCGACCCGTCTGCTCCCGGCAATCCCGTTTGGCTGCAGGTCTACTGGCTGCTCGCAGCGCTCTCGATAGCGATCGTCGTCCTGCTGCTCTCGGCTCACCTCGACGAGCGAGAAGCACAAGGAAGCGAAACGGCGCCGTTGGCTGAGGGGCGGCTGATAATCGGCCTGATAGTGCGCCCGGCGGTACTGCTCTTCGCCGGCGCCGCATTTCTCTACGTGCTGGTCGAACAGGGCGTCGGCACCTGGCTGCCGACCTTCAACGCCGAGGTGCTGCATCTGTCAGCACCGATGAGCGTCCAGGGCGCAAGCATCTTCGCCGCCGCGCTCGCACTCGGCCGCCTCGGCGCAGCGCCGCTGATCACGCGGATCGGCTGGCTGCGTCTGCTGGCGCTCTGCGTGGCGGGCATTGCCGTGATCGTGATGATAGTCGTGCCGCTCGCCGAGGGGCACGCTCCTGGCCGCATAGAGCGCTGGGCCGACCTGCCCTGGTACGGGTACGCCATGCCGCTGATCGGCCTGTGCCTCGCGCCGATCTATCCCACGATCGTTTCGACGATCCTGTCGGCCCTGCCGCGCAGCCAACACGCGGCCATGACCGGCCTTATCATCGGCTTCTCGGCCCTGGGCGGCACCACGGGCTCGTTCATCACCGGCCGCGTCTTCGCCACCTTCGGCGGAATCGCAGCCTTCCGACTCGTCGTCGTACCCGCGCTCCTGCTCGGACTGCTCGTCGTCCTGCTCGACCGCCGCCTGCGCAAAGCGCCGCTGTCCACGCCTAAAGATTTGCCTGCATCGACTTAGTCAACCAATAAAGTAGAGAAACACCGTTTCCAGAGGGGGTATTCCCATGACTGCATTTTCGACCACCATTCGCTTGGCCTCTTCGGCCCTGGCACTGACCGTCGCCACGGCCGCCTTCGCGCAGGAGAGCTCGGCTCCGAACGATGCCGACGCTTCTTCGCCCGCAAATGATATCGTTGTCACAGGTACGCCGCGTCGCGATGGCCTCAACCGTCTCGACGCCGGCTTCTCGATCAGCACGATCTCGCAGGATCAGGTCGAACGCCTCGCGCCGCGCAGCACGGCCGACATCCTGCGCCTGGTTCCGGGCATCTTCGTCGAAACCAGCGGCGGCACCGCCGGCGTCCACGTCGGCGTCCGCGGCTTCCCGCAGAACGGCGGCGGCGCCTTCGCCACGGTCCAGTTGGACGGCTCGCCGATCTTCGCGCCGAACACGCTCTCGTTCCTCGAGACCTTCAGCCTGTTCCGTATCGACGATACGGTCGAGCGCACCGAAGTGCTGCGTGGCGGCCCCAGCCCCGTGTTCTCGAACGGCCAGCCGGGCGTCACGGTCAACTTCATCCAGAAGAAGGGCACCGACAATCCCGAGGGCAGCGTGCGCCTGACCGCCGGCGCCCAGGGCATGGGCCGTGTCGACGCCTATGCCAGTGGCCCGCTGGGCAACGGCTGGTATTTGAGCGCGGGCGGCTTCTACCGCTTCGACGACGGCATCCGCGACACGCAGTACGTCGGCGACAAGGGTGGCCAGTTCAGCGCCAACCTGACCAAGCGCTGGGACGGCCTGGGCGAAATCAGCCTCTACGTGCGCAAGGTCCACGATCAGAACGCGTTCTTCTCGGGCGCGCCGCTGCAGTCGACCAACAACGGCGCCGATCTCGACGTCTATCCCTATTTCGACCAGCGCAAAGACACGCTGGCGGGCAATGCCAACCGCTATCAGGTGCTCGAGATCAGCCCCGGCGCGACGCCGGGCACGGTCAGCCGCGACTTCGGTGACGGGCGCACGGTCGATCTCACCCAGTTCGGCGGCAGCGTCAATCTGACCCCGGGTGACGGCTGGACGATCAGCGACAACTTCAGCTTCCTCGACGGTCGCGCCGACGTGCGCGCGATCTTCACCAGCGCCGTGCCGACGACCTTGGGCGCCTACATCACCAGCCGCCTCGGCGCCGCCAGCACGGTCGGCCGCGGGGCCGCTACCTCTGGCACGGGCAGCTTCGTCGGCGGCGGCGCGGCCGCGGCCAGCCAGCCGGTGATCGTCGCCGGCCTGTGGTCGATCGACAAGGACCTGCGCTCGTTCACCAACGAACTGCGCGTGTCGAAGAGCTTCGGCGCCAACACGCTGACGATCGGCGGCTACTATGCCGACTATTCGGTCGACGACCTCTGGTACCAGGGCAACAACGCGCTTTTCGCCTTCGAGCCCAACGCCCGCCTGATCAACGTGACGCTCAACAACGGCGCGCAGTTGACGCGTAACGGCATCGTCAGCGCCACCACCGGCCAGACCCGCGCGAGCTGGAACGGGCGCAACCTCGCCGCCTTCGCCGCCGACGAGTTCGAGCTCAGCGACACCTTCCGCGTCGATGCCGGCGTGCGCGTCGAGGAGTTCAAGGCCGACGGCACGGTGGGCCTGACCACGGCCAACGTCGATCTCGATGGCAATCCGGCGACGCTCTACAATAACGGTTCGACCGTGCTCAACGGCGGCACCCGCACCGTCGCTTACAAGCAGACCAAGGTGTCCTACACGGCCGGCGCCAACTGGCGCTTCCTGCCCGACTTCAGCGCCTTCGCGCGCGTGAACTCGGGCTACAAGTTCCCGCACTTCGACGATCTGCGCGAGGGTTCGCGCGTGGTCCAGAAGGTCGATCAGTACGAGATCGGCTTCAAGACCGCGCAGCCCTGGCTCAGCGCCGGGCTGACCCTGTTCTACAACAAGTTCAAGGGCCAGACCTACACGCAGCAGGTGGTCAACCCCGACAACTCGATCACCACCGTGGTCGCGATCGCCGGCTCGCGTGTCTGGGGTGCCGAGCTCGACGGCGTGCTGCGGCCGTTCGACGCCTTCCAGCTGCGTTTCAACGGCACGCTGATGGACGGCGAGTTCCGCGACATCACCGCAGGTGTCGCCACCGGCGTCCAGAACGGCAACCAGATCCAGCGCCAGCCGCGGTTCCAGGCCCGCGTCGAGCCAAGCTACACGATCCCGCTGGGCGAGACCACGCTGACCCTGTTCGGCGCCTACCAGCACGTCGGCAAGCGGTTCTCGGACATCCAGAACCTGCAGCAGCTTCCGGCCTACGATACGCTCGACCTGGGCGCGACGTTCAAGGCCGGGCCGCTCGAGCTGCAGGGCCTCGTCACCAACGTCACCAACTCGCTGGGACTGACCGAGGGCAACGCGCGCATCATCGGCACGACGAGCGGATCGGTGATCGCCCGTTCGATCTTCGGGCGCGCCTTCCAGCTTTCCGCGCTCTACAAGTTCTAAAAGGAGACCCCACGATGGACCGCCGCACGTTGCTTAAGGGCATGACCGGTGCTGCCGCGACGATCGCGGCAAGCGGAGCAGCGACGGCAGTCGCCGCGCCACCGGCACGGCGCAACGTGCTGCTTATCGTCAGCGACGATCAGGGGCTCGATCTCGGCCGCGCGGGCGTCGCGGTGCGCACCCCGCATCTCGACGCCCTGGCCAGGCGCGGCACCTATTTCTCGCAAGGCTATGCCGCGGTCTCATCGTGCAGCCCGAGCCGCTCGGTGCTCTATACCGGGCTCTACGGCCATCAGAACGGCATGTACGGCCTCGCCCACTCGGTCCACAACCAAGGGCTGGTCGACGGCGTGACGACATTGCCCGTGCTGCTCAAGGCGGCCGGCTACACCACGGCGCTCGTCGGCAAGAAACACGTCCGCCCCGACAGCGCCTTTCCCTACGACGCCGAACTCGCGCCCGAGCGCTCGGGCATCCGCGACGTCGCGCTGATCGCCGACGAGACCGAGCGCTTCATCAAGGCCGCGGGCGAGACGCCGTTCTTCGTCACCGTCGCCTACAGCGACCCGCACCGCGCGCCGGTGAACTTCGGCAACGACCGCGCCTGGCCGCGCGTCGAGGAAGTCCATTACGATCCCGCCAAGGTCACGGTGCCGAGCCACCTGCCCGACCTGCCGGCGGTCCGCGCCGATCTGGCCCAGTATTACGAATCGCTGAGCCGGCTCGACAGCGGCGTGGGCATGCTGGTCGAGGCCCTGGCGCGCACCGGCCATGCCGAGGACACGCTGATCGTGTTCCTATCGGACAACGGCCGCCCCTTTCCCGGCGCCAAGACCAATCTCTACGATCCGGGCCTGCACCTGCCGCTGATCGTCCACGCCCCGGGCAGCCGCGGCGGCCGGACGAACGAGGCCATGGTCAGCTGGACCGACATCGTCCCCACCCTGCTCGCCTGGACCGGCGCCAAGGGTCCCGCCTATCCGCTGCCGGGCCGTTCGCTGTTGCCGCTGCTCGGCCAGCCCGGCGGCGCCGGTTGGGACAAGGTCTTCGCCAGCCACGAGTTCCACGAGATCAACCAGTATTATCCGATGCGCGCCATACGCACGCGCACGCACAGCTATATCCAGAACCTCGCCTGGCAGTTGCCTTACCCCATCGCCGGCGACGTCGCCGAATCCGAGAGCTGGAAGGCGATCGCAAGCGATCCGAGTATCGCATTGGGGAAGCGCAGCCAACAGGCCTACCTTCAACGGCCGGCAGAGGAACTCTACGACCTGCGCAGCGATCCCGAAGAGATCGTGAACCTGGCCAATGCTCCTTCTGCACAGGGCACTCTCGTGCAGCTCCGCCGCGAACTGCATGCTTTTCGTGAGAATACCAAGGATCCCTGGCTGGCGGGTCAGTTCTCGCCGCACAAGGCGGAAGGGGCACAGGCCGAGGCAGGTCCTCATTCCTGAGACGGCATAGGCGATCTTGGTGATCGCCTATGCCATTGCGCTCCTATCCTGCCTCAGCCGTACGAGTCTCTGGATATCAGGATCGCTGGCCTCGTTCAGGCAGCCGATCTGATCGCCGCGCACTGGAGCTTGCTAAGTACCGGCCAGCTTCGCGTGTTCGATGGCCGCCGCAGCCGTCTGGTCGCGCGGTTTGATGGCGTGGGCCAGGACCGTTTCGGCGCGGTTCTCGACATCGTTGATGCGCCGGATATGCTCGATGTTACCGGGCGTGCTGATGATCCATACCGGACCATTGGCGATATTCTCCAAGCCCTCGCGCGCGACCGTCTCCGACGGCTCGGCCATCTCGATCGGCATGCCGAGACGCGCCATGGCCGGGGTCGCGGTAAAGCCGATGTTGAGATGCAGCACGTCGACGCCGAGCGGCTTCATCTCGCCCCACAGCGCTTCGGAGAAGATACGGCTGAAGGCCTTGGCGCCCGTATAGGCGGCAAGCGTCGGCGAGCCGAGATAGCTGCTCTGCGACCCGCCCAGGATGATGCCGCCGCGCCCGCGCTTGGCCATCAGCGCACCGTAATGGCGCGAGAAATCGGCCTGGCCCAGCACGGTGATCGACAATACCGACTGCGTGACCTCCTTCGGCAGTTCCACGAACAGTCCGCGCGTGTTGTTGGCGCCGGCGTTGTAGATCAGCAGGCCGATCTCGACATCGTCGGTAGACTTGCGAACCTGGTCCAGCGCATCGCTCTGGCTGAGATCGGCGGAAACCGTGCGCACTTCGGCGCCCTGCCCGCGAAGCTCTTCGGCCAGTTCTTCCAGCGGGCCGGGTTTGCGCGCGACGAGCACCAGCTTGAAGCCGTCCGCTGCGAGTTGCCGGGCGAATTCCGCGCCGACGCCTTCCGAGCCGCCGACCACCAAGGCCCAGGGGCCGTATTTCTGCAGATCCATCAGTTCATCCTTCCCAATTCATAGCGGATCGGTCCTACGCGGGGCATGCCGTGGTCTCGGCATCCAGTTCGATGCCCATGTCGGCCATCTCGCGCTCTGCCCAGAACAGGCGGCCGGTATATTCGAAGGGATTTGCGCAGGCCGCGAAATAGACCAGCATCCGCGACGGCACGGTGGTCGGCACCGCCACGCTCGGATCGAGACCCTTTTCCTTCACGCGGATCGCCACGAGCTCGGTCGCGACCAGGCCCGGATGCACGCCGATGATGGCGATGTTCTGTGTGAAGAATTCGGGCGCCATGCAGTTGCCGAAGCGGTCGAGCGCGCGCTTGCTGGAATAGTAGCCCGGCACAGCCAGGCTGAACGTGCCCTGCGCCGCCAGCTTGGGCGGCTCCTCCACTTTGCGGAAGACCTCGCCGCTGCCCGTGCTGAGGTTGATGATCCGCCCTCCGCCGCGCTTTTCCATGATCGGCACGCAGAGCTGGGTCAGGGTGAAGGGCGCATGGACGTTGACGTCGAACTGGTACAGCCACTCGGCGCGGGTCAGTTGGGAGAAGGGCTTGCCCCAGATGTCGCCCGTGGTCGCGGCCGCGTTGTTCACCAGCACGTCGACGCCGCCGAAGCGCTCGACCGCTGCGGCGACAAGGCGCTCCAGATCCTCTTCCTTGGCAAGATCGGTGGCGACGGCGATCGCCTCGCCGCCCAGCGCCTCGATCTCCCGCAGCGTCTCGCCGATCGTGCCCGGCAGCGCCGAATCCGCCTCGACCGTGCGTGCGGCGAGGACGACCTTCGCGCCGCGCCGGGCGAAATCGATCCCCGCTTGCCGCCCCACGCCGCGGCTGGCACCGGTGATGATGACGACCTTCCCGGTCAGATTCAGCTCTTCCTGGCGTTCCATGCGCTGCTCCATCTCCATGATCGGCAACCGATCGTTGCGGCTACGTCCCGATCATCGAACCATGGCTCCGAGCCCACAAGCCACAGATGCGGCGGTCGTCGTGAAAAACGGACTCAAATGCGATCGCCGACGAGCACGGTGGCCCGCAGACGTCGACGGCTGACCACGTCGACCACGCTGCCTTGACGCGCTAGAAAGCGGCATGGCTGATCAAAACGACACGTTTGCGATGCGCGCCGAAGAATATGAAGCGCGCCTGCGAGATGCGATGTTGCGCGGCGCCGTAACGGAGCTCGACGAGCTTTTGAGCGACGACCTCATCTTCACCAATCAAGATGGTATGCGGCTGTCTAAGTCGGATGACCTGGCAGCTCATGCCTCTGGCATGCTGAAGATCCACACCCTCGACAACTGCGGCGCACCGGAGTTTCGCCATCTCGCCGACGCAACCGTCGTCCGTATCGAAACGGAAGTGACAGGCAGCTTTGACGGACAACCCTTCTCCGGATTCTTCGCCTACACGCGCATCTGGCATCGCGAAGACGAACGGTGGAAGATCATTGCCGGCCACTGCTCTCCGGTGACTAGCGGCCGTTGAACCGACGGCCGGTATCAGGTCCCTCGCCGCTTCGTTCGAACCGCCATCACATCGGCGGCCGAGGCCAGAAGCTGTTTTCGACCGTCAAGCAGCGCCGGACCTGCGGGCTGCAATCCAGTTGTCGATCACGCGCTCCAGGACCGTCAGCGGCATGCCGCCGCCTGCCAGTGCCGTATCGTGGAAGCTCCGCATGTCGAAGCGCGCGCCTAGCGCCGAACGCGCCTTCGCTCGCAGACGCAGCCATTCGTTGTGACCAACCTTATAGGCGCAGGCCTGGCCCGGCCACGAACAGTAGCGCTCTACCTCGGATGTCGCACCTCCCTCGGCGCGTCCCGTATTGTCGATCAAGTAGCGAATGGCCCGCTCGCGGCTCCAGCCCTTCGCGTGTAGGCCCGTATCGACGACGAGGCGAACTGCACGGAAGAGCAGACTCTGGTAAAATCCGACGCGACCGAGCGGATCGTCGTCGTAGGCGCCAAGCTCGTCGGCCAATTGCTCGGCGTAGAGGCCCCAGCCCTCACCATAGCTGGAGAAGAAAAACAGGTTCATCACCTTGGGCGCGGCGGCGCTCTCCTGTTGTAGCGCAATCTGCAAGTGATGACCGGGAGACGCCTCGTGATAGGTCAGCGTCGGCAAGCCGTATTTGGGCCAGTTGGCCGTGTCCGTGAGATTGATCCAGTAGATTCCCGGACGCGTACCGTCGAGGCTGGGCGGGTTGTAATAGCCCTGTGATGCCCCTTCCTGGATTTCGGGAGGGACACGCTTGATCTCCACCCCAGCGCGGGGCAGGCGGCCGAAGGCCTTGGGCAGCAGCTTCTGCATGGCCGCCATCTGCGTGTTGAGGTGCGCGACCAGTTCGACTTTCGCGGCATCCGTATTGGGATAGACATTGGCAGGATCCGCGTTGAGCGCAGCCATGCGCTCGCCGACGGTCCCTTTGGCATAGCCCAATTTCTTCAGCAGTGCGTCCGAAAGCGCCGTCAGTTCCGCGACCTGCGCCAGACCGACGCGGTGGATTTCGTCCGCTGTCATGCGCGTGGTGGTGATGTAGCTCAGGCTGTTCGCGTAATATTGCTCGCCCTGCGGCAAGCGCGCGACCGAAGCATCGTGCCCAGCCTTGGGTAGAGCCGCCTTCAGCGCATCGTTCTGGCGCTGCAGCGCCGGATAGACCCGGTCGGCCACCAACCTCTCGACGCGCGCGCGCCAGTCGCCCGCGATCGACTGCTCGTTCGTGCGACGCACGATCGAGCCGACCAGTGGGGAAGCGGCTGCCTGCGTACTCAGCATGCCCGCCTGGAGGCCAATGGTCTTCTGCAAGACGAAATCTGGCGGAATGACACCGATGCCGAAGTCCTCGAGCATACGGTCGGTCTCGGCGGCAAGCACGTCTGCGAAGTCGTTGATTCGCGAGACATAGGCCTCGGCATCGGCCCCGTTCTTGATTGTATGCTGGTTGTCGAGGAAGTCTCCGGTCGTGAGGTAGGCACCTCCACCCTGGCTGACTCGGTAGACCTCCGGCCAGCCCCCCTGCCCATAGGGAATGGCATAGGTGCGGATGACCGCATCCAAATTTGCCTCGAGCGTGTCGTAATAGATGCCGTCCTGCGTCCCCATCGATGCACGGTCGAGCTTGCCGAGATCGGCGCGTGCCATCCGATTGCGCTGGCGGTTTTCCTCTTCGCGCGCACGCGTGGGAATTGTGAAGTGAGACTTCAGCGCGGCGCGAGCGCCGGTGTCGAGCCCGAGGCTTGTTGCCGTCTCAGGCGAAGCGTCGATCTGGGCTTCGAAATACCTGTCCATGAAGGCCGCCAGGGCGGGGTTTGACGGGCCACCAGCCTGCCGACCGGGCGCCCGGGCGAACGCCGGCCCGGCTGCCAACAGGGCTGCGCCTGCGGAGGCGGAGGTGAGAAAATAGCGGCGGTCGATCATCGGGGGGCTCCGAACTGGCTCTCACAAGCTTACGCCAAGCATGCGAGGAAACACAATCGGCGCGGAAACGGCGCCGTCCGTGGACGACAAGGTCATCTCTTCGACATCGGGCAGAAATGAGGCCGGGCCGAGCCGCGTCTCCTCAAGCCATTTCACGTCGCCCGACTCCGTGCCTCTGCTATGACATTGCCGGACAGGCATCTGAAAAATAAACGCAAATCGCAGCACATGCCCACGGAACCAATTTCACGCGCGCACGTATTACCATTGTAAATACGCTCGGGGGCGATGGCGGGGATGCGAAAACCTGTGACTTTCAGGTTCGACTGCGAACTCCTCGAACGTGCGCGGCGGCATGCCAGTGCCGACAACCGCAGCCTCACAAATTTCGTCGAAACCGCGGTTCTGCGCGCTCTCCAGAGCATCGATGGCTCTGTTGGAGAGACTGTGCCGCGGGCAAGGACGACAGAATCAAAACAGGGGGATGCAATTCGGTGACCATCGTCAACGCTCCGGACAGCCCTTCGAGGGCGCTGCTGAAATCTCTTACCGGTATTAACGGGCTGGACGATCTCACGCTGGGTGGCCTGCCCAGTGGCCGGCCGTCCCTGCTTTGCGGCGCTGCGGGTTGCGGCAAGACGCTTTTCGCGATGACCTTCCTCGTGAACGGCGCCACACGGTTCAATGAAAATGGCGTATTCGTCAGCTTCGAGGAACGCTCCGACGACCTGATCGAGAATGTCGCCTCGCTTGGCTATGACGTCGCAAAGCTGATCGCCGAGGATCGCCTGGCCATCGACTATGTCCGCATCGAGCCGGCGGAGATCGAGGTCAGCGGCGAGTATGACCTGGAAGCCCTGTTCGTTCGGCTCGGCTATGCGATCGACAAGATCGGCGCGAAGCGGGTCGTGCTCGATACGATAGAGGCGCTGTTCTCGGGCCTCACCGATCAGGGCGTCCTGCGGGCAGAGCTTCGCCGCCTCTTCACCTGGCTCAAGGACAAGGGCGTCACCGCGATCATCACGGCCGAGCGCGGTGAGGGTCAACTCACGCGCTATGGCATCGAGGAATACGTCTCCGACTGCGTGATCCTCCTCGATAACCGCGTGCTGGACCAGGTGACGACGAGGCGCCTGCGTGTCGTGAAATATCGCGGATCCTCGCACGGCACGGACGAATACCCATTTCTCATCGACGGTCGCGGTATCAGCGTCATGCCGATCACATCGGCAGGCCTCGATCACAAGACGTCCTCGGAAGTCGTGCCGACCGGCATCGCAGACCTCGACACGATGTTCGGCATCGGCGGGTTCTTCCGCGGATCGAGCATCTTGATCTCGGGCCTTGCAGGCACCGGAAAATCGACCTTCAGCGCGACTTTTGCAAATGCGGTCTGCTCCCGCGGCGAGAGATGCCTATATTTCGCATTCGAAGAATCGCCGGCGCAGATCATACGCAACATGCGATCGGCGGGGATCGACCTGCAGCGTCACGTCGACGCCGGACTGCTATGTTTCGAGGCCGCCCGTCCCAGCCTGTTCGGCCTGGAAATGCACCTTGCCCGCATGAACCGGGACATCGAGGAGTTCGAACCCAGCGCGGTGATCATCGATCCGATCTCGGCGCTGCGCGGGGTCCAGTCGGAAATCCACGCGACGCTTTTGAGACTGGTCGACATCTGCAAAGGGCGCGGCATCACCGCAGTCCTGACCAGCTTGTCGCTGGCCGCCGACCACGTGACCGAAGCCGACCGCAGCGTCTCGTCGCTGATGGACAGCTGGATCTCGCTGAGCGACGTGGAATCCAACGGTGAACGCAATCGCGTACTCTATGTCCTCAAGTCGCGCGGCATGAAGCATTCCAACCAGATTCGCGAATACCTGCTTACCGACGATGGCATCAGGTTGATCGAGCCTTACATCGGCCAAAACGGCGTCCTGACAGGCGCCGCGCGCCTCGCGCAGGAGGTCTCCGAACGCGCAGAGGAACTCGAACGTCGCCAATCCCATGATCAGCGTCGACGCGCTCGTGATCGCAAGCGCAAGGCCGTGGAAAGGCAGATCGCCGAACTGAAGGCGTCGCTGGACGCCGACGAGGAAGAGTTGGACCTCCGCTTCACGCAGGACGACGAGCGAGAGGGCCATATCCAATCCAATCGTACCGCCATGGCGGCCAAGCGAGGAGCGAGCCAGTGAGCGAGGGCGCCGAGACCACCCAAGAGAGCGCCATTCCCGGCCACTACAACCTGCGGCTTTACGTCGCGGGTCAGACGCCGAAGTCGCTGACCGCAATCGCCAATCTGAAGACGATTTGCGAGGAGCACTTGTCCGGGCGATACACGGTCGAGGTCATCGACCTGATCCAGAGCCCCCAGCTCGCGGCCGGTGACCAGATCCTGGCCGTGCCGACCTTGGTTCGCCGACTGCCTCCACCGATCAAGCGCGTCATCGGAAACCTCTCCGATACCGAGCGGGTCCTGGTGGGACTCGACATCGTTTCCATAGGGGAGACCGAAGCATGACATGGCCAGCCCCGTCGGAAACAGGTCGCTACGTGCTTCGATTGTTCGTCACGGGAACAACCAGCCGATCCCAGCGCGCCATCGCGAACATGCGCAAGATCTGCGAGCAGGAGCTCGCGGGGCAGTATGATCTCGAGATCATCGACGTATACGAGAAGCCCGAGGCGACCCGTGAACTTCAGGTGGTTGCGACGCCGACCCTGGTCAAGGTGCTTCCCGAGCCTCTCCGGCGGATCATCGGCGATCTTTCGGACCGGGAGAAAGTGCTGACGGGCCTCAATCTGACTCCGGTCACCGGCGAACCTCGTCAGATCTCGTAGTCGTGGCAATTGCCGATCAAAGCAGGCGGATCGCCGAGCTCGAAGCCTTGCTTCAGGAGGCCAACGAGACTCTCGACGCCATCCGCAACGGCGAAGTCGACGCGATCGTCGTGGGCGGCGAAGTGGGCCAGTTCGTCTACACGCTGGAGAACGCCGATCGTCCTTACCGGGTGCTTGTCGAGCAGATGAAAGAGGGTGCGGTCACGCTCAATGCGGACTGTGTCATCCTCTACGTCAATCGAAGCTTCAGCGACCTCGTCAAGCAGGCGTCCGGACGCCTCATCGGCTCCTGTCTCTACGATCACGTCGTTGATCCCGGGCCCATCAAGGCGATGCTGAGCGGCGCTGAGACGGCAACCATCGAAGTGATGCTGATCCGTAGGGACGGTCAGCATACGCCGGCCAACATGTCGATCGTCGAGCTTCAGGTTGAAGCTGGCGCACCAAAAATGTTCTGCAGCATCGTCACGGATCTGAGTGAGAAACGAGCGGCCGAGAACGTGCTGCGTCAGGTTCAGAAGATGGATGCGGTCGGGCAATTGACCGGCGGCATCGCGCACGACTTCAACAATCTCCTGATGGCAATTTCGAGCAGCCTCGAGATGCTGGAGAAACGGGTCTCTGACGATCCGCAGACGCAGCGGCTTCTCGACAACGCCAGGCAGGGCGCTCAGCGCGGCGCGGCCTTGACCCAGCGAATGCTGGCTTTCGCCCGCCGGCAGGATCTCAAGGCCGAGCGCGTGGACCTGACCGAACTGACGCGTGGCATGATGGACCTGCTGCAGCGGACCCTCGGACCGGCCTGGTCCTTGCAGATCGCATTCTCGGACGATCTGCCACCGGTTCTCGCAGATGCCAACCAGATCGAGATGGCGCTGCTGAATCTGGCGGTAAACGCGAGAGACGCCCTGCCCGACGGCGGCGACATCATCATATCAGCCGAGCTTGCCGTGATCGATGCCGACCAAAAACACGGATTGCGTCCGGGCCGATACGTCTGCCTGAGCGTGATCGACGGCGGCGAGGGAATGGACGCCGACACGCTGATGCGGGCGACCGAGCCCTTCTTCACGACGAAAGGCGTGGGCAAGGGCACGGGACTGGGCCTTCCGATGGTTCACGGACTGGCAAAGCAGCTCGGCGGGACTTTCGTGCTGCAAAGTTCCCCTGACGACGGCACCACGGCCTGCTTGTGGCTGCCCGCCGCGGACGAAACCTTTCCCGAGAGTCCGGCGCCCATCGCGTCGGATGATGCACCGGCAGATATTCGCCCGATGAGGATTCTTGCGGTCGACGACGACGTCCTCATTCGGATGAACGTGTCATCCATGCTCGAGGACATGGGGCATGAGGTGTTCGATGCGGGATCGGGCGAGACCGCGCTGGAACTGCTGCGTCAGGAGCCGGGAATCCAGCTGCTGATCACGGACCAGGCAATGCCGAGAATGACAGGAACCGAGTTAATCCAACACGTTGCGGACGAGCGCCCTGCCCTGCCCATCATCCTGGCGACGGGCTATGGCGAACTTCCAGCAGGCGCACCTGCGCACATCGTGAAGTTGAACAAGCCGTTCAGCGAACAGGAATTGGCTCGGGCAATCGAAGTCGCCCTGTCCTTGACGCGAAGCGGAGTCTGAGCCAGCCGGTGAACTTCTAACGCCGTGCAGACCAGCTAGCGCTTGCCGCCGTCAACTTGTCTGACTAAAATGCCGCGATGCAGCAATCCCCCGTCGATCCCATCGCGAGAAGCCCTTCGTGAGCGCAACCCGCATGACGCTGATGGAAGCCATCGCGTGCAAGAGGACAGTCATGGCGCAATACAACGGAGGTCAGGTCAAACTGGCGCCCCACCTGTTGTTCGAACGCCATGGCGACCTGTTTGTCTCGGCCTTGAATTTGAGCAAAACCTGGCGAGCCGACGAGGAGCCCAGGCTGGGACAATTCAAACTTGCCGGCCTGATCGCGCCTGAACTCCTCGACGAAACATTTGCGCCGATATCGGGGTATGAGCCCACACCGCCACGTTCGGACGACGCGTTGCTCCTCACGGTCGAATAACCTTTATACGACCTCGGCATCGTCCGCTCAAACACGCGCGCTGACCTTTTCGCGTTGCTTGATCGAAATGGGCAGTCACGCACAGCCGTCAGCGACGAGGCTTGGCGTGCCACTTGCCATTGCCGTCCTGCTGAAACAGCCAGAAGGGATCGGGATCGGGGTATTCGGCGACCGACGGCGGCGAAATGCTTCTCTTGCGGCTTCGAGCCACGGCGCGGCGGCTGGGCACCTCGACTGTGCTGCCATCGGGGAACTGGACCTGTATCGGCATCGTGGATGTCTTTCACTGGATAGGTCGCAACATTGGCGGCGTTGGAATGCTGACGAGCAGGCACCTGACGGTGATCGTTGATCCTGCTCTTCATGCGCGACCGACCGCCGGCTGCGCCGGAGGGGGATGAGAAGCGAGAGAGAAGGAGTTGGGGGCGCGGAGTCCCGAAGACCGTCAATTTGCGACTGTACCGCGAGCCAGATAGGGTCGAGCCGCTGGATTTCCAAGCGCAACCGGCGCGCATCGCGCGAATTGTCGATCTCTGCCCTGACTTCGGAAGCAGTGGACGCGTGCCGCGTCGCTTCGTCTTGTGGCCAGCGACGATGCGACAGGCCCCCCATACGCCGCCTTACGGTTCGTTCGATTTGGCGCCCAATGCTGCCAGGATCAGGCCTTCGGCCTCGGTCGCTTCGGAGATGAGCCGACGCAGGGCCGTTGCCGTGTCTTCCAGCAGACCGTCACCGAGAGGCCTTTCGCCGTTGATGAAACGGCGGAGGGCACGCTCGTCTATGCCCAGGCGTCGCGATGCCGCCGTGGTCCCCCCGAACAGTTGCACGCAATAAGCAAAGTGCTCGGATCGATCTTGCATTGAGAATGACGCCTTCAGGGTTTGTCGTTGCCGGACCATAGGTCATTGCGCCGGTGAGGCAACACGGGCGCTGCGGCTTTGCAACGCGATCGGCGCTCACTGATAGTGCAAGGTGTTCTCGAAACCCTCATTGGTCTTGGTCATCCGAGAGAGTTTGCGAAGGCTGGCGCGAACATGCCTCTCGAAACGCCGATCATCGTAGATGCCCGTGACCCGGTACTCGTCCTGGCCGAGCAATTGTTTGAGGCGATCGGCGAAAGCGGCCTGGTCATCCTTGCCCGCGGCCGCCTTCAGGTTGCGGCAGACCCATTCTTCGGCGGCGGCCTTGTCGTAATCGTCCTGCGCCTCATAACCGCGCCGGTCGGCCGCGGCCTGATCGAGAGCCGCCGCGTCGATGCGGCAGTCCAGCCATTTGCGAACCTGCTCGCCGTTCCATGGTTTCGCCGAAACACTCATCTCGTTCTCCTGGTCCGGTATGGCAGCCTGGTCATGTCGACCGGCCTAGCAGGTCCGTGACAGCAAACCATCCGCCTGTACCGGCACTGCCGTGGGAGGAAATGCCCCAAGCGACGAAGCGTAGCGCAAAAGAAAAGAGCCCGGTGGTCATGGCGGCCACCGAGCTCGAGTGCCGGGAAGGGACCGGCTGTTTTGTCCTGTCGATCGCCTGCGTCCGACGGAGGCGCGGGAACTAGTCGCGCCTGTTTGACGGAAACGGGAGCCCGGCGGATCATGGCTGTGACGCCGGGCTCTGGTGTTTCGCGGGGAAGGGACCCGCGGCAGTCGATCAATCGGTTGTGTAGTCGTTGGTTGTCGTATTCGGTCTCGTCGGTGCTCTTAGCGGAGCAGCGAGAGGACGCTCTGCGCCGACTGGTTGGCCTGCGAGAGCATGG
>SECS01000301.1 GCA_004211435.1 Novosphingobium sp. | reverse complement strand
AGCCAGGAACTGCGCCTCGCCTCGGACTTCGACGGACCGGTGAACTTCCTGCTCGGCGGTTTCTATGAAGACCGCAAGCTGTTCACCTCGACCATCATCGTCCAGCCCTTCGGCGCGGTTCTGACCCCCGCGCTGCCGGCGACGCCGGTTCCCGCCAACACCCGCCTGCCGATCGAATCGACTAACCAAAAGCAGGAGTCCTATTCGGGCTTCGGCCAGCTGATCTTCGATCCGACCGACCAGATCCAGGTGACCGCGGGTGCGCGCTATACGCACGAGGTCAAGAACCTGCTCGACTACACGGTCGCGCTGGGTTCAGCCGCAGGCTATGCCGCGGGCGTCGACGTGACCAAGCTGCCCGACTATCGCAGCGGCCCCAATCCGCGCCTGTCGTACAACGACTTCTCACCGGAAATCACGGTGACCTGGAAGCCCGCGACCGACATCATGCTGTTCGCCTCGTACAAGGAGGGCTTCAAGTCTGGCGGCTTCGATGCGGGATATACCGGCGGCGCGGTCCTCGCCCCCGCGACCGGGCCAGACCTTCCAGCCCGAACACGTCAAGGGCGGCGAGATCGGCCTCAAGTCGCGCTTCGCCGATCGCCAGGTGACCTTCAACCTGACCGGCTACTGGTACGACTACTCGGGCTTCCAGGTCTCGGTGTTCGATACGATCAGCCGCGCCTTCCGACTGCAGAACGCTGGCACCGCACGCGTCCGCGGCATCGAGGCAGAACTGCGCTATAGCCCCGCCTCGGTTCCCGGGCTGAGCTTCCACGCAACGGGCGCGTTCAACGACGCCAAGTTCCGCCGCTTCGATACGGCCGACTGCTATCAGGGCCAGACGCAGGCGCTGGGCTGCAACCTCGTGCAGAACACCGCCACGGGTGTCTTCACCGCGCAGAACCTGTCGGGCAAGCGCCTGCGCAAGGCACCGCAGTTCGCGGCGACCTTCGGTGGCTACTACGAGACGCCGGTCTCGACCGGGCTGATGCTTGGCCTCTCGGTCGACGGCTCCTATTCGGGCGGCTACGAGTACGGCACCAACTACCAGCCGCTCGCCTATCAGGGCGCCTATGCCAAGCTCGACGCCACCCTGCGCCTGTTCAGCGAGGACAAGCGCTGGGAGTTCGCGGTGATCGGCCGCAACCTGACCAACAAGTTGAACCTGATCAACGGCATCGACCGCACGGGCACGGGCAGCGGCAAGGGCACCGCGCTGGCCAGCTGCACCGTCGCCTTCCAGACCGGCTGCGCCGCGATGTCGGACATCATCGGCACGCCGACGATGCCGCGCACCGTCGCGCTGCAGGCGACGTTTAGGTACTGAGACCGGTACTGAAGCTTGTGACGATGCCCCGCAGCGTGCCAAGGCGAACGGCACGCTGCGGGAGCTTCAAACATGAGTGACCAGACCGAAACCAACAAGCGCCTCGCGGTTGCGCTGCTCGAAGCCTCGGGCAAGCACGACGGCCCGGCCTTCGCGGCGCTGATGCATCCCGAGGCGACCTGGGAGACCGTCGGCAAGCCGCACCTCTTCGCCTATGCCGGTGTCCAGAGCCGCGACAAGATCTGCGCCTATATGGCCAGCCCGAGCATCTTCGTCGGCGGCGTCGAGACCCGCTTTGGCGACATCACTGCCGAGGATGATCGGGTGGCGGTCGAGGCCGCGACCAAAGGCACGCTGCCCGACGGGCGCGTCTACACGAACACCTACCATTACCTGTTCACCTTCCGCGACGGCCTCGTCTGGCGCGTGAAGGAATACATCGACACGCAGTCTGCGGCGGAGTTCTTCGCGAAGTAAGATCCTCCCCCAGGGGAGGATCTTGGAGATCAGCCCTTGCCCTTGAGCAAGACCGTCCGCAGCATCGTCAACGCCGTCTCGCCGCGCTGGTTGGTCAGTTCGTGCTGGAACACGACGATACCCTGCCCCGGCCTCGACTTGGACTCGCGCTTCTCGATCACCTCGGTCGAGCAGGTCAGCGTGTCGCCGATGAAGGTCGGCTTGGGCGTGACCACCTTGTCGAAGCCGAGGTTGGCGACGAGCGTGCCCACGGTCGTGTCGGCGATCGACAGGCCCACCGCGAGGCTGAAGGTGAAGGTCGAATTGACCAGGATCTTCCCGAACTCGCTGGCCTTGGCATATTCGGCATCGAGATGCAGCGGCTGCATGTTGTGCGTCATCGCGCTGAACAGCAGGTTGTCGGTCTCGGTGACCGTGCGGCTCGGCTGGTGGACGATCCTGTCGCCCACGGTCCATTCGTCGAAATATCTACCCGGCATTTCATCCTCCCCGGTACGGGGA
>SECS01000300.1 GCA_004211435.1 Novosphingobium sp. | reverse complement strand
GGGTGGCGGAGCGCCGCCTCGGTCCGATGAGCCAGTGCCCTCACCGAAAGCTTCCTCGCTTCTAGCGGTGCCGATCGAGGTCGATACGACTTCCCTGGCTCGCCTGGTCGAAAGCGCCCTGCCTCGTCAGCTTTGGGCGATAGAGCAGCATTCGGACCGCTGCATCGCCCCGCAAGGCGTAAAAGTCTTCGGCCGCAAGCTGAAGGTGACGCCCCCCATCAGTTGTACGATCCGTGGCGCGGTCACGCGCGGCGCGATCAGGCTGCGTGGCGCTGGCCAGGACATCGTTGCAGATATTCCAGTCGCCGCGAGGATTGGTGCCTATGATGTCGGCGGCATTCTCAAGGGCAAGACCGCAACGGGCTCGGCCGTCGTCCACGCGAGGATCAGGCTGGCATTCAAGCCTGATTGGTCACCGGCCGCAACGGTGAGCCTCGACCACGACTGGGTGAACGCCCCAGGGATAGATTTCCTGGGAAAGAGGATTTCGTTCACCGAGAAGGCTGACGAGCGCCTCGCCCCCGTCATCCGCCGGCTCGAGCAGACGCTGCCGCAGGAGTTGAGGCGCATGAACGTCCGGGCGCAGGTCGATGCGCTCTGGCGGCAGGGCTTCACCGTTATCGAGCTCAATCGACAGCGGCCGCCGGTTTGGATGCGCCTGACACCACGGCGGCTCCACTACGGTGGCTATGAGTTCCAGGGGCAGAAATTGTGCCTCAACCTGGGTTTGGACGCGCTCACCGAAACCTTCGTCGGCACCCGGCCCGCCGATCCGGCGATCTCCCCGCTCCCGGCCGTATCGCCGCTCGAAGGCGATGGCCGTCTTCGCTTCCACGTTCCGGTGGTTGCCGACTATCGCGAACTGGAACCGGTCATCTTGCGCGCATTGCAAAAGCGCGCGCGCGAGCCCTTCGTCCTGCCTGGAATCGGCGAGGTCGATGCGACGTTCGAGAAAGTCGAAGTCTATGGCACCCGCGCAAACCGGATCGCCGTGGGGGTGATGATCGTGGCTTCCCAAAGGTCGGGGAATGTCAGCAAAACCCAGGGCCGCATTTGGCTGAGCGCCCGGCCGAGCAACGACGCGAACTCGGCGCTGGTGCGCTTTGAGGATCTCGCCATCACCGGCGATACGGACGGTGTCGGAGGAGACATGCTGCTCGCGCTCGGCCAGAACAGCGCCGTATCGAACGCGATAGCGGGCTCCCTCACGCAGAACTTCAGCCGGGACCTGAATGATCTGCTCCGAAAGATTCGGCATGCAATCGAGAACAAGGAGGCGGGACGGTTCGTCATACGCGCACGTATCGATCGCTTCTCGACGGGACGCATCGCTGCTTACGGTCAGGGGCTGTACTTGCCAGTCGACATCGAAGGCACTGCGCTCGTCAACTTCAGGCCCGCGGCTCGATAGGCTGCCAGGCACCGAGGCGATCCGCGTCGGGGACCTTCCGCGCATCGTCAAGGGAGGAGACTGGCACGCGAAGCGGCTGGGCGCTACGCAGACTGTCCGAAGGCGCAGCGCGTCCGGCGACGTGCAGGCACGGGTGATCGCAGCCCGCTAGGGTGCTTTCGAAACCCAGCCTAACGATGTGCATTCACCGGAACGGAAGCGACCTGTGGCTCTTTGGAAATCCGTGGCCATTGTTGGCGCAATTTCATCGGCGGCGGCCGCAGGTGCCCAGGAGATGGACTGGGGACCGATAATGCAGACCGAGGCGATGAACAGCGCGGTCGATGAAGCTGCGCGCGAAGGCTCCGGCTCGTCACGAGCCCGACGTGA
>SECS01000145.1 GCA_004211435.1 Novosphingobium sp. | reverse complement strand
GCGCAAGCGAAAGCCTGAACGATGAAATTCGACACGCCCGCAGGCACCAACCCGATCGACCAACTCAAGGTCGTGGGACGGCCGACAGATCGCATCGACGGCCCGCTGAAGACCACCGGCACCGCATCCTACGCCTATGAGCGCCACGACGTCGTGCCCAAACAGGCCTATGGCTACATCGTCGGCGCGGGGATCGCGAAGGGCCGCATTTCCAGCATGGATACGCGCGAAGCCGAGCAAGCACCGGGCGTGCTCGCGCTCGTGACGACGCTCGAACATGCCAAGCCGCTGCCGCTCGGCAAGATGAACGTCGCGCATCTGTTCGGCGGTAGCGAGGTGGCGCATTATCACCAGGCGATCGCCCTTGTGGTGGCCGAAAGCTTCGAGCAGGCCCGCGCCGCGGCGAGCCTGATCCGCACGAGCTATGCGCGTTCGGACGGTCGGTTCGACCTGGCCAAGGCCGCGCTCACGGCGTCCTACGAGCCGATCGACGACGAGGCGCTGAACCCGCAGGACATCGAACGCGTCGGTGATTTCGCCGGCGCCTTCGCCAAGGCCCCGGTCACGGTCGACCAGACCTATAAGACGCCCGGCGAAAGCCATGCGATGATGGAGCCTTTCGCGACGATCGCTGCCTGGGAAGGCGAGAAGCTGACGGTCTGGACCTCGAACCAGATGATCGCCTGGTCGAAAGCCTCGCTGGCCAAGATCCTGTCGATCAAGCCCGAGAACCTGCGGATCGATTCTCCGTTCATCGGCGGCGGCTTCGGCGGCAAGCTGTTCGTACGCGCCGATGCCGTCCTCGCGGCGCTCGGCGCCAAGAAGGCCGGTCGCCCGGTCAAGGTCGCGATGCAGCGCCCGCTGATGATCAACAATTCGACCCATCGCCCCGCGACGATCCAGCACGTCAAACTCGGCGCCACGCGCGACGGCAGGCTGACGGCGATCCACCATTCGAGCACGAGCAGCAACCTGCCCGATGGCGGCCCCGAAGTCGCGGTCCAGCAGACCAAGCTGGTCTACGCCGCGCCCAATCGCGAATACTGGCTCAAGCTCGCGGTCACTGACCTGCCCGAAGGCAATGCCATGCGCGCGCCGGGCGAGGCGCCGGGGCTGATGGCGCTCGAAATGGCGATGGACGAACTGGCCGAGAAGCTCGCCATGGATCCGGTCGAGTTGCGCATCGTAAACGACACCCTGGTCGATCCGGCCAAGCCCGAGCGTCGCTTCTCGCAGCGCCACCTCGTCGAATGCCTGCGCACGGGCGCCGACCGGTTCGGCTGGTCACGTCGCCAGGCCAAGCCTGCGCAAGTGCGCGACGGCGACTGGTTGGTTGGCCTGGGCATGGCGGTCGGCTTCCGCAACAACCTGCTGCAAAAGTCGGCAGCGCGGATCAAGCTCGGCGGCGACGGCAAGCTGACGGTCGAGACCGACATGACCGACATCGGCACCGGCACCTACACCATCCTCGCGCAGACCGCAGCCGAGATGCTCGGGGTTCCGCTCCGCGACGTCGCGGTCAAGCTCGGCGACAGCGACTTTCCGGCCTCGGCCGGATCGGGTGGCCAGTGGGGCGCGAACAATGCGACCGCGGGGCTCTATGCGGCCTGCGTCAAGCTTCGCGAGACCGTGGCCCAAAAGCTCGGCTTCAACGCAGGCGAAGTGACCTTCGCCGATTGGAAGGTCAGCGCCGGCAACCGCTCACTGCCGCTCGCGCAGGCTGGACCGCTCACGGCAGAGGACGGCATCGAGTACGGCACGCTCGACAAGGAGTACCAGCAGTCGACCTTCGCGGGGCACTTCGTCGAGGTCGGCGTCGACGTTTACACAGGCGAAACGCGCATCCGCCGGATGCTGGCAGTCTGCGACGCGGGCCGGATCATCAATCCGAAATCGGCACGCAGCCAAGTGATCGGCGCCATGACGATGGGCGCGGGCGCGGCGCTGATGGAAGAGCTCGCCGTCGACACGCGTTTCGGCTTCTTCGTCAACCACGACCTCGCGAGCTACGAGGTGCCGGTCCACGCCGACATACCGCACCAGGAGGTGATCTTCCTCGACTATCCCGACGACAAGTCCTCGCCGATGAAGGCCAAGGGCGTCGGTGAACTCGGGATCTGCGGCGTCGGCGCGGCGATCGCCAATGCGGTCTACAACGCTACGGGCGTGCGCGTGCGCGACTATCCGATCACGCTCGACAAGCATCTCGAGAAGCTGCCGGCGATCGTCTAGCGAAAGGGTCGCGATCCGCCGGTTGGTCGGCGAAATCCCCCCGCCACATCGGTGGGCGTAGCGAGGGGACCTTAGATGCCCTTGACCCGGGTCGCTAATGGCCAAGGACCATGTGCGCTCAGCAGCAACGGACGACCAGACATAGAGCAGTGCGGCGAAATGACCGGTGCCGCCGACGGGCGGAGCGTGGAGACCCGTCGGGACGATGTGATCAGGCGACCACTTTGATTGGCAAGGTCTTCCACACGGAGGACTTTTCTTGGAGCGATCGCATTGTCGGCGGTGTCGGCCTCAATCGGCCATAATCTCGGCTTGGGGACGCTCTTCGTTATGTTTCGCAGCGGCGCTCCTAAATGCGCAACGCAATCGTGGTGAAGAGGTATCGCCCGACCTGATCGTACAACGTGGTGTCCTTGTAGACCGGATAGACCTGCGGTGGGCGGAGATCGGTCAGGTTTCGCACACCGAAGGAGGCCACGAGTGCCTCGCCGATCTCGTGCGAGAAGGAGATGTCGGCATAGAGATAAGGCTGCAGCCTATTGCGGTCGTAGACCTCGTCGGACTCCGCGTTTATCGCATAGCGCCCGGCGCTGATGAAGCGCAGGTTGAGCGCCGCGCCGAAAGGCCCGGCATTCCAGGCGATCTGCGCATTGCCGCGAAAGCGCGGATGCTCCCAGTCGCCGTCGTAGCGGACATTGCCCGCACCGAAGCCCGGCATGCTCAGGACCATGTGCCGCAGCAGGTAGGTGCCCTGCAGGTCGAGCTTGAGCCGTCCAAGCCCCAGCCCTCGCTGAACCGACAGACCGAGATCGATCCCGCGGGCCGTCATCCTCGCCGCGTTTACCTGCTGGGTCGAGATCGCCGTCACCCGGCCGTCGGAGGGATCGCGCGAAACGGCATCGCAGAACAGGTTGGCGATCGTCGGCAGATCGACGCAGAGATCGAGTATGGTCGTATAGTCGAACTGCGTGACCGCCTCGCGGATGCCGATGTCCCAATAGTCGATCGTCAGTTCGGCCCCCGGTAGGAAAGCCGGGCGCAGCACAGCACCCAGGGTCAGGCTGTTCGAGGTTTCCGGGCGGAGATCGCGGTTGCCCTGGGTGGTGATGATCGGACCGACCTTGAAGTCGCCGAGCGGCACCAGGATACCCAGCGCCCGACAGTTCGCCGAACGCGTGTCGCTCTGGTAATAGTCCGCAGCTTCGCAGGGGTCCGTGATCGAGCCCGCTTGCTTCTGAACGGGAACTTCGTAGAGTTCGCCGAAATTGGGCACGCGGACACTGCGCGAGCGCATGGCACGCAGCAGCAGGCCGCGCACCGGCGACCAAGTGCCGCCGAGCTTCCAGGTCCCCGTGGTCCCCACGGCGGTGTATTTCGACAGACGAAAGGCGCCCTCGAGATCGAGGCTCTCTGCAAAAGGCCGTCCGCGCAACAGCGGCGCCTTGGCCTCGCCGTAGAGCTCCCAGACGTCGAATTCGGCGTCGAGATCGGGATGAACCGTGTAGCCCGAGCCGCCGTAGGTGAATTCGCTCCGGGCGAGCGGATCGTCGCGCGTTTGCAGCGTCTCGCGGCGGTACTCGGCACCGAACACTAGCCCCAGCCGGCCAGCAGGCAGGGCGATCGGGCTCCCGCTCGCGTTCATGCCCCAGATCTGCTGGCCATTGACACGCCGCTCCCTGCGGGTCCCTAGCACGTAACTGGCGAGCGCAGGCGAAGGACGGTCGTCGCCGAACACGTTCAACGGAACGCAGCCGGCGCGCCGCGCCACCGTGTCGCGGCAGGCCGGCAGGCCGGTCACGGGATCGGCAACAACGTCGCGCGCGGCGAGCCAGTGCGACATCACCGGAATGTCGGTGGTCCGCACGTCGTCGGTCGTGCGCCCGAACTGCTGGAACGCGCTCCAGCGCATTCCGGCGCCGAGTTCGCCCTCAAGCGACTGTCCGATCGTGAGGCTGTGCCGACGGTGATACTCGCGCATAATCGGGAAATTGCCGAAGGTGCGCTCGATCGCGAGCGTGGTCAGGCCATTGTCCAGCATGAACCGGCGCAGACCCGCGGGGAGAAAGGGATTGTCGAGCCTGGCCGTGGAGCCGCCGGCACCGTCGAACCAGATCGGCCGGCTGTCGTCGCGCGGTCGCGGAAAGCTGGCCGTCCCGCGATACTGGGACACGCCGAAATCGGCATAGGCACGATAGGTCAGGCGGTCGGAGGGCGAATATTCGACGTGACCAATCACCGCGAGTGAGCGGAGCCCGCCACGCAATTGATCGGCATCGCGCAGGTTACGGCCGTCGCCGCCGTTGCCGTAGCTGAACTGGCCCGGATAGAGCGATTGCTCATAGGCCGCAGGGCGCGGTGTGCCGTTCTCAACGAGATAGGAGCGGCCATCGAAAAAGAAGCTGGGCTGATAGGCATAGTAGATCTGCCGGAAGTCGGGCGCGGTGATCTGGTCAGGTATGCCGTCGTTGGCGCCGGTATTGGCAGGATTGGCGACGCTGCGCAGGTAGGTGCGATAGCGCTGCGCATAGTCGAGCGGCGCGATGTCCGAATAGGTGCCGCCAATGGCGATGGACCCGCGGCCATCGGCAAAGCTCGTCCCCGTCGCCAGCGACAGCGTGCTTTCGCGCGCATCGCCGCGTTCCGCGAGGCCTTGCGACAGGGACAGCTCGAGTCGGTCGAGCTTCTGCCGCGTGACGATGTTGATCGCGCCGGTGACCGCGTCGGCGCCGTAAATCGCGGTGGCGCCGCCGGTGATGACCTCGATCCGCTCGATCATCGCCGCGGGGATCATGGTGATGTCGACCGCGGACGACCGCGCCGAGCCCGACACGCGGCGCATGCCGTCGATCAGCGTCAGGCTGCGGTTGGCCCCGAGATTACGCAGCGAGACCGAAGAGACACCCGCATCCCACCCTTGGCCGAAAGCGTTGCCCAGTCCGATCCCGGCGGCGATCGAAGGTTCGGCGATCAGCACGTCGTAGGCCGAGTTGCGGCCGAACCGCGCGGCTTCGGCCATGTCGACCCGCCGCACCGGCATGGCGGATTTCGCCTGGACCTGCGGCAGGCGCGAGCCGGTCACGACGATCGGGCTGGGTGCCTCGGTTCCCGCCGGACTGTCATCCGCCGCGAGCACGACCACGGATCCGTCGAAGGACAGCACGGTGATGCCCGAGCCGGCCAGCAGGCGGTCGAGCGCGGCGCGAACCTCGAGCCGCCCTTCCACGGGCCCGGTCGACTTGCCCTGAACGACCGCCCCGGCGGCGAGCACCTGGATACCGGACTGCCGTGAAAAGACCCTTATGCCGTCTGCAGCGGGCTGCGCGGATATGTCGAAAACGCGCTCGCGCGCCTGGGCCGGAGGCGCAGTCGCGACGAAGGCGGCGCTGGCCGCGATGATCAGAGACGCTCGGCGGGAATAGAGGGGCATCGTGGCGCTAGCCTTGCGGCCCCCTCATTTCTTTTCGATGACGAGCGTCCCTGCGTGCTCCACGACGCGGGCCCCGGCGATCGTTGCGGCCGCCCTGGCGAACTGCTCGGGCCGATCGCTGCGGAACCCGCCCATGATCACCACGCCGCCGATCGGCCGATCGGCAATGATGATCTGCTTGCCGCCGACCCGGTTGAAGCGCTGCGCCGCCTCGCCGATCGAGGTGTTGTCGAACCAGAACTCGGTCGGCGCGCGCGCGGGTTCTGCCCGGACGGCGGCCGCGGCGAACTTCGCCGGATCGAGCGTCAGCGCATTGCCCGCATGGAGTATCACGGCCTTGTGGCGCGCGCCCTCGGCCCAGACGCGAACGCTGCCTTCGGACACGCTCACCGCGCCGCCCGACGCACCGACGCGACGGACCAAATAGACAGTGCCGGTGGCTTCGGCGTAGACTTGGCCCGAACGCACGATGAAGGGACGCCTCGGATCCTTGGCGACGTGGAAGGTCGCCGCGCCGTGCTCGAGCGTAACGCTGCGCACGCGGCCGACCATGGCCGAGGCGATCTTGCCGTCCGCTTCCAGCGTCACCGACGAACCGTCGGCAAGCGTCAGCGCGCGGGATGCGCTCGGCGATAGGCGATCGAGCAGGCCCGGCGCGCCGACAACGATCGTCAGGGCGAGACCGGCGGCCACGGCCATTCCTGCGGCCGGCGGCCAGCGACGGCGGGACGGCACGGTGACGGGCACGTTGTCATCGTCGTTGCTCGGCGTGGGAACCGGGCTCGCGAGCACGGCCTCTTCGAGCACATAGTAAGCCGCCTGGGCCCGCAGATAGGCCCCCTGGTGCCGCCGATCGGCGGCCAGCCAAGCCTCGAAAGCATCGGCCGCGGCCATGTCGTCGAGCGCATTGCGCGCGGCCCAGACGGCGGCCTGCTCGTCGATGCGATCCTGGGTTTCCAAGCCGGTCACGAGGGACCGCCTTCCTGGTCCTTCAACATCTTTAGCACCCGGCGGATTCCACGCGTCACGTGGTTCTCCACACTGTGTTCGCTGATCCCCAACTGCTTCGCGGTTTCCTTCTGCGACAGCCCCTGGAGGCGCCGCAGTTCGATAACGCGGCGGCAGGTGAGCGAGAACGTGGAAAGCAACCCGTCGATGCGCAACAACTCCTGCGTGGCTTCCGCCGCGCGATCGGCGCGGGGATATTCGTCCTCGACGGACCAGAGCTCGATTTCCGTCATGGCCTTCTCGCCGGCGACCTTGCTGCGACGGAACGTGTCCATCGCGATCGAGCGCGCGGTTGTGAAGAAATAGGCGCGGCCGTTTTCGATATGCTCGATAGAACCCAGCGCAGCGATGCGGCAGTAGGCTTCCTGCACCACGTCATCGACGTCGAGCGCCGAGCCCCAGCGACGGCTCAGCCAGCCGCGCACCGAGGCCTCGTGCGGCAGGATTTCGACGGCCACCCAACGGGCGATCTTTTCGCGAGGTGCGGTCATCGGGACCTTGCCGCCGGTTCCAGGACTCAGGGCTTTCTCCGCCATGAAGCAAGCGCGCCCGCCTTAAGCGGCGTTCTGTGACGCCAGAATGACAGGCCCCGAACATTGCCTCGGCGACCTGCGCCGTACGAACAAGCTCCATAAAAATGTCACTTAAAATACCAAAAAGTGAAATTTAATTTCTGGTGACGGAAATTAATGGCACTTCCGTCGCAGGGCTATCTGTGGAGCACATGGGGGCCCTTTCATGCAGTTTGTTCGTTTCGCGTCTTTCGCATCCGTCACCGCGCTGGCCTTGGCCGCGATACATCCCGCCGTCGCCCACGCAGAAGAGGGCGCCGCCGCTGCGGACAGCGCGGCGGCCGACGAGAGCGCGCCCGGCGACATCGTCGTCACCGGCAGCGCACTGCGCGGCAAGGAAACGATCGCCGAGCGCCGCAAGGGCCTCGGCGTGGTCGACTCGATCAGCCAGGACGATACCGGCGATCTCGCCGACGAGACCCTGGCAGAGGCGCTGATACGCCTGCCCGGCGTCAACGACATGCAGACGCTCTATGGCGAGCAGACCGCGAAATACATGTCGATCCGCGGCATTTCGCCCGATCTCAACTTCGTCTCGTTCGACGGCATCGGCATGTTCTCGGCCTCGAACGACGGCGCGGGCAGCCGCCGCGTCGACCTCGCGCTGATCCCGACCCAGGTCGCGCAGACCACGCAGGTGTTCAAGACCTTCACCGCCGACATCGACGGCGGCGTGATCGGCGGCGCGACCAACATCGTGCCTTACAGTGCGCTCGACGGCGAGAACCAGTGGAACCTCAGCGTCCGTGCGCAGTACCGACCGAGTTCGACCGACGTCTATGCCGGCAACAGCCTGGGCGACTATGTCGACACGCCCTGGGGCGGCACGGTCAAGGGCCTGCTCGTTCGCAAGTTCGGCGCCGAGGATCAGTTCGGCGTGGTCGTCAGCGGCGTCTTCACGCAGGAATCATGGGGCGCCTCGAAGCCCAACATCAACGCGCGCACCTACCTGAACGCCGCGGGCCGCACCGCAGCCGAGGATCTGTCGGACTGGAACGGCAATGCCGCGATGCCGAACCGCGTCCGAACGCTGAACTACACCAAGTTCCGGCGGCTGTTCGGCGGCTACCTCGGTCTCGAATATCGCGCCGCGCCCAACGTCACGCTCTC
>SECS01000144.1 GCA_004211435.1 Novosphingobium sp. | reverse complement strand
CAGGGGAATGCGAAGCAGTTCGTCTGCTCGTTCCACGGCTGGCGGTTCGGCACCGACGGCCGCAACGTCAAGGTGATCGATCGCCAGGACTGGGGCGATTGCCTGGCCAAGGGCGACGCTGATCTCGTGCCCGTCGCGGTCGGTACCTGGGGCGGCTGGGTGTGGATCAACATGGATCCCGCTTGCCAGCCGCTCGATCGCTATCTCGAGCCGATGAAATCGAAGTGCGAACTGTTCGAGTTCGAGAAGCTCCACCCAGCCTGGTACAAGTCGGTGGTGGTCGAGGCGAACTGGAAGACCACGATGGGCGCCTTCACCGAGTTCTACCACGTCCAGACCACGCATTCGCAGATGCTGACCTACACGCAGGACTATTCGACGAGCCGGGCCATGGGCAGGCACGGCTGGATTTCCTACGAAGGCGGAACCGGCTTGCCCGTCGGCCGCAGCCCGCGGTTGCCGGCGAAGGAGGTCGCCGATTTCCGCGAGCACCTGTTCGAATATGCCGAGCAGTTCCGCGACGACTTGCAGGCGATGCAGACCCAGCGTGCGTTCGATGCGACGCAGCGCCTGCGCACCGAGACGACGGCCGAGACCCCGCCCCATGACGTCGTCGCCAAGTGGGGGCAGTTCATTTACGAAGCCGCGATCGAAAGCGGCGCCGGCTGGCCCGATGGGCTGACTCCCGAATACCTCGCCGAAAGCGGTTTCGATTGGCACGTGTTTCCGAACACGGTGTTCCTGCACCCGGCCATCGAGGCCGTGCTGTGGTACCGGTTCCGGCCCTACGGCGACGATCACACGCGCTGCATGATGGATGTCTGGTCGCTCGAACGTTTTGCGCCGGGTGCCGAGCCGAAGGTCGAGCACGAGATCTATCAAGACTGGCGCGAAGGCGATTTCCCGCTGATCTTCCGCCAGGATTTCCTCAACATTCCCAAGGTCCAGAAGGGCATGAAATCGCGCGCCTTCAAGGGCGGCCGGCCGAGCCCGATCCAGGAACGCGCGCTGTCACATTTCCACAGGACGCTGCGACGCTTCCTCGAGGATCCGCACGCCGACGACGATCTGAGGCCTGAGCCCAAGGTGCCGGCGCCTGCTCCGTCGGATGGTTGAGGCGGCCATGAGCTTCGACGAGACCTTCGACCTCGTGATCGTCGGCAGCGGCTGCGCCTCGGTGACGGCAGCCCTCGCGGTTCAGGCTGCCGGCGGGAGCGCGGTGATCCTCGAGAAGCAGGCGCTGTTCGGCGGTTCGACCGCGTTCTCGGGCGGCATCGCCTGGATTCCCGCCAACCCCCTGCTCGGCGACGACAGTGCGGAAGCGGGGCGGACCTACCTCGACGCGATCGTCGGCGCGCCGGACAAGGCATCGCCCGTCGAGAAGCGGGATTCTTTCATCGCGCAGGGGCCAATGGCCGTCCAATTCCTGCTCGATCAGGGCGTCGATCTGATCCGCGTGCCATGGCCCGACTACTACTCGAACGAACCTGGCGGGCACGAGTACGGTCGTACGATCTCGGCCGCGCTGTTCGACCTGCGCGAGCTCGGTGACTGGCAGGACAAGCTCGGATACTTCTACGGCTTTCCGCGGATGCCGGTCGGCTCGTGGGAATTCGTCGACCTGACGCTCGCCAAGACGACCTGGAAGGGCAAGCGCGCGGCGCTCAAGCTCGCCTGGAACATGCTCAAGGACAAGCTCACGGGCGCGCGCACCGTGGGGTCGGGCAATGCCCTGCAAGGGCGGATGCTCAAGGCGGCGCTCGATCATCGCGTGCCGATCCGGCTCGAGAATGAGGTGACCGGGCTCGAAATCGACGCCGGTGCGGTGGTGGGAGTCACGGTCCGGACCGCGCAGGGCGAGCGGCGTATCGGCGCGCGCAAGGGCGTGCTGCTCAACGCCGGTGGCTTCTCGCGCAACGCCGAAATGCGCAAGGCCTTCCAGCCGCAGCCCAACACCGGCGCCTGGACCATGGCCAATCCGGGCGACACCGGCGGACCGATGCAGATGGCGATGGCGCTGGGCGCCGACGTCGATTGCATGGAGGAGGCCTGGTGGACACCCGGATCGCTCCTGCCCGACGGAACCTATGGCGGCTTCCACGTGCCGGGCGAGTCGGGCAAGCCGGGCGTCATCATCGTCGGTCCCGATGGGCGGCGCCTGGGCAACGAGGCCGGCGCCTATATGGAATTTGGACAGCGCATGTACGCGAGCGGCGCCGTGCCGGCCTGGGCGATCATCGAGGGACGGACGCTGACGCGCTATAGCTGGGGGCCGGTCCTGGCCGGCAAGTCGCCCGCTCCGTTCGTCGAGAGCGGCTATTTCGTCAAGGCCGACACGCTTGCCGATCTCGCGCGCAAAGCGGGGATCGATCCCGACGGGCTGGTCGGCGAGGTGGCACGTTTCAACGGCTTCGCCGAGCGGGGCGTCGACGAGGACTTCGGCCGCGGCGCGAGCCATCACAACCGCGCGATGGGCGATCCGGGCAACAGGCCCAATCCTACCCTCGGCAAGATCGAGGCAGGGCCGTTCTATGCCGTCGAGATCCTGCCGTTGGACGTCGGCACCTCGGGCGGGCTCGTGACCGACGAGAATGCGCGGGTGCTGCGGGCCGACGGGAGCGCCATTCCCGGCCTCTACGCCGCCGGCAACATCACCGCCCCTGTGGTGGGCCACACCTATCCCGGCGCCGGCGCCAGCATCGGCGGTGGCATCGTCTTCGGCTACGTCGCCGCGTGCCATGCGATGGCGCCTGGTGACCGGCAGGGCGCGGGCTGATCCGGCTGCGCGGGCCTGCGTGGCGACCCGTGGCCATTTCCATTCCCGGTAATGGCCACGGATTGCCGCGACTTTCGAAAATTGGCCGAAACCGTCGCCCCTTGGGCTGGGGCACATTCCGCAAGCGTCATAGCAGACGAGACACCGTTCCTTGCAAAGGTGTCGCAATGGCCATGAATACGCTCAAGCAACTCCTTGAGGCTGCGCGAACCGCAACAGCGCTCGAGGACTTCGGCGATGAGACGTTCCACGAAGGGCTCGAAAGGCTGCTCGCGTCGCTCGATGGGGAGGCGCGTCTCAACCTGCAGGGCGAAACGCTGCTCGAACATCAGATCGTCGATCTGCTCTCGCGCCGGCTCGAGGTCGAGCACTGGTACGCGATGCACCCCGAGATCGACGCGCAGGAGATCGTCGCGCCGCTGATCGGGCTAGGATTGCCGCGGACGGGATCGACCGCTCTCGGCTGCCTTCTGGCCGAGGATCCGGCGGTGCGCAGCCTGCGCGCCTGGGAGGCCAACGCCCCCTGTCCGCCGCCCGAGGCCGCCAGCGAGCATAGCGACCCGCGCATCGAAGAGCAGCGCGCGCGCTCGGCGCAGATCGATGCGATCGCTCCGCGGCTCAAGATGATGATCCCGGTCTCGCCGACAGCGCCCACCGAGTGCCAGCAATTCATGGGCTTGGATTTCCGTAGCCAGATCTTCCAGGCCTCTGCGCGCATCCCTTCCTACTTCGATTGGTTGAACCACCGGGCCGACCTGGTTCCGACCTACCGCTACGTGAAACGGGTGCTGAAGCTGCTGCAGTGGCATTGTCCGCCGCATCGCTGGCGCTTGAAGAACCCGGCGCACATGCTGTTCATCGACGCGCTCGACGAGGTGTTTCCCGATGCGCGCTATTGGATGACGCATCGCGACATCGCCAAGGTCATCCCGTCGGTGGTGGATCTTTATCGCGAGCTGTCGCAGGCCTATACCGACGATCTCGACGGCGACTGGATCGTCGCCGCGAATATCGACTGGACGAGCACGGGCTTGCAGCGGGTTAGCGCCTTTCGCGAGCGCGGGAACGATGGGCGCTTCTTCGACGTCGATTTTCTCGAAGTGCAGACCACGCCGATGGACGTGATGGAGCGGCTCTACACCTTCCTTGGCGAGGACTTTACCGAGCAAGCCCGGCGGCGCATGCTTGCCTGGCGCGAGCAGGAACCCGTGAACAAGCATGGCCGGCACAGCTACGATCCGGCGAGCCTTGGTGTCGATATGGCGGCCGTGTCCGCAAGCTTCGCATTTTATGACCATGAGGCCGGACGCCGGCGATAGCGTGGACCGCGGTTCAACCGTGGCCGAGGGAGTGTGGACGGGATGCCTATTTCTTTCGAGAACCTGCTGCCGCGTTCGCCGGGGCAACCGGCGAGCGCATTGCTCGGCGAAACGATCCGGCGCAGGGTCAAAGACGAGAATGCCGCCTTCACGCTTTCGGATTTCGTCTGGGATTCCGCACCCTGCGACAGCTGGAACGCCAGCTGCCACGTGCTCAACTTTGCCCTGACACCACGCCCGCAGCCGTCCTGGATCAGTTTCGGCGGTCCGCAGCGCTATGCCTTGGGCCCGCTCATGTTCGTGCCTCAGGGTATCGAGACGCGCAGCTACCTGGCCCGGGGGCGGCAGCGGTCGCTGACCTGTCTGCTTTCGGCCGAAGTGATCGAAAGGCTGCTGGGCCGAAGTCCTCATTGGGACAACAGCGACCTCGAGCATGCGCTCAATCTCCGCAACCCGGCGATCGAGCAAATGCTCTGGCGTATTGCCCGCGAGCTTGAGCGACCGGGATTCGCTTCGGCCGCGCTGCTCGAAGCGCTGGGCAATGCATTGGCGATCGAACTCATCCGGATCTTTCGTCTCGAACAGCGGCTCACGCCGAAGCGCCGGACCGGCGGCCTGGCGCCCTGGCGGATGCGCCGGATCCGCGCGCGCGCGCAGGCCGACGAGCCGGCGCCCGACCTGGGCGAGTTGTCGGCGATTTGCGGCATATCGGTGCGTCACCTGACCCGTGCGTTCAAGGCGGAGACGGGGCAGACCTTGGCGAACTACGTCGAGCAGGTGGTCATGGATCGTGCCCGGGTGAAACTGGCGGAGACCTGCGAGCCGATCGCCGAAATCGCCGTTCGGCTCGGTTTCGCGAGTTCCGCGAGCTTCTGCTCGGCATACCGCCGGCATACCGGCGAGCGACCAAGCGACCTGCGCAAGGCCCGCCGCGTCACCGACTGACGCTGCGACAGCGTTGCGGCCGTTTTCCGAAAGTCCGTGCCTGGCCCTGGCCCGTGGTCCTCCGCCGTCTTTTGGCCCGATCCGACGAGCCTCGGCATGCAACCGCACAGAGGACTTGCACAATCCGGCCAAATAGAATCGTTACAATATTGAACATTTTTGTAATTCGTAGGATCATCGTCTCCGATCTGAAGGGCGCGAAAAAATGGCGTGCTTTCAGCGTCTAGGAACCAAATTCTCGCGACTTCCGCGCGCCGATAGCGCGCGATGATCGGCGAGATGGGAGAACGGGATCGTGAGCGCTTCTTGGACCGGCGGGCTTGAGCCCGAGATCGACTACATGCTCGCCGAGCGGCCCGACGATCCCGAGATGCGCGAGAGCGCGTCGATCTGGCTCTACGAGGACAATGGCGACTTCGCCTTCCCGCGCATCGGCATCGAAGCGAAGGGCGACAGTTGGGACAGCCACGGCTTTCAGTTCAATTTCGTCGACCGCGCGGGCCGCGCGATCGTCGATGGCGGTGTCGGGGCGACCCATTCCCCGATCGGTCCCGACGGGAAGGCTTCGATCCTCGGTACCGGCGGGCTGGTGTTCGAGTGTCTCGAACCCTTCCGCAAATGGCGCGTGCGCTACGAAGGGCAGGGCGCCGACACCACCTCCGAAGCGATGATCGCGCAGTCGGTCGATCGCGACAGGCGCGCGCCGTTGCGGCTGGACGTCGAACTGACCATGGCGTTGCCCGGCTGGACGCAGGACCTGCGCCCGGAACGCCTGGTCGGCATGACCGAGGCCGAGCGGATCGATGCCGGCCTGATGGGCTATGGCTGGCGCGTCGAGCAGGCTTTCCGCGCCGAAGGCGAACTCACCATCGACGGGCAGACCCGCGCCTTTCGCGGATCGGGCAATCGGATCCATCGCCAGTCGGTGCGACCGCTCGGTGCTTTCCGCGGCCACTGCTGGCAAGCCGCGTTGTTCCCCGACGGGCGCGCCTTCGCGCTGTGCGTCTATCCGCCGCGCGAGGATGGCACGACCCACAACGGGGCCTACGTCTACGTGGACGGCGAGATGTATCCCGCCGTCGCCCGCGGCGTGCCGTTCATGACGCGGCTGATCCCGCGCGGCGAAGACGTCTCGTTCGAGCTCGACTATGCGCTCGGCACCGCGCGCATCGCGGGTGTCAGCGATTTCAACGTCTTCCACCTCGGGGTGCCGGAGATGCCGGGCTTCACCTTGCACCAGGGCGGAGCGCGCTACACTTGGGCGGGCCAGAGCGCGCACGGCATGATCGAGCGCTCCAATTGGGCGGATCAGCTCGTGGGCTAGGCCTGTACCGCCGAACACCGAGGCGGCGATGCAACCCGCCCGTTCGGCCCGAACATCACGATCTTTGGAGAGCGACCGTCAAACAGACGGCGCGAGAGGAGGGGCAAATGGCATTGTCTTGCAAGGTAGCTCTATGGTCGTCGGCCGGCCTGCTGGTCGGCATCGGAACACCGGCATTCGCCCAGGCGGGCAGCGGCCATGCCGAGGCCTCGTCACCGGCGGACATCGTCGTCACGGCGCGGCGTTTCGAGGAGCGGGCGCAGGACGTTCCGATCTCGATCACGGTGTTCAACCAGGACCAGCTCTCCGACCGCAACGTCGTGACGCCCGAGGACCTGTCGCTCTACACGCCCTCGCTGAGCACCACCGGGATCTACGGGCGCGACAGCACGGCCTACGCGATCCGCGGTTTCACCCAGACCATGCAGACTTCGCCCTCGGTTGCGGTCTACTTCGCCGACGTCGTCGCGACGCGCGGCGGCGGTACGGTTGCGCAAGGCGACGGCGCGGGTCCGGGCAGCTTCTTCGACCTGCAGAACGTGCAGGTGCTGAAAGGTCCGCAGGGCACGGATCTCGACGACCGGCACTACATCGCCGCCCGCGCGAGCCTGGTCTGGGACATCACGCCCGATCTCGAGAACTACACGATCCTCTCCTACGTGCATTCGAAGAGCAACGGTTCGGCCTTCTCGCTGCTCGAATGCGATCCCAACACCTTCATCGGTTCGGTGATCTGCGGTCCTTTCGCGACACGCCAGCAGGGCGGCCCGCGTATCGCCAGCATCGACCGCGACGATTCCGTCAACGAACGGAAGAATTACGGCATCATCAACACGACGACGCTGCAGGCCAGCGACACGCTGACGATCAAGAACATCGTCAGCTACAGCCGGCTCAAGGGGCACTATCGCTCCGATATCTTCGGCACCGACTTCAAGGTGCCGTCGACCGTCGTCGTGCCCATCCAGGACGCGGCGGGCAACCTTCTGGCGCTCTACCCGACGTCGTCGGGAGCGCTGGCCGGCACCCGGCTCCAGTTCATCGACGTTTCCGACGCCCCAGGGACGCAGACCACCGATCAGTCGAGCTTCACCGAGGAACTGCAGTTCCAGGGCAACGTCGGTGAGGGCAAGCTGATCTGGCAGGCGGGCATCTATTACGAGCGCTCGGACCCGCACGGGTTGATCGGCACGATCTCGACCCAGCTCACGAACTGTTCCGACATTGCCAATCTGCAGTGCTATTCGCCGCTCGGTCAGGTCTATCGCAAGGGCTATGCGGAGTTCTATGCGCGGGCCACGGGCTTCCCGGTCCAGTTCACCGACCCCGGATTTGATTTCCCCATCGGCGGCGTCGGCAAGCGTCTGAGCGACATCGCCTATCGCAACTTCGGGCTCTATGGTCAGGCGACCCTGGCGCTGACCCGGCAACTGAAGCTTACTGGCGGGATACGCTATACGTCGGACAAGGTCAGGAGCACTGCGAAGGCGTTCACCTATACCTTTCCTGCGGCGAATAGGCCGGTCGTCTCATGCATCGTACCGAACACGACGCTGGCCCAGGATTGCCGCGTGGATGCGAGGAAGAGCAGTTCCCGGCCGACCTGGCTGATCGGCCTGGACTACAAGCCGACGGACGACGTCCTGATCTATGCCAAATATGCGCGCGGCTATCGCCAAGGCAGCGTTTCGGCGAATGCGGCCGACGGCTACCGGACCTTCGAGCCCGAAAAGGTCGATGCCTACGAACTCGGCCTTAAGGCCGACATCCGTGGTGCCGTAAGCGGCTATTTCAACCTATCCGCCTTCTACAACAAGCTCACGAACCAGCAGCTCAGCGCGCTGTTCAACACACGGCCGGGCAGTTCGATCTCGCAGGCCGATGGTATCATCAACGCCGGCAGGTCGCGGATCTACGGGCTGGAGGTCGAGGCCAGCATCATCCCGTTCGCGGGCTTCAATCTCAATGGCTCTTACACCTATCTGAACACCAAGCTCATCAGCCTGGCGCCGACCATCTTGCCGCCCAATTCGCCGTTCTTCGAGGTGATCCCGGCCGCCGACGTCGGTGGAGACCTGATCTATTCGCCGCACCACCGCCTGACCATCGCGGCGAGCTATACGCTGCCGCTCGACGAGAGTGTGGGGCAGATCACCCTGGGGGCGGTCTACTCCTACACGGGGCCGCAGAACGGCGCGGCGCTTTCGGCCTCGCGGTTTGCGGCGCTCAAGGGGTTCAATACGCTCAATCTCAACCTGAACTGGGATCGGGTGGCGGGATCGCCAATCGACCTCGCCTTGTTCGCGACGAACGTGACCAACGAGACATATGTCTCCGCGGTGGCCGGCCTCTACAACAGCAGCGGTTTCGAGGTCGCCCGCTACGGCGAGCAACGGATCGTCGGCGCGAAGCTGCGCTACAACTTCTGACGGACGGCACGGCCCCGGTCATCGCGCGAACGACGCGACGACCGGGGCTTTTGCGTACCCGCTAGGCTTTCCAGACGAGGGGCAGCGCGACGGGGCCGATCGGCGCGATCGAGCAGAACGATACCACGTCGGCGCCGGGCGTGATGCCGAATGGCGGCAGGATCGCGAGCGCCTCTTCCATGGCGATGCGCATTTCGCGCTTGGCGAGGTGCATGCCGATGCATAGGTGCGGGCCATAGCCGAAGCTCACGTGCCGGGGCTTGCGTGACAGGTCGACGATCTCGGGTTGGGGAAATACCTCGGGGTCGTTGGCTGCGAGGAAGGTCGGCATCAGCACGAGATCGCCGGGCAGCATGCGCGCGCCGCCGACTTCGATCGCCTTGGTGCAGACGCGCAGGGTCGTCACGGCGGCATAGGCGCGCATCAGTTCGTCGATCGCCTCGGGGATTTTGTCCGGGTTCTCGCGCAGGAATTGCTGATGATCGGGGTTCTCGGCAAGGTGGCGGAAGTGCGCCGAAAGGTTGGTCGAAACCGTGTCGAGACCGCCGACGAACAGGTTGAAGCAAAAGCCCTTGAGTTCGTCCTCGGTGAGCTTGCGGCCTTCGACCTCGGCCTGCACGCCGAGCGTCAGCAGGTCGTCCTTCGGTTCGCGGCGCCGCTGTTCGCATTGCTCGCTGAGGTATTCGGTGACCGCCTTGAGCGCTTCGGCGACGGGCTCGATGCTGTGCGATCGCAGGATCGCATGTTCCCAGGCCAGGAACTGCGCGACGTTGTCCTGCGGCAGGCCCATGAGTTCCAAGAACACGCGGATGGGGAACTCGAAGGCGAACTCCGAGACGAATTCGCAGCCGCCGCGCGGTCGCAGCTCGAGCAGCAGTTCGCGCGCGTAGAGGCGGATGCGCTCTTCCAGCTTGGCCATGCGCGATGGACCGAACATCGGGTTCAGTACCAGGCGATAGCGCGAGTGCAGCGGCGGCTCGGCCTCGCCGGGGATCGAGAACCAGGTCTCGCCGATCATCTGGGCGAATTGCGAGGTGCCCTTCGGCGTAAAATGCTCGGTGTCCTGATAGACCTGCTGCAGTTCGGCATAGCGGCGGGGGACCCAGGCGCCCGGGATCGAGTAAGGGACCGCATCGACCCAGAACACCGGCGGACCCCGGTGGATTTCGGGAATGAAGTCGCGCGGGATCGCGGTGCTGGTCGTACCGCGGCCGGCGAAGGGATAGGGGCGGACCAGTTCCGCGGGAACATGCGCCGGGCGTGGCGGCAGCGGCGGCATGGCCGGGGCTTCGGCTGCGTTTTCCATTCTCGTTCTCCCGAGTGTCGTTTTCGTAAGTTGGGTTCCGGGCGAGCCCGGCTACCAGTAGATGCGGCGCTGGGCGCCGACGGCGCGCGCGCGCAGGATCGCCTCGCGTTCCTCCGGCGAGACCGTGCGGGTGTCGTGCGGCAGGGCTGCGGTCACGGCCTCCGCGTCGACGAGCCGGAACGTCAGGTCGGGCGCGGTCGCGCAGCCGGTCCAGCGCAATTGCATGACGCCGATCGGGTGGTCCATCGTATCCAGCCAGTTGGCCACGCCCGGATCCTCCGCCGAGACGACGAAGCGCAGGAAGCCGTCGGCATCGCGATGCGCCTGCTTGCGGTTGAGGCTGGTCTGGGCATTGGCCCAGTCGAGCGTGCAGCCGAGCGTATCGGTCAGCGCCAGCGACAGCGTATCGACGCCCCCGCGCAGATCGGCTTCGACCACCAGAGCCTGACCTTCGGCCAGTTCGAACACGCCTTCGTGATACCACTGGCCGACAAGCCCGCCGCCCGCCGAATAGTCGACCGTGGAGACGGCGTTGACGGTGCCGTCCGCGCGCAGCTTGGCGACCTTGCGCATGCCGAAGGCGAGCGTGCCCTCGACCATCTGCGCAAGCCCAGCGAGGCGCACGTCGGGCGAAGTGCGTCGGCGCCGGCTCGGCCGGTCGAGCCGCGTGATGGCGAGAACCGGGTCGCGATGCTGCCCCCAGTCGTCGGAGACCGAGCGCAGCATCAGGGAGCGCACGTCGGGCGCGATCTCGTGCCAGGCGCCGTGATGACCCTCAGGACGCCGCGCCGACAGCACGAGATCGAGCCTGCCCTCGGCATCGAGATCGAAGCTGCGCAGGTCGATGGCCGGATAGGTCTTGAGCCCGGCCGCCGTCGGCCCGCCCATGGGCATCAGCGACACCTCGGGCGCCGTGCCGCGGTCGCCGGTCAGCCGATAGACGCCGCTGCCGTCGATCGCCGCGGTCAGATAGACCGTATCGGGATTGGGCATGCCCATTCGCTGGTGGTAACCGGCGCCGGGCAGGAAGGCGGGGTGATCCACGTCGGCGCAGACCCGGCCGAAGTAGCTCGCCATGAGCCCGCCGAGCATCGCCGTGGTGAGTTCGGCCGAGGTGTGGTCGTGGCCGGTCAGGTGCTGCGACAGCCGGCGATGGACCTCGGCCAGGTCCGCGAGCAGCGCATCGAAGCCGGATGGCGGGGTAGGGGCACTCATGCCCGCAGCTTGTCGGCGAGGTCGAACCGCTCGGTGTAGAAAGCGAATTCTTCCGCCACCTCGTCGATATTCAACCCGTAGTCACTGAGATCGTACCGATGGATGCCGCGCTTGCCGGGCGGATTCTCGGCCCTCCAGTTGGCGATGCTCTGGCGTACGGCGGGGGTCAGTTCGAGGTCGAGCGAGCGGTAGACGTCGACCATCGCGGCTTCGGGATCGGCGACGACCTGCTGGTAATCGACATGCGCGATGGTCACCCCGTCGGCCCGGTTCGCGTCGAAGTCGACCAGGGCACGGATGTGGCGGCTGACGAGATCCTTCATCTGCCGGCCGAGTTCCGCCCGATCGACCTCGTCCGAGAACATCCCGCGCAGGAAGGTGGCATAGCTGCAGTTCGACGCGAGCACGGCCACGGGATCGCGGTGCGTCACGACCATCGCCGCGTCGGGGAACACCTGCCGAATCTCGTCGAGCGCGAGCAGGTGGCACGGCCACTTGAGCGCCCAGCGCGACGGCGGAGCCTGCCATTGAAGGGTCTTTAGAACGCGCTTGTGATGGGCATAGCAGGCGGTGAGGTCGATGGTGTCGAGGACCCGATCGAAGTAGCTGGGCACCCGGAAAGTCCAGTAGTGCCCGGCATTGCCGAAGGTCTGATCCATGATCATCACGCATTCCTGCGGACCGTCGGGATCAGACAGGTGGAAGCTGTCGTGCGCGCCGCCGTCGTTCTGCCGCCGCTGCCGATGCTGCTCGGCGCATTGCGCCTGGCGCCTGGCCGCCGATGCGGAGTCGACCGCCGGGGGCGGACAGGGGCTTTCTCCCTCCCAGGTCCGCATCATGCGGAAGCTCGGTTCGCGGTCGAACAGGTACTGGAAATAGGTCGTGCCCGAGCGCGGCAGACCGGTGAGGAAGACTGGGCGGTCGACCGGCTGGCGGACGATCTCGGGCTCGGTCGCGCACCAGTGCGAGACCTCGATGCGCTTGCGCTCGGCGAGCGCCAGCATGCCGTTGCAGGCGGCCACGCCTCGCTCGCTCAGACGCGCTTCTTCGTTGAGCGAGGAGACGAGGAGATCGAGGTTCCGCACGAAGAGGCCCGGTGTCGGGTCCGCGACCGGCGACATCGCCTGGGCCTGCGCGACGATCGCCGCGGTGCTGAGCATGGGGAGGCCGCTCACAGGAAGATCACCAGGCCGCGAGCTTCGACGCTGGCGCGCGTCGGGGTGCCCGGCGGGCAGCCGGGATCGGTGAAGGCCGTATGCGGAACGCGCCGGGTGACGTCGTCGCGGCTGTCGTGCGCCTTGAAGATGATGACCTCGTCGCGGGTCATGTCGGGGAAGTAGTGCCAGCGGTGCTGCGGATTGTAGAGATAGCCCGTCGTGTCGTGGCGCATTTCGCCGGTCTCGCGCGTGCTGGTGACGGCGGTGACGGTCACTTCGTCGGTGGGCTCGACACTGCTGGCATCGCAGACCGCCAGCGGGAAATCCTGCGGCGGGGGCGAGACCGCGCGCCACATGTTGTACAGCGCCCAGCGCGCGTTCTTGGGCAGGCGATCGCCGGCGGCCTCGGTGATGCGTGCGAACAACTGCTGCGCCGACGTGTCGGTATTGTCGGCGTGGGCGTAGCGCGCGGGCTTGGCGTTGATCAGCGGTGCGAGCAGGTCGCGCGCGCTCTCGCCGAACCGCTTCTTGCCGCCGCCCAGCATCATCGCGAAGACGCCTCCGGTGGCCTCGCGCAGAAGCGTCGCCATCTCGTCGATGTAGAGCTGGTCGATTGCGGGATCTTCCTCGATCAACCGGAAATCCTCGACCGCGCTGACATGCGGAACGAGGATGAAGCCCTCGCGATCGAGCGACGTTGCAAGGTCACGCGCCGCATGAATTGTCACGGTCTGGCCAGGCAAGATCTCCATGGTCGAGAGGCTCTCGTGCTCGGTGCAGAATTCGAGGCGCGGTTCCGCTGCCGATGCCCGCGGATTGCGCACGTAGTTCACCGTAGCCTTCACGTCGCGCGCGGTTTGCCCTTCGGTCGCCGGCATTCTCGTCTCCCATTTTGTCTGTCGCCGCAGGAGCCATGGGACTGGCCTCTCTATCCGGCGATAGGAGAAACGTTACAAATTTGGTGCAAAGTGTCAAGTTCGAGAAGGCGGGTCACTTTACATCGAGTCCCGATGGCGTAATGCTCATGTCATGGGAGAACGCAGCGCCAGTGCAGATGCGATCGTCGCCGCGGCCTGCCGGCTGCTGGCCGAGCTGGGCAGTCACGACAAGCTGTCGCTGTCGGCGGTGGCCGAGGCGGCCCGCGTGTCGCGGCCGACGCTCTATCGCTGGTTCGCGACGCGCGAAGACCTGCTCGTCGCCATCGCCGCGCACCAGGAAAAGCGTTTCTATGAAGGGCTGGCCGAAGCTCTCGATACGGAGACTACGCCGGCGGGCCGGTTGGACGCTGCCCTGCGCTATCTCGTCACCTATCTCGACGAAACCTTCGGGATTGCCTCGCGGCTGATCGAGCCGGGCATGACCGTCCGCTCGTTGACGGTTTCTTTGCCCAAGCAAACCGCGACCTGGGTGCGCCTGCTCGGAGATGCCATCGCACGCGTTCCAGCCGTCCGGGCCGGCGAGCTATCGGTGGAGCAGGCGGCCGAAATCTTTCTGAGGCTCGCCTATTCGCACTATCTCATACCAAGTCCCGAGCCCGAGGTTCTGCTACAATGCATGCGCAGCATGGCTGGGCTCCGCGTGAAATCCCCAGCTTGAGCCGGGACCTTCCGGTAGGCCCAATTCCGAGGATCTTAGATGCGCTTTTCCTGCTCCTTGCCGCTCGACGAGAACACGGCCGGTGAATTCCACACGCTGGGTGCCATCGGGGAAATGGTCCAGGCGATAGATCGAGCCGGTCTCGACGGTGTCTTCGTCACCGATCATCCGGCCCCCAGCGGCCGTTGGCTCGCGGGCGGCGGACATGCGACGCTCGACCCGTTCGTCGCGCTCACCGCCGCGGCGGCGGCCAGCCCTCGGCTGCAGTTGCAGACACACATTCTGGTCCTGGCCTACCGCAATCCCTTTGTCGTCGCTAAGGCGGCCGCCTCGCTCGACGCCTTGGCCGGTGGTCGGCTCATCCTCGGGATCGGCACCGGCTATCTGAAGCCCGAATATGCCGCGGTCGGCGTGTCGTTCGAGGATCGCGGCGAGATTACCGACGAATCCATCCATATCCTGCGCCAGGCCTGGACGGGTGAACCGGTGCAGCATGAAGGCCCGCGTTTCACCGCGCGCGACGCCGTAATCCTGCCGCGACCGCCCCGGGCGGAGGGCATTCCGATCTGGGCCGGTGGCAATGCGAACCCGGCGATCCGTCGCGCGGTCGCGCTGTGCGATGGCTGGTCGCCGTTTCCGGTCGCCGGCGTCGTCACCAAGACCGCGCGCACCGACGAACTCTCGACCATCGCCCATCTGCAGGAGAAGATCGCCTATGCGCGGGCCTATGCCGACGAGATCGGCCGGACCAGCCCGCTGACGATCTGCATGGGCCGCCTCGACGGCGGTGCACTGGCGCCGCAAGACCCCGCCGGGGTTGCCCAAGCCATCGATGCCTATGGCGAACTGGCAGAGGCTGGCGTCACCTGGACCACCGTGGGCCTCCCGGCGCCCAGCCGCGCCGCCTTCGTCGAGAATGTCCAATGGTTCGGCGAAGAGATCGTCGCGAAATTGCCCCGATAGGGTGAGCGCGTCACGAGGTCAGGCGACGGCTTGCCGGACCTCGCCGATCATACCCATCTTCGCTGGAATCCGGCCCGATCGCGAAAGCTCGGAATGGGCGCTCGATCGCTCGTCGATCCCGCATCGGGGTTACTTGTCGCCATCCTTCGGATAGTGCGTTGGATGAGGTTCCATTCGAAGGGCGGCTGCACAGCACGATGGCAATGTCCAAGCGCGTCACGAAGGCTCCCCTGCCGGTCGCCGAAGGGGGGCAGCGGGGGCAAAAGCTCGTCAAGAAGGCCATG
>SECS01000299.1 GCA_004211435.1 Novosphingobium sp. | reverse complement strand
AACTCGCCCATCGCGCGCGCGTTGCACAGCAGCACGCCATAGAGCAGGCCCCAGCGGACATTGGGCAGGGTGACGTGCCAGAAGGTCTGCCAGCCGTTGGCGCCGAGCGAGATCGCGGCCTCTTCATCCGCCTTGCCCTGTTCCATCATCAGCGGGATCAGCTCGCGCGCGACGAAGGGGAAAGTGATGAACACCGTCGCCAGGACGATGCCCGGAACCGCGAAGATGATCTTGAGGTCGTGCGCCTGGAGCCAAGGGCCGAGATAGCCGTGCGCGCCGAACAGCAGCACGAAGATCAGGCCCGAGACCACCGGTGAAACCGAGAACGGCAGGTCGATCAGCGTGATCAGCAGGCTCTTGCCGGGGAACGAGAACTTGGTGATCGCCCAGGCCGCGGCGAGGCCGAAGACCATGTTGAGCGGCACCGAGATCGCGGCGATCAGCAGGGTCAGCTCGATCGCGGCAATCGCGTCGGGGTCCTGGATCGCCGCGACGAAGGCACCGAGGCCCTGTTCGAGCGCCTCGAAGAACACGGCGACCAGCGGCAGGGCCAGGAAGAAGGTCAGGAAGGCCAGCGCCAGGGCGATCAGCACACCCTGGGTCAGCCGGTCCTCGGTGGTCGAGCGGAGGCGCGCCATCAGATCGCCCTCCCGCGCGTGCGCGCCTGGAGCAGGTTGATCAGCAGCAGGATCGCGAAGCTCGCCAGCATCATCACCGTCGCGATCGCGGTGGCGCCGGCATAGTTGTACTGCTCGAGCTGGGTGACGATCAGCAGCGGCGCGATCTCGGTCTTGCCGGGCATGTTGCCCGAAATGAATATCACCGAGCCGTATTCGCCGACGCCGCGCGCGAAGGCGAGCGCGAAGCCGGTCAGCAGCGCCGGGCCGATCGCGGGCAGGATCACGCGGTTGAAGGTCTGCAGGCGATTGGCGCCGAGCGTCGCCGCGGCTTCCTCGACGTCCTTGCCGAGATCGGCGAGCACCGGCTCGACCGAACGGACGACGAAGGGCAGGCCGATGAAGACCAGCGCGACGGTAATGCCGAGTGCGGTGAAGGCGACCTTGATGCCCAGCGGGTCGAGGAACTGGCCGACCCAGCCGGTCGGCGCATAGAGCGCGGTCAGGGCGATGCCTGCGACCGCGGTCGGCAGCGCGAAGGGCAGATCGACGAGCGCCGAGACCACCTTCTTGCCCGCGAAGTCGTAGCGCACCAGCACCCAGGCGACGAGCAGGCCGAACACCGCGTTGATCAGCCCCGCGGCGGCGGCGGTGCCGAAGCTCAGGCGATAGGCGGCGAGCGCGCGGGGCGAGAAGCCGACCGCGACGAAGTCGGTCCAGCCGAGGCCGGCGGACTTGAAGAAGATCGTCGCCAGCGGGATCAGCACGATCAGGGTGAGCCAGGCGAGAGTGAACCCGAAGGTCAGTCCGAAGCCGGGCAGCACCGAGGGCTGGCGCCAGGTCCGGGCGCGCGCAAGGCTGCGAGGGTGGGAGATCGACATCTGCAGTGGCCTGCTCGATTGCGGGGCGGAAAGGGCTGCGGCTTACTTCTTGACCGAGATGCGGTCGAAAACGCCGCCATCGTCGAAGTAGGTCTTCTGCGCGTGGGTCCAGCCACCGAAGTCCTTGTCGATCGTGACGAGGTTGATCTCGGGGAACTGCGCCTTGAACTGGGCCGCGACCTCGGCGTTGCGCGGGCGGTAGAAGTTGCGCGCGATCGCGGTCTGCGCCTCGGGCGTGTAGAGATATTCGAGGTAGGCCTTGGCCACCGCCTCGGTGCCGTGCTTCTTCGC
>SECS01000298.1 GCA_004211435.1 Novosphingobium sp. | reverse complement strand
GCCGCCGCCTCCGCGTCGATCAGCGCCTGCAGCGGCGCGGGGCCCCAGTGGTCGTCGGTGATCTGGTTGTGGGCGCGAGCCAATGCGTGGATGCGGCCGTCGACCACCTTCACGAACTCCGCGACGTCCTGCTCCTCCGCGTTTGACTGCCGGATCAGGCCGCGGATCAGTCCCAGGATGTTGCGGACGCGGTGATTGAGTTCCGCGATCAACAGCTCCTGCCGGGCGCTGGCCTGCTGGCGTTCGGCCGACGCTTCGTCAGCCAGGCGCAGCACCACCTCGATCAGGGTGGCGCGCAGAGTTTCGGCGACGCGGACCTCGGAGGCGGTGAAGGGCTGCGAGTGGGCCTCGACCAGCTGCTTCCACTCGGCGAAGCTTTCGCGAGGGCTCAGGCGCGGGCCGTTGGGACCATAGCTGACCGGTTTGTGCGGGTCGCCCGCCCAGCGCACAGAATGGATCAGTTCCTTACGGAACAGCACCACATAGTCGCGCGGAGACCGCGAGATCGGAATGGCCAGCATCCCTGCCACTTCCGCCGCGAAGTCTCCGGCGCCGGGCACGATGGACGCGATGCTGTCGGTCGCGAACACCTTGCCCGCCGCCGTGCCGTTCAGCGCCCTGACGATGCGTCGAAAGTCTTCGACCGACGGCGTGGCGCCGGAAAAGGCGTGCTTGCCGCTCAGCCAGACGCCTACGCCGTCCGCAGGGATGGCGTGTGTCAGGATGTCGCCCAGCCAGTCGGGGTCCTGTAGCAGCGTCTCGTCCGATGCCACGGCGCCTAGAAGCTGATCGGACACGTCGCGCGCGCGACGCTCGTATTCGACGGTGTCCTGCCGCTCTCGGCTCTCCAGGCGCATCGAGAACATCTGGGCGAACAGCTCAGCCACCGAGCGCCGCTCGAAGGTCGGGCAACGCGGCGAATAGTGGTGGCAGGCGAACAGACCCCACAGCTTGCCGTCGACGATGATCGAAATCGACAGCGAGGCGTCCACGCCCATGTTCTTCAGATATTCGATGTGGATCGGCGACACCGATCGCAGCACCGACAGCGACAGATCCAGCGGCTGGCCCGTCTCGTCCCGCTGGGGCACGATCGGCACCGGCGTAGCGTTCACGTCTGTGATGATCCGCAGCAGGTTGCGGCGATACAGTTCGCGCGCCTGCGCCGGGATGTCCGTGGCCGGATAGTGCAGGCCCATGAACTTGCCGATCCCGGCGCGCACCGCCTCAGCCACGACCTCGCCCGAACCGTCCGCGCCGAAGCGGTAGACCATGACCCGATCGAACCCGATCAAGGCACGGACCTGTCGGGCGCCCTCGCGATAGAAGCTCGCGAAGTCTTGCGCCTGGTCAAGGCGGGCGATCATCGACCTCACAGTGCCGCTGGCGTCGCCATGCTCGCCGGACGCCGGCTCGGCTTCTATGACGACCTGACCGCCCGAGAAATGAAGTGCGACGTCGAACGCCTGGCGACCGTCGATCAGCACGCAGTCGAACAGCCGCTCCACCGCATCGGGCCCACGCAGGATGGCGGCGCGGTTGCGAAGATCGTGTACCGCCTTGGTCGTGAAGACGTCCGACAGCGGCCGTCCGAACAGGTCGTCCGGCGCCAGACCGATGAACTCATGGGTATTGGTGGAGGCCCGCGCGATCAGCCAATCGGCGGTCAAGGCGATCAGGAAACCGATCGGCTGGATGGCGCCCAGGATATGGATGGGCTCGCGGTCGCAGTTGGTCAGATCGACCTGAGCGGCATCGGTCAAAGGCGGTCGGCTCCAAGCACGCGTAGG
>SECS01000143.1 GCA_004211435.1 Novosphingobium sp. | reverse complement strand
CTCTACATCGCCGGCGCCCTGGCCTCGGCGCTGGCGCCGGGACTGCCGCTGCTGCTCGCCGCGCGGTTGGTCCAGGCGGTCGGCGGCGCCGCGGGCGTGGTCACCGCACGCGTCATGGTCAGCGACATCTTCGGCCGCGAGGAATCGGCCCGGCGGCAGGCGACCTTGATGATGATCGTGCTCGTCTCGCCGGCGCTGGCCCCCGTGATCGGCGGCCTGCTCGCGGACCTGGGCGGCTGGCGGCTGATCCCCGCCGTGCTGACCGGCGTCGCCCTCGCGGCGATGCTCGTCGCCCTGTTGCGTCTGCCCGAAACCCGCCGGATCGACGCCGACCAGGCCAAGCCGCACCTCGCGCGCGACATCGCCCGCCTGCTGCGTAATCGCCGCTTCGTCCTCGCCTCCATCACGCTCGCGGGCGGCAGCAGCGCGCTCTACATGTTCCTCGCCTCGGCCCCGTTCCTGCTGGTGCGCTCGTTCGGTCTCAGCGAGAGCGAGGCCGGCCCCTGCTTCCTCGCGGTCGCGGCCGCGAGCATCGCCGGCACGCGCCTGGTCGGCTGGCTGGCGCGCCGCACCGACGCGCTGAAGGCGGGCACCGGCCTGATCCTGGCCGGCTCGCTGATCGAACTCGCGCTCGCCGTGGCGCAGGTCACCGGCCCCTTGCCGCTGATCGCGCCGATGCTGCTGCTCGGGCTCGGCGCGGGAATCGTCGGCCCTTCGGCGATCACCCTCGTGCTCTTCGCCGAGGAAGGCCTGGCCGGCACGGCTACCAGCCTCGCCGGCGCGACGCAGATGCTGGGGAGCGGGTTCGCTACCGCCGTGCTCGGCCACTTCGCACCTATCGACATGGAAAGACTGGGAATCGCGCTGGTCGCCGCGGCGCTCCTCGCCTTTGTGGCAGGCCTATTTCAGCCTCGGTCGATTTGATCTATGCAAGGGCTTGCACGATAGCTATAGAACATATCAATCAATCAACACTACCCTGGGGAGGGATCAATGACTCGCATCGCCCGCGCCACGCTTATCGTTCTCATGTCCGGCGTTTCGGTTCCCGCGCTCGCACAGAGCGAGCCGACCAACGCCAATGACGGCGGTCTGTCCGAAATCATCGTCACCGCCGAACGCCGCCAGCAGAGCCTGCAGGACGTGCCGATCTCGGCGACGGTGCTCACCGGCGAGGAGCTGCAGAAGAAGGGTGTCACCAACCTCAACGACATCCAGCAGGTCGCCCCCTCGGTGGCGATCAACACCTTCAACCGCTCGACCTTCATCAACATCCGCGGCGTCGGCATCGCACAGTCGGCGCCGACCTCGAACCCCGGCGTCGCCTATTACATCGACGGCCAGTTGATCCCGCACGAGCAGTTCATCGGCCACTCGTTCTACGACATCGGCTCGATCGAAGTGCTGCGCGGTCCGCAGGGCACGCTCTCGGGCCAGAACTCGACCGGCGGCGCGATCTACGTCCGCACGCCCGAGCCCGAGTTCAACGCGACCACCGCCGTGGGTGACCTGACCGTCGCCAACTACGACCGCTATCGCGGCGTCCTGGCCGCGAACATCGGCGGCGAGGACGTCGCCCTGCGCGTCGCCTACGTCCACGAGGAGCGCGACAGCTTCACCAAGAACATCGCCGTCAACGCCCAGAGCCAGCCCGGCAATCTCAACATGGACGCGGTGCGCGCCAACCTGCGCCTGCGCGGCATGGACGGCCGACTCAACGTCAACGTGCGCGGCGAATATTTCGACGTCCGCTCGGACAACAACGCGGTCAAGAACCGCCTCGACGCGGTGACCAGCGATCCCTTCACGATCGAGGAAGACGCGCGCTCGTTCCAGAACCAGGCCGGCTATCGCCTCTCGGCCGAAGCGCGCTACGACCTGTCCGACACGGTCCAGACACGCGCGCTGGTTTCCTGGCAGGACGGCTATACCCACGACCAGACCGACGGCGATCGCACCGCCACGCGTCTCGCGGTTCCGGCCAACCTGCCGACGTCGGGTGCCAACACCGCGCTGTTCCCGGGCCGCGTCAGCAACGCCACGACCGACTTCAAGACCCTGATCGGCGAACTGAACTTCCTCTCGACCGGCAAGGGACCGTTCCAGTGGGTCGTCGGCGGCTTCCTGCTCAACGAGGACGTGCCCGTTACCCTGCTGCGCGACAACCGCAACACGCGCGACCTGCTGCAGTCGAACAGCTCGATCATCACCGAGGCGAAGAACACCTCCTATTCGCTGTTCGGCCAGGTCAACTACTACGTCACCGAACAGATCGAGCTGCTCGCCGGCGGCCGCTATAGCTGGGACAAGCAGGTCTACACGCGCCTCGCGGTGCCGGGCACGGGCTTCACCCTGCCCTTCGTCAGCGAAGCCAGCACCAGCCAGCTCACCGGCAAGCTCGGCGTGAACTATCACTTCGACGGCAACGGCCTGATCTATTTCACCGCCTCGAAAGGCTACAAGGCCGGCGGCGTCAATCTGACGCCCAACACGCCGAACTTCGCGCCCGAGCGCAACTTCGTCTACGAACTGGGCTTCAAGACCGAACTGTTCGATCGACACCTGCGCATCAACGGCGACGTGTTCCATTCGAACTACAAGGACATCCAGCTTTCGAGCCTGGTCGGCGGCCTGCCCACCACGCAGAACGCGCTGGCCGGCAATTCGTGGGGCGGCGAACTCGAGCTGACCGGCCAGTGGGGCGGGTTCCAGATCAACGGCGGCCTCGGCTATCTCGACGCCAAGTTCGCCAATTCGGCCTGTATCTCGGACACCAATGCGCCCGGCACCGACACCGGCTGCCCGACCAACCTGCGCTTCGTTCCCAAGGACCGCGTCCTGCCGTTCTCGCCCAAGTGGACGGTCAATGCCGGCGTGCAGTACACGATCCCGGTCGGCGAGCTCGAGGTTACCCCGCGCTTCCAGTGGTCGCACCTGTCCGCGCAGAACGCGACGCCGTTCCCCAGCATCAACACGCTGGTCCCCGGCCGCGATCTGTTCGACGCGCGCGTGACCTTCGACTGGACCGACAAGTACAAGCTCGAAGCCTTCGTCAACAACCTGACGAACAAGACCTATATCGCCACCCAGATCCAGAACAGCTCGAGCGCCGACGGCGGCATCATCTACGGTGCGCCGCGGACCTACGGCCTGCGTCTGGTGGTCAAGGTCGGCAACTGAGACAGCGAGGGCCAGCGGGATGTTTCGTAAGGCGATCGTTCCGCTGGCCGGTCTCGCCGCAGCGCTGTCGGCTTCGGTCGGCGCGCTCGGCGACGCGCCCGAGCGCTGGTGGTCGCCCGGCGATGGCCGCAGCTTCCCGGCGCAGCTCGATTACGCCAATGCCCAAGGCACCTTGCGGCTGCTGCTGACCGGCGGCGCGCTCGACACCAAGGGCCACCCCTTCTTCGAACCGATCGGCCGCAACGGCCGCGCCTGCGTCACCTGCCACCAGCCGGCGGATTCGATGAGCCTTTCGGCCGCGACCGCGCGCGCGCGCTGGGAGGAGACCCAGGGCAAGGACCCGCTGTTCGCGGCCTTCGACGGCGCGAACTGCCCCAGCCTGCCGCAGGCCGCGCGCGCCTCGCATTCGCTGCTGCTCGACCGCGGCCTGATCCGCATTCAGCGCCCCTGGCCCGCCAAGATGTGGAACGGCCGCAAGGTCGTGCCCGACTTCAAGCTCGAGGTCGTGCGCGATCCCAACGGTTGCAATTCGGGCCCGAGCTACGGCCCGGCCGCCGGCAACGTCTCGGTCTATCGCCGCCCGCGCCCGATCGCGAACATGAAGTATCTGCTCGCGGTGGGTTTCCCCTACGATCCCAAGCAGGGCTACGCGCTGCCGCGCGATCCCGAGACCGGCGTGGTGCTCTCGGGCAATCTCATGGCCGACGGCCGGCTCGGCACGCTCAAGCAGCAGATGACCGAAGCCAGCGACGCGCACCTGCAGATGCTCGACAAGCTTTCGGACGCGCAGATCGGCCGGATCGAGGGCTTCATCCGCTCGATCTATGCCGCGCAGCAGACCAGCGCCAAGGGCGGCGCGCTCGATACGCTCGGCGCCAAGGGCGGCCCGGCCAAGCTGCGCGATTCCGAACCCGGCGCCCTCGGCTCGATCGGCGAGCCCGTCTGGAGCGAATTCGCCGCCTGGGACAAGATCAGCCCCGAAGACGCGAAGACGCTGACGCCGGCGCAGCTCGAATTCCGCCGTTCGGTCGCGCGCGGCGCGCGGGTGTTCCGCGACAAGACCTTCCTGATCACCGACAGCTCGGGGATCAATTCGCGGATCGGCTTCGGCAATCCCGTGCGCAACAGCTGCGTGTTCTGCCACAACATGACGCAGATGGGGAACGACGTCGCCCCCGGCCAGGTCGACCTCGGCACCACGACCCTGCCCTTCGCCGATCCGATGCCCGACCTGCCGCTGTTCCGCGTGACCTGCCTCAAGACCCCACATCCGCACTACGGCCGCGTGTTCTACACGATGGACCCGGGCTTCGCGCTGACCACGGGACGCTGCGCGGATTCGGGCAAGATCACCTTGCAATCGATGCGCGGGCTCTCGGCGCGCGCGCCCTATTTCTCCAACGGCCTGGCCAAGGACCTGCGCGGCGTCGTCGACTACTACGAGCGACGCTACAACATCGGCTACACCGAGCAGGAGAAGCAGGACCTCGTGAACCTGATGAGCGTGCTGTGATGAAGACTGTCGCCGCCTTGCTGATGCTCGCCGCGCCGCTCGCGGCCCATGCCGAGGAGACCGGCAAGCTCGTCCGCTTCGTCGCCTGCCCGACCTATCGCGACGCCGATTCCGGCCGCAAGTCGGGCTGCTGGCTGGTCGAGGATCCCGCGACGGGACGGCGCTGGGACACGTCGCTCTCGCCCTACAAGCCCGACTGGAACTTCGCCGTGCTGGTCGAGGGCAAGGTTGCAGCCGCCGGCCCCGAGGCCTGCGGCGCGCCGGTGCTCGATCCCGTGCGCACCTCGCGCCTGCTCGATCAGTCCTGCCCGCGCCACATGCTCCCAGCCGAGGGCTATCCGGGCCGCCGCTACAAGCTGTCGGGCCGCTACATCGACCCGCTATCGGTCGCCCGCGCGGTGCCGCCGGGTCCCTATGGCGAGCGCGTGTTCCCGGTCTATTTCGAGTTCGACAACGACTTCCTGATCTATCAATACGACGACTACCTGCTCGACAAGGCCGAGACCTGGCTCAAGGTTGCGAAGCCCCGGAAGGTCGTCGTCACGGGCTATGCCGCGACCGACCCCGTGACGGTGTCAGGCCAGCGCCTGGCCGAACGCCCGCTGGTCGCGCGCGAGCGCGCCGAAGCCATAGCCGAGAGCCTGAGGCGCCTTATTCCGGAGCTCGTGATCGAAACGCGCTGGCAGACCGGCGCCAGGCCGACCGACGAGCCCGAGGCCGATGGCTTGCCAGGGCAATCGCAACGCCGTGTGGAGATCCGGGCGGTTTTCTGAGGCCAGCCTCGCTCCCGGAGCGGTGATCAGCGGAACAGCGCGCCGACGTCCTCGCACTCGTCCAACACCAGGATTTTCGCCGCCAGCTCGCGCACCTCGGCCTCGCTGCGCGGCCGCGCGGCACGAGCAGCGCAGGCGACGAACTTCTCGACGAGCGCCGCTTCGCCGAGCGGGCGGTCTGGGCAGCCGAGCGCGTTGTCGACCGCGGCTTCGCGCATGGCTCCGCCTGCCAGCCCGATCCGCAGGGCTCCGCCCGAACCGCGCTGCCAGCTGTCGCGCGGCGCTTGCCGGCAGGTGACCTTGGCGGCCAGCGCCAGCACGGCCGGATCGGCGAGCGCCGTCACATCGAAATCGTCGAGCCCCACGCGCCCGCGCGCCAAGGCCAGTGCCACGGTGAAGGGGATCGAGAACTTGGCGTCGATCGCCACGGCCGGCGCGCGCTTGCGTTCGATCGGTTCGACCAGCATCGCCTGGACGTCGTCGTGCTCGACCTCGATCGCCACCACCGCGGCCGGATCTAGCCCATCGCGCAGTTGCAGCGCGAGCTCGATGAACGGATGGGTGCCGCGGCAGCTCGGCCAGGCCTTGTAGGTCAGCTGCTCGATCCAGAACCGCTCGCCGAGCGCTTCGGTCAGATCGGCGGGTGCGAACTTACCGCCCGCATAGAGCGCGAAGAACCCCGCGCGGCCCTCGAGCGGCTGTTCGAAGCCGGCGACGCCCTCGCGCGCCAACAGGGCGGACTGCACTGCCGCCTGCGCCGGAAAGGCTTCGCGCACGGCGCGCAGGACGGTGCCGGCGCTGTACTTGATCTCGCCGGGCATCGTCGCCTGACACAAGGTCATCGACAGGGCATCGCGCACCTGCATCGGGTCGAGCCCGAGCAGGTTCGCCGCGCCGGCGGTCGCGCCATAGGCGGCGAGCATCGGCGGCGGATACCACATGCCCGCCTCCATCGGCTGGCGCAGCGCCAGGCCCATGCGGCACGACAGATCGCCGCCAACGGCCAGGGCAGAGAGGAAACGCCTGCCATCGACGGGCGTCCCCGCTTGCGCCAGCGCGATCAGCGCGGGCACGAGGCTGGCGTTGGGATGCCCCGGCGCGCGGTCGAAGGCGTCCTCGAAATCGAGCGCATGGGCCAGCGCGCCATTGGCCAGTGCTGCCATCGGCGCCGAAGCCGTGAGATCGGTGCCGACCACGGTGCAGGGGCCCGCCCCCGTCGCCGCAGCCATGCGCAGGAACGGGCGGACTTCCTCGGCCAGCCCGCTCGCGCCGAGCATGACGCCGCTGGCGTCGAGCAGGACCAGCTTGGCGGCCCGTGCGGCGCTATCCGGCAGACGATCCCAGGTCAGGCCGGCGACATGCGCCGACAGCGTATCGGAGAGGCTCATCGCACCACGTAGAAGTCGACGAGCACGCGATCGGGTTTGCGCACGCCGCGCGCGACGAAGACCGAGCGGCGCAGCCATTCGTGCTTGCCGGCAGCGACCGCGAAGCGCGGCGTCGTGCGGAAGTAATAGGCGGCCGGATCGACTTCCTCGCCGCGCGCGAGTTGCTCGATCACCGCGGGCTCGGCCACGCGCACGCCGGGATTGACGATCTCGATCACCGTGCCGTCGCTCGCCTTGACGAAATAGCGCGCCTCGATCCGCGTCAGGCCGTGATCCTCGATCACCTGCCAGTCGCCCCCGCCCGAAAGGACCTCGCCCGAGAGCAAGGGGCCCTCAACGGTCCCGCCCGTGATCGGGATGAAGCGCTTGCGGCCGCCGTCGGCCTGGCCCTGCTCGATCGGCGCGGCGACCTGCACCGTGGCGGTGAAGGCATATTCGAGGCCGGGCGCTGGCGCTGCCGGTCCCGCTATTGCCGCACTTCCCGTCAAAGCCATTGCTCCCGCAGCCAGTATGCCCCGCATAGTCCGCCTCCGATCAGATCGGGAAATGACCGGGCTGGGTCTCGACCGTGATCCACCGCGTCTCGGTGAAGCTGTCGATGCCCTGGCGCCCGCCGAAGCGGCCATAGCCCGAGGCGCCGACGCCGCCAAAGGGCATCTGCGCCTCGTCGTGGACCGTCGGGCCGTTGACGTGGCAGATGCCCGACTTGATGCGCCGCGCGACCGAAAGCCCCTTGGCGGTGTCGCGCGTGAAGACCGCGGCCGAGAGGCCATATTCGGTGTCGTTGGCCAGCTCGATCGCATGCTCGGTGTCGCGCGCGCGGATCATCGCCACGACCGGGCCGAAGCTCTCGTCGCGGTAGAGGTTCATTGCTGCGGTCACGCCGTCGACCACGGTCGCGGGCATCAGCACCGAATCCGCCTCGCCGCCCGACAGCAGCCGGGCGCCCTTGCCCAGGGCGTCGGCGATCAGGCCGTTAACGTGATCGACGGTCTTGCGATCGACCACCGCGCCGAGCGGCGTATTGCCCTCGCGCGGATCGCCCGTCGCCATCGACTGCGCCTTGGCGCCGAACTTCTCGGCGAAGGCCTCGGCGACGGCCTCGACGACGATGATCCGCTCGGTCGACATGCAGATCTGGCCCTGGTTCATGAAGGCGCCGAAGGCCGCGGCCTTGACCCCCTCGTCGAGGTCGGCGTCGTCGAGAACCAGCAGCGGCGCCTTGCCACCGAGTTCGAGCAGGCAGGGCTTGAGATGTTCGGCCGCGCGCTTGGCGATGATCCGGCCGACGTGGGTCGAACCGGTGAAGTTGATGCGCTTGACTTCAGGCGCGTCGATCAGCGCGCCGACGACCTCGCCCGCGTCCTCGGGGGCATTGGTCACGACCTGGACCACACCCTCGGGGAAGCCGGCCTCGGCGAAGGCCTCGATGATCAGCGCATGGGTGCGCGGGCAGGTCTCGCTGGCCTTGAGGATCACGGCATTGCCGCAGGCGAGCGGCACGGCGATCGCGCGGACGCCCAGGATGATCGGCGCGTTCCACGGGGCGATGCCCAGGAT
>SECS01000142.1 GCA_004211435.1 Novosphingobium sp. | reverse complement strand
CTCCAAACCGGGGCGGAACGCGGTTGCCCTTCGCCGGTCCGTCTGCCACCAATCGCGCGTGACGAGGGCTGGTGCAGAGATCGCGGGCTCGACGGCCGCGCAGGACGCGGCGCGCGACTGGCAGGCGCTGCGCGCCGATGACGCGATCCAGTACGCGCCGGTGCCGCCCTACAAGCCGAACATTCCCGTCTGGCCCGAATGGCTCAAGCGGTTGATGCGCGCGCTCGGCGATTTCCTCGAAACCGTGTTCAAGCCGCTGGGCGAACTGTTCGGCCTGTCCTGGCCCTGGATGCAGAAGCTGGGCATCGCGCTGGCCGGCGTGGCCGTGATCGCAGTGCTCTGGTTCGTGGTGATCCGCCCGCTGATGAACAGGCGCCGCGGCGCCCAGGGCGACGCAGAAACGCCCGCATGGCTGCCCGATCGCGCGGCCGCGGTCGCGCTGCTCGAGGATGCCGATCGCTTGGCGGCCGAGGGGCGCTATGGCGAGGCCGTGCACCTGCTGCTCCGACGCAGCGTCCACCATATCGCCGAGGCGCGGCCCGACTGGCTGAGCCCCGCGAGCACCGCGCGCGAGATCGCCGGACTACCTTCGCTGCCCTGGGACGCACGTCAGGCCTTCACGGCGATAGCCACGCGCGTCGAGCGCAGTCTCTTCGCCCTGCGTGATCTCGACCTGGCCGACTGGCAGGCTGCGCGCGCCGCTTATGCGGACTTCGCGCTGCAGCGCCTGACCCCCGGCGCAGCGGTATGAGCGCGAACGCCAATCCCTTCTCGCCGCGCGCCGTGATCGCGCTCGTGCTGTTCGGTGCGCTGGCCTTCGTCGCGCTGCTCTACACGATGGGCGCCGGGCTGACCGGCGGTTCGACCAACGACGGTGGCGGCCACGCGGGCGGCAAGGGGCTCAACGGCTATGCGGCTTTCGCCGAATTTCTCGATCGCCGCGGCTACGACGTTCGGCGCCTGCGCGACGTGACGACGCTCGACGATCCCGGGTTGCTGGTGCTGACGCCGCCGGCCGGCGCCGAAGGTGCGGAGATCGACAAGATCGTCGCCGGACATCGCGCGGCGGGCCCGACCCTGGTGATCACGCCCAAGTGGCTGGCCGCCAAAGCCGACGGACCCAAGGCCAAGCGCGGCTGGGTGCAGCTCGCGGGGACGGCATCGCCGAGCTGGCAGGGTTTCCTCGACGACGTCGGCGTCCGGATCACGCCCCTGGGCGATGGCAAGCACGGCACCTGGACCGGCGGCGGGCTGGCGGGGCGCCTGCCTGACGCGCGCCAGGTCCAGACGGGGACCGGGGCGCGGCTGGTGCCGCTGGTGGTCGGCGGTTCCGACCGGCGCGTTCTGGCCGCCTATCTCGACGATGGCGGTTCCTATCCGGCGCTCGAAGCCCTGGCCGGGCGCGAGGTCTCGGAGGGTGGCGAAGAGGGGAACGGCCGGGCGCTCCAGCCGATCGTCCTGGTGTTCGAACCGGACCTCTTCGACAACTACGGCATGGCCGATCTGGCCAATGCCCGGCTCGCCGAGCGGCTAGTCCACGCCACGACCGGCGGCGCGCGCGCGGTCCATTTCGACCTCACGCTCAACGGCTTCGGGCGTCGGCCCAACCTGCTGACTCTGGCCTTCACCCCGCCATTCCTCGCGGCGACCCTGTGCCTGCTGCTCGCGGCGCTCGCGGTCGGCTGGCGTGCCTTCCTGCGCTTCGGCCCGGCCCGCGCGGGCGCCCGCACGATCGCGTTCGGCAAGCGCGCGCTCGTTGCCAACGCCGCCGGGCTGATCCGCCGCAGCAAGCGGCTGCATCTGGTCACCGCCCCTTATGCCATGCGGGCGCGCGAGCGACTGGTGCGCGTGCTGGCGCTGCCGCGCCTGGCCGACGTCACCGCGACCGAGGCCGCGATCGACCGCGCCCTCGCCGCGCGCACGCCCGAAGCCACGCCCTTTTCCGTCATCGCCGAGCGCTTGCGCGCGGCAGGCTCATCCCATGAGATCATGAAGGCGGCGCAGGATCTGCACGCGCTCGAAAGGACGCTTACCCAATGAGTGACAGCATGACCCTGGACGGCGTCGGTCAACTGGCCGATGCGATCCGCGGCGAGATCGCCAAGGCCGTGGTCGGCCAGACCGAAACCGTCGATCACCTGCTCGTGGCGCTGCTCGCGCGCGGCCACGTCCTGCTCGAAGGCCCACCGGGCACCGCCAAGACCTTCCTCGCGCAGAGCTTCGCGGCGGCGATCGGGCTCCAGTTCGGGCGCATCCAGTTCACCCCGGACCTGATGCCCGGCGACATCCTCGGCTCGAACCTGTTCAACTTCCAGACCAGCCAGTTCACCCTGACGCGCGGGCCGATCTTCTGCGACCTGCTGCTCGCCGACGAGATCAACCGCACTCCGCCCAAGACCCAGGCCGCGCTGCTCGAGGCGATGCAGGAGCGCCGCGTCACGCTCGACGGCACGCGGCATGAGCTGCCCTCGCATTTCATGGTCGTCGCGACGCAGAACCCGATCGAGAGCCAGGGCGTCTATCCGCTGCCCGAGGCGCAGCTCGACCGTTTCCTGTTCAAGCTGCTGATCCCCTATCCGAGCCTCGAGGAGGAGGCGCGGATCGTTTCGCGTTACGGCGAGCGCTCTGGCCTGCCGAGCCCCGCCGAACTGGGCATCGCCGCCGTCGCCACCCCCGCCGCGCTCGACGCGGCGACGAAGGCGGTGCAGGCGGTCAAGCTGGCCGACAGCGTGACCGAATATGTCGTGCGCCTGGTCCGCGCGACGCGCGACAGCGCCGATCTCTCGTGCGGCGCGAGCCCGCGTGCCGCCGTGCTCCTCGCCAGCGCCGCGCGCGCCAAGGCCGCGCTCGACGGCCGCGACTATGTCGTGCCCGACGACGTCAAGGCGCTCGCCACCTCGGTCCTGCGCCACCGCCTGCTGCTGAGCCCCGCCGCCGAGATCGAGGGCAAGCAGGTCGAGGCGCTGGTCGAGGACCTCGTCCACCAGACCGAGGCGCCGCGCTAGCCGTGATCGTCCCCACGCTCCGCGCCGCGGTGCTGGTCGCGCTGGCCGCGCCGGTCGCGCTGGTGATCGCCGCGGCGGCGCCCGGCGCCTGGATCGCCGGGCCGGCACTGGGCGGGGCGCTGCTGCTGCTCGTGCTGGCCGACGCGCTGGTGGCGGGCCCCTTGCGCGACGTCACCCTCACCGCGCCGCGCGACGTCGAGGTCGGCGACGCGGCGACCTTGCTCGGCCATGCGCAGTTTTCGAGCGGTCAGCGCAGCCGCGTCGACCTTGCCGTCGCGCTCGATCCGCGCCTGGCGCCTGGCGGCCGCGCGGCCTTTCCGCTGGCGCGCGCCGACGGCGCCTGGCGCGGGACCTTTGCCTTTACCCCAAGCCGGCGGGGCACCGGTCAAGTCGACCGGCTCTGGCTGCGCTGGGCCGGGCCGCTCGGGCTCGGCGCGCGACAGGCGCAGCGTCCGCTCGACCAGGCCGTGCGTGTCTGGCCCAACATCGGCTTCGTCCGCTCGCCGGCCTTGCAGACCTTCCTCAAGGACGCGCAGTTCGGCCTGATCGCCCGGCGCATCCGCGGCGAGGGCACCCAGTTCGAGGCGCTGACCGAATACGAGCCCGGCATGGACCGCCGCCGCATCGACTGGAAGAGCTCGGCGCGCCACGTCCATCTCTATGCCAAGGAGTTCGAGACCGAGCGCAACAACCAGATCGTCTTTGCCTTCGACTGCGGCCAGACGATGTGCGAGCCGGTGGGGGGCGCCAAGGAGGCGGGGGGAGATGGCGTGCCGCGGATCGATCGCGCCGTCTCGGCGGCGCTGGCGACCACCTATGTGGCGCTCAAGGGCGGCGATCGGGTGGCCTTGTTCGGCTTCGCCGCGCGGCCCGAGGTCTCGACGCCCTTCGTATCCGACAGCCGCGATTTCCACCGCCTGCAGAGCGCCGCCGCCGGGCTCGACTACCATGCGCAGGAACCCAACTTCACCCTGGCCCTGGCAACGCTCGCCGGCCGGCTCCAGCGCCGCTCGCTGATCGTCATCTTCAGCGATTTCACCGATCCGACGAGCGCCGAGCTGATGATCGAATCGATCGGGCGGCTGGTGTCGCGCCATGTCGTGCTGTTCGTGACGATGACCGACGAGGAGCTCGAGGACCTGGCCGTGGCCGAACCCGGCGACATGCAGGCGCTGGCCATGGCGGTCACCGCCGATTCGCTGCTGCGCCAGCGCGCGCTGGTGACGCGGCGCCTGAAGCAGCTCGGCGTCGACGTGGTCGAGGCGCCCTATTCGCAGATCGGCACGCGGCTGATCGATGCCTATCTGACGATCAAGCGTTCGGGGGCGATCGGTTGATGGCGGAGCAGAACCCCGTTTCGGCGATCGAGGCCGCCGCGCTGCGTTCGGACCGGTTCCGGCTCGAGCGCGAGGGCGACTGGCAGCGGCTCGATGCGATCGTCACGCGGATGGAGAAGGGCCGGCTGCGCAAGCTGTCCGACGAGGACGTGCTGGCGCTGCCCGTGCTCTATCGCACCGTCGCCTCGAGCCTGTCGATCGCGCGCGAGACTTCGCTCGACGCGGCGACGCTCGCCTATCTCGAAGCGCTGGTCCAGCGCGCCTGGTTCGTCGTCTACGGCCCGCGCGCCTCGCTCGGCTCGTGGCTGCGGCGGTTTCTCGGCGGCGGCTGGAGTGCGTCGGTGCGCGCGATCTGGCTCGACGTGCTGCTGGCGCTTGGCGTGATGGTCGCGGGCACCGTGGTGGGGTGGCTGCTCGTGGCGAGCGATGCCGAATGGTACCATGCGCTGATGCCCGGCCAGCTCGCCGACGATCGCGTGCCCGGCGCCAGCCGCGAGGTGCTCCACGCATCGCTGTTCGCCGACAAGTCGAAGGAGCCGCTGGCCGCTTTCGCCGCGGGGCTGTTCGGCAACAACGCCCAGGTCTCGATCCTGGCGTTCGCGCTGGGCTTCGCCTTCGGCGTGCCCTCGCTGATGATGCTCGTCTACAACACCGCCGGCTTCGGCGCGATGCTGTGGCTCTACCACGGCGCCGGGCTGACCACCGACTTCGCCGGCTGGATCGCGATCCACGGCACGACCGAGCTCTTCGCCATCCTGCTCGCGGGCGCGGCAGGCCTGCACATCGGCCGGTCCATGGCCTTTCCCGGCGAGCGTTCGATCCTCGACGCCGCCGCCGAGGCGGGGCGGCGCGCCTCGCAGGTGATGACCGGGGTCGTGCTGATGCTCGTCGTCGCCGCGCTGCTCGAAGGCTTCGGCCGCCAGCTGATCAACGACACGGCCGGGCGCTTCGGTGTCGGCGGCTTCATGCTGCTGTTCTGGCTGAGCTATTTCTTCCTGTTCCGCCGCGACGTCGACGGAGCCGGCACGCCATGACCGGCGTCATCCCCGAGCGGTACCGGCGCAGCGATCGCGACCGGATCATGGTGACGCCCGAAGGCCTGGCCCTGCCGCTGACCGTCGCCAGCCGCGGCGCGCGCTTGGGCGCACTGATGCTCGACCTGCTGTTCATCGGCCTGCTGATCTTCGTGACCATCCTCGCCCTCGCCTCGATGGCCGGGGGCGCGATCGTCGGCGCGGCGACGCGCGGCGACGGCGGCTCGCTCTACTACTCGCTGCAGTTCCTCTACGTTCTCGCGATCATTGCGCTGTTCCTGTTCCGCAACGCCTATTTCCTGTTCTTCGAGCTCGGCCCGCGTGGCGCGACGCCGGGCAAGCGCATCACCGGCATCCGCGTCGCCGCGCGCGGCAGCGGCGACGGCGGCGGCCGCCTGACCGCCGAGATGGTGATCGCGCGCAATCTGCTGCGCGACATCGAGCTGTTCCTGCCCGTGGTCTTCCTCGCGCAGGTCGGCGCCGAGGGTGACTGGAGCGCGGGTGGCATCACCGCCGCGCTGTGGTTCCTGATCTTCGCGCTGTTCCCGCTGTTCAACCGCGACCGGCTGCGCGCGGGCGATCTCATCGCCGGGACCTGGGTGGTCGAGGCGCCCAAGCGCAAGCTCGAGACCGCGCTGTCGGTCGCGCCCGCCACGGCGGCCGCCCCCGATCCCGCAGGCGGCTACCGCTTCGGCGAGGCCGAGCTTGCGGTCTACGGCGAATACGAATTGCAGATGCTCGAACGCGTGCTGCGCGACGATCGGCCCGAGGCGATGCAGGCGGTCTACGAGACGATCTGCGCCAAGATCGGCTGGACCGCGGGCAGCGACGACGCGCGAGCCTTCCTCGAAGCCTATTACCGCGCGTTGCGTCAGCGGCTCGAAACCGGCATGCGCATGGGCAAGCGCAAGGCGGACAAGTTCACATGAAGCTCCACATCGTCGAGGACGATCTCAGCGGCCCCGAGATCGCCGCGCTGCTGCGGCTGCATCTCGACGAGATGTTCGCGTGGTCGCCGCCCGAGTCCGTACACGCGATGCCGATCGAGCGGCTGCGCCAGCCCGACGTCACCTTCTATGCGGCCTGGGACGGCGCCGTGCTCGCGGGCTGCGGCGCGCTCAAGCACCTCGACGGCATCCACGGCGAACTCAAGTCGATGCGCGCCGCACCCGCCTATCGCGGCCGCGGCGTCGGCAAGGCGATCCTGCTGCACCTCCTCGCCGAGGCACGAAAGCGCGGCTATGCGCGCGTCAGCCTGGAGACCGGCCGGCCCGACGCGTTCCTGCCCGCCCGCCGGCTTTACGAAGCGCACGGTTTCGTGGAATGCCCGCCTTTCGCCGACTATGTGCTCGACGATTTCAGTGTCTGCCTGACGAGGACCTTGTGACCGATCCGATTCTCCGCGAAGCGACCGAGGCCGATATTCCCGCGCTGTCGGCGCTGGGCCGCGACAGCTTCGTCGACAAGTTCGGCTATATGTACAAGCCCGAGGACCTGGCAGCCTTCATCGCACAGACCCATTCGCACGAGGCCGTCGCAGGCGAGCTAGCGCATCCCGAGCGGCGCTATTGCCTGGTCGAGAGCGACGGCGCGCTTGCGGGCTACTGCAAGCTGGCGGTGCCGAGCACGCTTGGCGAATTTCACGCGGCGGCGCGGCCGATCGAGATCAAGCAGCTCTACACCGCGCCGGGCATGACCGGCAAAGGCATCGGCGCCGCGCTGATGGACTGGGCCATGGCCGAGGCGCGCGCCCATCGTGCCGATGTGATCCAGCTCTCGGTCTGGAGCGGCAACGACGGCGCCCAGCGCTTCTATGCGCGCTATGGTTTCGTCAAGGTCGCCGACATCACCTTCGAGGTCGGCGAGCAGATCGACGAGGAATATCTCTTCGCGCTGAAGCTTTAGGGGCGATCCGACCTCACTTTGAGGCGCCTAACGATCCTCCCCTGCAAGGGGAGGTGGCATTCACGCAGTGAATGACGGTGGGGTGTCGCCTCTCGATAGCAGGACACCCCTCCACCACTCGCTCCGCGAGCGGTCCCCCTCCCCTTTCAGGGGAGGATCCGGGTATTACCGCAAGTCGTAAGTGTCGCGCGAAGCGGTCAGCGGGCGCGTACCTCGAAGCGGACCGTCGCGCTTTGCACCGATGCCACGGCCGCACCGGTAGCATCGGTCATTGGCGAGGGGTGATAGTCCCGCGCCAGGGCCGCGCAGGCCGCCGGGCCGAGCGCGGGGACGGTCTGCTGGAACCGTCGCCGTTCGCCGGCGAGCGGCGCGCAATGGCTGACCGTGCCTGCGCCCTCGACGAGGAAGGCGACGCGCGCGAAGGCCGGGCTGGTCACGCCTGCGGGAAGGCTGTCGACCGCGACGGCCAGTTTCGAGCGATCGGGGCGTGACCGCTGCTTGCCCGGCATCAGGAAGCTGGCGACGGCCTCGTAAGCTCCGGCAACGGGCTGCCCCTGGTCGTCCTTCGCGGGGAGGAAGCGCGCGCGCTTCATCACCAGCGCGCAGACGTCCTGATCGAGATCACTCTTTTCATCTGGCGTGCAGCGGAGCGGGGTGCCGTCGGCCGCCACGTCGATCGTGTAGGCGACATGGCCGCGCTCGGCCACGCGCATCGCGGTCTTGGGATTGTCCTTGCTGTTGAACCAGGTGTTCGGTTCGACGGGGGTGGCGGGCGATACGGCCGCGCCGGCGAGGACGATGGACAACCAGGCGCTCATGAGATCGGCTCCTCCGCGATAGCGTGATGCCGAATGGCCGATGGCGTCGCCTGCGTCGAGATGCGCCGAAACGCTATCCCCGAACAAATGCGAATCGTTCGCAAACACGCCGGCTGGCTTGGTGTTTTCCTAAAGCCTGCCCACCTGCTATGGCGCGGGGCATGAACCTTCCCGTCACATTCGCGGTCCAAAGGTCTGTCGGCACCCTCGGGTCTCGTCATGCCCCGCATTTTGAAACGCAGGATCGCGTCACCTTTGTCACTTTCGTCATCTTTGAATTAGAAACGCGGAATTAATCGATGTCTTCGATCAGACCCTGGCGCGATATCGC
>SECS01000141.1 GCA_004211435.1 Novosphingobium sp. | reverse complement strand
CTGCTCCGGCTGGAGGAAGCGGCCAAGCGCGATCACCGCAAGCTCGGTCAGGAGATGGACCTGTTCCACCTTCAGGCCGAAGCCCACGGCTCGGTGTTCTGGCATCCCAAGGGCTACGTCATCTATCGCGCGCTCGAGGACTATATGCGCCGCGCGCTGAGCACGGGCGACCACAAGGAGGTCAAGACCCCGCAGGTGATGGACGCGCGCCAGTGGGAGAAGTCCGGCCACTGGGGCAAGTACCGCGAGAACATGTTCGTCATCCCCGACGAAGTACCCAACATCGACGATGACGGCCCGGTGATCTCGGGCGAGGCCGACTGGATGGCCCTGAAGCCGATGAATTGCCCGGCGCACATCCTGATCTTCAAGCAGGGCATCAAAAGCTATCGCGACCTGCCGCTGCGCCTGGTCGAGAACGGCTGCTGCCACCGCAACGAGCCGCACGGCGCGCTCCACGGGCTGATGCGTGTTCGCCAGTTCACCCAGGACGACGGCCACCTGTTCTGCCGCGAGGACCAGATCGTCGGCGAAGTCCGCGCGTTCTGCGAACTGGCCGACCGCGTCTACAAGCACTTCGGCTTCACCTATGCGATCAAACTGGCGCTGCGCCCGGACAATCGCATCGGCACCGAGGAGCAGTGGGACATTGCCGAGGCCGAGCTGCGCGACGCCGTCGTCGCGGCGGGTCTCGCCACCGAGGAATACGGCTGGGAAGAGCTGCCCGGCGAAGGCGCTTTCTATGCGCCCAAGCTCGAATGGCACCTGACCGACGCGATCGGCCGGACCTGGCAGGTCGGCACGATCCAGTCCGACCGCATGCTGCCCGAGCGGCTCGACGCCAACTACATCGGCGAGGACGGCGAGAAGCATCGTCCGGTCATGCTGCACCGCGCGATCTTCGGTTCGTACGAGCGCTTCATCGGCATCCTGATCGAGCACTTCGCCGGCAAGCTGCCGGTCTGGCTCGCGCCGGTCCAGGCGGTCGTGGCGACGATCGTCTCGGACGCCGACGGCTATGCGGCCGAAGTGGCGGCGAAGCTCAAGGATGCGGGCGTGCGGGTCGAGACCGACCTGCGCAACGAGAAGATCAACTACAAGGTCCGCGAGCACTCGCTGGCGAAGGTCCCGCACCTGCTGGTCGTCGGCAAGCGCGAGGCCGACGAGGGCACCGTCGCGATTCGCACCCTGGGCGAGGAGCGGCAGAAGTTCGTCTCGCTCGACGAGGCGATCGCGCTGCTCAAGGCCGAGGCGACGCCGCCCGACCTGCGGTGATCGTCCGGCCGGGAACCTCGGCCGACGTATCGCGCGCGCTGGAGATCTGGCGCGCCGCGGTCGACGCGACGCATGGATTCCTCACGCCCGAGGACCGCGCGGCGATCGGGCATATGGTCGGCACGCAGTTTCTGCCCTTCGTCGAACTCTGGCTGGTCGACGACGCGCCGGGGCGCCCGATGGGTTTCCTGGCGATGGACGGCGACATGATCGACGCGCTGTTCGTCGATCCCGCCGTCCACGGGCGGGGCTACGGTAGTGCCTTGATAAGACATGCTCTTGCCCTGGCGCCGAATGCCCGCGTCGATGCAAACGAGCAGGCGACGAATGCCTTGCCCTTCTATCTTGCGCGTGGTTTCGTGGTGATCGGACGGTCCGAGACCGATGGCGAGGGGCGACCCTATCCGCTGATCCATCTGCGCCACGGGGGAATCGGGGCATGATGCGCGTGCGATATGTTGCAGGCATTTTGCTGGCGCTTGCCGCCACTCCAGCCGCCGCGCGCCCGGCCTCCGAGATCGAGCGCTATTACCTCGGCCGCTACGTCGTGAAGACCGAGGATTCCGCGCGCACCGTGTGCCGCGCCGAGATCGCCTGGGCCGACGACGTCGGCGGCGAATTCGTTGCTACCGGATGCGGTGCGGTCCCTGCGATCGCCGAATCGGCGCGCTGGTTCTTCGACGAGGACAAGGGCGAGGTTCGTTTCGAGGATCCGCTGCACAAGTCGCGCTTCCGCCTTCGCGAGACCGATGCCGGTTTCATCGCGATCCTGCCCGACGAGAGCCGCTACTGGTTCGAGAATGCGCCGAAGCCGGCCTCAAAGCCGGCGCGACGTGCGCGCCGCCGTTCCTGATCATCCTGACCGGAGGAAATTGCCGATGACCATCGATCTTCGTCGTTCGCTTTGCGCGCTCGCGCTCGCCGGCCTCGCCGCGGGCTGCAGCGGTGGCGGTGCGGGAGGCAGCAGCAAGGGCGCCGAATGGGCGGTCGATGCCTGCAAGACCTTTCCGGCCGAAGCCGCGGGCAAGGCCGGCGGGGTCGCCGTGGCCAAGGCCGAAAGCTCGGCCGCAACCAGCAACGAGCAGGTCACGGTGTCGAACTGCACGTATTCGAGCGCCGACGGCAAGGACAACTTCGGGGTGCTGTTGCGTCAGGACAAGGTCAGCGGGCAGACCGTCGACGAGCAACTCGCCGGTGTGACCTCGCAGCCCGACGTGACCGGCCCGGGCGAGCCTGTCGCCATGCCCAAAGGCAAGGCCGTGTGGATGACGAAGCTGCGCACGCTGTCTTACGTGCCGGAAGGTGCACGTATGATCGTGGTGACGCCGCCCGGCGCGATCGCCTTCGGTCAGGCGCCGGTGCCGGTCGAGCAACTCAAGACCAAGGCCATCGCGATCGCAAACGCGATCGAGGGCTGATCAGAACGGAAAGGCCTGGCCCGCCAGGATCAGCGCGAGCGCGCAGCCGCTGACGATCAGTATGCGCAGCGCCTCGAGCTTGCGATGCTGCGCGACGGTGCGGGTAAGAGCGATGACTCGGGCCATGGGTGCGATTGTGCGCCCATGGCGGTTACCGAGCCGTTAAGAGGCAGCGCTTGCCATCTGCTGGCTCGCGCAGTGGAAGCCGCCGCCGCCCGCGAGCACGGCACCGCCTGGCAGGCCCAGGGTGTCGCGATCGGGGAACAGCGCCGCCACGGCGGCGACACCCTCGGCATCGTGCGGGCTGCCGAAGGTGGGCACGACCACCAGCTTGGAGGTGATCGCAAAATTCATGTAGCTCGCGGGCTCGATGCGGCCGTCACGTTCGACGCGGCCCGGCGAGGGAACCTCGCGCACCGTCACGCCGAAAGCCTCGGCGCGCGCCTTGGTGTCGGCATAGATCGCGGCATTGGGATCGTCGGCCCCGGTCGCGCGCGGCACGGCGAGCATGCCGGGCGCCACGAAGCGCGCGAGGTTGTCGACATGACCGTCGGTGTGATCGTTGATCAGCCCGTCGCCGAGCCAGAGCACGCGTTCGAAGCCGAGGTCGGCGCAGAGCCGCGTCTCGATCTCCCCGCGCGTGAGCTGCGGATTGCGGTTGGGGTTGAGCAGGCACTGTTCGGTGGTTGCGACCAGGCCGGCGCCATCGGTGTCGATCGCGCCGCCTTCGAGAATCCAGTCCGACGTGTCGATCGCGAGCCCGGCGTCGCGCGCGAGTTCGGCGCCGATCGTCTGGTCGCCGTCCATCAGGTATTTCCCGCCCCAACCGTTGAAGCCGAAGCGCCGCGCGCGGCGATTGCCGGCGCCGTCGAGCACGACCAGCGGCCCGGTATCGCGCAGCCAGACGTCGCCATAGGTGCGCCGCTCGGTCGTGACCTTGCTGCTGACCAGCGATCGCGCGCGCGCTTCGTTGGCTTCGTTGCGGACGATCAGGCGGGCTTCCTGGCCGCTCTCGGCGACGGCGCTGGCGAAAGCGGCGATCTGCTCCTGGGCTTGCTCGAGAAAGCCCGGCCATTCCTCGCCGTCATGCGGAAAGCCGATCCAGATCCAGTCCTGCGGATGCCATTCTGGGGGAAAGCGGAAGGTCACTTGCTCGCCTCTCCCCGGCTGGCGTCGCGCACGCGGCGGAACTCGTCGTTGGCATGCCAGTTGGGCCAGGCGTTGCTCGTCGCGAGGTCGCGCCCGAGCGTGTAGAATAGCTGGACGTCCTGGGTGATGCCCGACCAGTCCCAGTCGGGCGAATATTCGTCGTTCGGGCCGTGGTAGCGATTCTTGACGTAGTCCTCGTTGGCCGCTTCGCCGGCCGCGACGCCGCCCTCGAACTGGTCGAGACCGCGCTTGAGATTGTACATCGGCACGCCGCGCTTGGCGAAGCTGAAGTGGTCCGAGCGGTAGTAACCGCCGCGCTCGGCGTGATCCTCGGCTGCTTCCTTGAGCCCCAGCGACTGCAGGGTCGCGCGGAAGCTCGTGGTCAGGTCCGATTTGTCGCCGCCGACCATCTGATAGTCGCGCGCGCGGCCGCTGACGCGCAATGCGTCCATGTTCACGCCGCCGACGGTCTTGGCCAGCGGATAGACCGGGTGCTGCGCATAAAATTCGGAGCCGAGCAGACCCGATTCCTCGAGCGTCACCGCCAGGAACACCTGGGTGCGCGGCGTGCGGCCGGCGGCACCATTCGCCTTGGCCAGCGCTGCGAGCGCTGCGACGCCAGTCGCGTTGTCGACCGCGCCGTTGCAGATGTCGTCGCCGGTGGCGTCGGGCTTGCAGCGGCCGAGATGATCCCAGTGCGCCGAATAGAGCACGTATTCGTCGGGCTTGGTCGTGCCGGGCAGGACGCCGACGACGTTGCGAGAGACCGATTTGCGCGCGGTATTGTCGAACGAGAGGCTGGCTTTCACACCCAGCGGAACCGCCTTGAATCCCTTCTGCTGCGCCGCGGCGCTGAGCGCCGCGAAGTCCTTGCCGGCGGCGGCGAAGATCTTTTCGGCGACGCCTTTCTGGATCCAGCCGTTGGCCTCGGTCTGGCTCGCGCCGTCGTCGGCCGATTGCACGTAATATTGCGCGCCCGACCAGGATGATTCGACCACGTTCCAGCCATAGGCGGCGGGGAACGTGTCATGGACGATCAGCACGCCCGCGGCGCCCTGGCGCGCGGCTTCCTCGTACTTGTAGGGCCAGCGGCCGTACCAGGTCATGCGGCGGCCCTTGAACGGGCCCTGCTCGGTCTCGGTCTGGTAGTCGGGGTCGTTGACCAGGACGACCGCGATCTTGCCCTTCATGTCGAGGCCCGCATAGTCGTTCCAGCCCAGCTCGGGGGCGTTGATGCCATAGCCGACGAAGACCAGCTCGGCGTCCTTGAGCGCGGTGCGCGGGGTCACGCGGTACGAGGCGGCGACGAAGTCGCTGCCATAGGCGAAGCTCAGCGGCGCGCCCTTTCCGCCGATCGTCAGGGGCGAGTATTTGCTGCCGGTTATCTCGACCGTGGGCACGTCCTGCAGCCAGCCGTCCTTGCCCGGCTGGAGTCCGGCCGCCTTGAATTCGGCGATGATCGCATCGAGCACCTTGGGTTCGGTCGCGGTGCTCGGCGCGCGGCCTTCGAGCGTATCGGAAGCGAGCGTCTCGACCACGCGCTTCATCAACGGGACGTCAATCTGCGGTGCCGGAGCGGCGGAATGGGCGGGCGCTGCCAGGACGGTGGCCAAGGCGGCGAAAGCGAAAAGCTGTGATTTCATGACCGAATGAACCTCGAAGGGAGGGAATGGCGCGGTTCTAGGAGAGGCGGTCCAAGCGGACAAGCCGGCTTGCCCTGTGCGCTCCGGACGGGCAGTCAGACGTCATGACTGCCGCCCCCCCGCCTTACGATTGGACTGGAGCCCTCGCGCGCGCTGATCGATATGCGCCTTTCCTTTCGCGGGCGATGGGGCGCCTGCCCGATTGCGTCGCGCTGCTCGCGGCCGGCGAGGGCGAAGCGGCGCTGGCCTGGGCCAAGGCACAGGGTGCCAAGACACGGGAAAAGGGCATCGACGACGTCGGTGTGGCGCTGCGGCGCGAGCGGCTGGCGCTGGCCCTGGCGCTGGCGGTGGGCGATCTTGCCGGAGTCTTCCCCGTGACGCGCGTCACCGGGGAGCTTTCGGCCTTCGCCGACCGGGCAATGGACGCGGCGATCGCCGACGCCATTCGCCGCCGCGTGCCCGAGGCGGAGCCCGCGGGCTTCCTCGCGCTGGCTTTGGGCAAGCACGGCGCCTGCGAGCTCAACTACTCGTCGGACATCGATCCGATCCTGCTCTACGATCCTGCACTGCTGCCGCGGCGCGAGCGCGACGATCCGGGCGAAGCGGCCGAGCGGGTGGCACGCACCCTTATGGAGACGCTCGCGCGCTCGACCGACGAGGGCTATGTCTTCCGCGTCGACCTGCGCCTGCGACCGGCCTCTGAGGTCAGCCCGCTGGCGATCCCGATCGAGGCGGCGCTGACGCATTACGAAAGCTCGGCTCTCGCCTGGGAGCGCGCCGCCTTCATCCGCGCGCGCGCCTGCGCCGGCGACGTGGCTGCGGGCGAACAGTTCCTCGCGGCGATCCGGCCTTTCGTCTGGCGCAAGAGCCTCGACTTCGGCGCGATCGCCGAGATCGGGCGGCTGACCGCGCAGATCCGCTCGAACACGCGCCAGGCCTGGACCGTCGGGCCCAACTTCGACCTCAAGAAGGGCCGCGGCGGCATCCGCGAGATCGAGTTCTACGCGCAGACGCACCAGCTGATCCACGGCGGGCGCAATCCGGCGCTGCGGCTGCGCGGGACGCGCGCCTCGCTCGATGCCCTGGCCGGGGCGGGGATCATCCCGGCCGACGATGCGCGACTGCTCGGCGAGAGCTACGACCGGCTGCGCACGCTCGAACACCGCCTGCAGATGGTCGCCGACCAGCAGACTCACGCGTTGCCCAACGACTGGGCGGCGATCGAGGAGGTGGCCAGGCTCGAAGGCCTGCCCGATAGCGATACCTTGCTGTCCGAGATCACGCGCATCACCCAGGATGTCGGCGAGCGCTACGACGCGCTGATCGCCAGCACCGGACCTGGCGAGGGCAAGGCCGCGCCGGCGATGCCCGCCAGCAACGCGCCCGTCGCCGACGAACTCGCAAGCCTCGGTTTCGCCGATGCCGAAGAGCTCGCGCAGCGGATCGACGGCTGGCGCTCGGGCAAGCTGCGCGCCTTGCGCAGCGATGCCGCGCGCATGGCCTTCGAGGCGATCCAGCCTGCGCTGCTCGCGGCCTTCGCCAAAGCGCCCGAGCCCGAACAGGCCTTCCTGCGTTGGGAACGATTGCTCGCCAACCTGCCCACCGCGATCAACCTGTTCAACCTGCTCGAGGCGCGGCCGGCGCTCGTGCAATTGCTCGCGCGCATCCTCAGCCTCGCGCCTCCGCTCGCCGACGAACTCGCGCGGCGCGCCGACCTGCTCGATCCGCTGATCGACGCCAGTGCCTTTGCGCTCCCCGGCGATGTCGAGGCACTGATCGGCGAATTCGCGCACGGCGAGAGCGACGACGACTACGAACGCGTGCTCGATCGCGTCCGCCGCCGGGTGGGCGAGAAGCGCTTTGCACTCGGTGTGCAGCTGATCGAGGGGGCGACCGATCCGCTCGAGATCTCGGCCGGGCTCGCGCGCGTCGCCGAGGCGGCGATCCGTGTCCTGACCGACGCGGCGCTCGTCGAGTTCGAGCGCAACCATGGCCGCATCGCCGGCAGCGAACTCGTCGTGCTCGGGCTCGGCCGCATGGGCGGCGGCGCGCTGACCCACGCCTCGGACCTCGATCTGGTCTATCTGTTCACCGGCGATTTCGCCGGCGAATCCGACGGGCGGCGTCCGCTCGGCGCCTCGGCCTATTACAACCGCCTGTGCCAGCGCGTGACCGGGGCGCTCTCGGTGCCCACGGCCGAAGGCGCGCTCTACGAGGTCGATACGCGGCTGCGCCCCTCGGGCGATCAGGGCCCACTGGCGGTCAGCTTCGACAGCTTCGCGCGCTACCAGCGCGAACAGGCCTGGACCTGGGAGCACATGGCGCTTTGCCGCGGACGGCCGCTCTACGGTTCCCCGGAAGCGCGCGCCGAGCTTTGCGATGTGGTCACCGGCGTGCTGACCGCGCCGCGCGATCCGGCCAAGCTGCGCGCCGACGTGCTCGACATGCGCCGGACCATGGCGCAGCACAAGCCGGCCAAGGGGCCGCTCGACGTCAAGCTGGCGCGCGGCGGGCTCGTCGATGTCGAGTTCATCGTTCACTACCTGCAACTGCGCGAGGGAACAGCGCTGCTGCCGCGCCTCGGCGAGGCGATTCCGGTTCTGGTGGCGCAAGGCCTGCTGCCCGAAACGATGATTGCCGCTCACGGCGCGCTGGCGCGAATGCTGATCGCCGCGCGGCTGCTCGCGCCCGATGGCCAGGAACCGCACGCGGCGGCGCGCGCGGTGCTTGCCAAGGCCTGCGGATGCGGCGATTGGGAGGCGGTGCTGGCCGGACTGGCCCAGGCGCGCGGCGCGGTCGCCTCCGTCTGGCGCGAACTGTTCGGCGAAGACCTGGAGATCGACTCATGACCACCCGCCCCGTCGCCGGTGACGTTCTTCCCGATATCGCGCTCGAGACGCCCGAAGGTGGCAGCATCAAGCCCTCGGACTTCAAGGGGAGGAAGCTCGTG
>SECS01000297.1 GCA_004211435.1 Novosphingobium sp. | reverse complement strand
TCGATGCCCATCTTGAGCTCGGACGAGGTCACCAGCACTTCGGGATAGGCGGCGGGGTGCTTGCGCGCTTCGGCCTCGGTCGCGGCCTTGACCGCGGCCAGGTCGCTGGCCTTGATCTTGTCGGCCTTGGTCAGGACCAGGCGATAGCCGACCGCCGACTGGTCGAGCATCTCCATCATCTCGACGTCGACCTTCTTGGGCCCGTGGCGCGAATCGATCAGCACCAGGGTGCGCCGAAGCACGTCGCGGCCGCGCAGGAAGTCGCGCACCAGCCGCTTCCAGTTCTCCACCACCTTGGGCGGCGCCTTGGCGAAGCCGTAGCCGGGCATGTCGACCAGCCGCAGGACCGGCGGCCCGCCCTCTTCGAGCCCGCCTACGTCGAAGAAGTTGAGTTCCTGCGTGCGCCCCGGCGTCACCGAGGCGCGCGCGATCGAACGGCGGCCGGTCAGCGCATTGAGCAGTGACGACTTGCCGACGTTCGAGCGCCCCGCGAAGGCAATCTCGGGCGCGTCGGGATCGGGCAGGAACTGGAGCGCGGGCGCACTCTTGAGGAATTCCACCCGGCCCGAGAACAGCCTCCCGGCCCGCTCGATTCGCTCCGCCTTGAGTTCGTCCTCGGGGCTCACTTCGTCGAGCGCGCCGTCACGACGGCGTCCTTGCTGGCTTGCGCCTTAAGCTGCGGATGCTTCGAATAAAGGTACTTCTGTTGCGCGATCGTCAGGATGTTCGAGGTGATCCAGTAGATCAGCAGGCCCGCGGCGAAAGGCGCCATGACGAACATCATGACCCAGGGCATGATCGCGAACATCTGCTGCTGGATCGGATCCATCGCCGCCGGGTTCAGCTTGAACTGGAAGTACATCGTGATGCCGAGCAGCAGCGCGAGCACGCCGATCGCCAGGAACGAGGGTGGGGTGAAGGGCAACAGGCCGAACAGGTTGAGGATATGCAGCGGATCGGGAGCCGAAAGATCCTTGATCCACAGCGCAAAGGGCTGGTGGCGCATCTCGATCGCCAGGATCAGCACCTTGTAGAGTGCGAAGAAGATCGGGATCTGCAGAAAGATCGGCAGACAGCCGGCGAGCGGATTGACGCCCTCCTGCTTGTACAGCGCCATGATCTCCTGCTGCTGCTTCTGCTTGTCGTCCTTGTAGCGATCCTGGATCGCCTTCATCTTCGGCTGGATAGCGCGCATCGCCGCCATCGAGGCGAACTGCCGCTGGGCGACGGGGAACATGATGCCGCGCACGATCAGCGTCAGCAGGATGATCGCCACGCCGAAGTTGCCCACCGTGTGGAACAGTGCGGTCAGCAGCATGAAGATCGGCTTTTCGAACCAGCGGAACCAACCCCAATCGATCGCCAGGCCGAAGCGCGCGATGCCGCTTTCCTCGTAGCGATCGAGCACGGCGCTTTCCTTGGCGCCGGCGAAGAGCCGCGTGGTGCGCGTCAGTTGCTGGCCCGGCGCGATGGCGACCGAGCGGTAGAGCAGGTCCGAGCGGAAGATGCTGCCGCCCAGCGAGCGGAAATCGCTGGTCGCCTGAACCTTGTCGGGAATCAGCGCCGAGAGCCAGTAGACGTCGGTGAAGCCGACCCAGTTCGTCTTGCCGGGATTGGCGATCGTCCCCGCCTCACGCACGTCCTCGTAGTTCGTGCCGAAATTCGCCGAACCGTCGAAGGCACCGATCGGGCCCGAGTGGACGTTGAAGCTATCGAGGCTGGCGGTCTTGTCGGTGCGGTTGACCAGCGCGAAGGGGCGGACGGTCACAGGGGCGCCGCCGCGGTTCACCACGCTCTGCGTCGCCGTGATCATATAGTCC